>VGPU01000010.1 GCA_016882525.1 Cyanobacteria bacterium M_surface_10_m2_119 | reverse complement strand
GGCACAGCGGCCGTTCAAACTTCCGGGAGCTGTCTCGGCCCGCATGTCAGCCCCTGCCCGTCCCCAGCCTGTGCTGCAGCAGATCGCGGCCTATTTCCGCTCGCCGTTCACGCCACTGCTGATGTTCGTGCCCCTGGGACTGGCGGTAGACCACCAGGGCACCGGCATCAACCCGCTGCTGATCTTCCTGCTGAACGGCCTGGCGATCATCCCGCTGGCGCATCTGATCAGCAGCGCGGTGGAGCAGATCAGCGAGCGCCTCGGCGACCAGTGGGGCGGTTGCCTGGATGCCACCTTCGGCAACCTGGTGGAGCTGGTGATCGCCTACTCCGCTCTCACCGGCGGCCTCTACGAGGTGGTGCTCGATGGGCTGGTGGGCGGCCTGGTGACCAATCTGCTGCTGGTGCTGGGGGTGGCGGCCCTGGTGGGCGGCCTGCGCTACCGGCGCATGACCATCAGCACCAACACGGCGCTGCTCAATTCCAAGCTGTTGCTGGCCGTGATGATGGTGGCCTTCGTGCCATCGGCCCTCAACCACCTGGGGATGTTCCGCAGCGGGGGCCACCACGAGAACTTCTCGCTGCTGCTGGCGGTGGCGCTACTGGTGTTCTACGCCCTTTCCTACGTCTACCAGTTCTTCACCCACGGCGACCTGTTCCGCCAAGGGCCGCAGCCGTTCGAGACGGAGGAACTGGAACAGGAGCTCCAGCACGACCGTGCGCTCCTCCAAGAGGGCCAGAGTCCCGACCATGGCCACCACCCTCTGGCGGTGGCCCTGCTGGTGCTGGTGGTCACCACGGTGGTGCTGGTGTTCAGTTCCCAGGCGCTGGTGGATGGCCTGGCCGCCTCGGTGAAACAGTTCCGGCTCAGCAACTTCTTCACCGGTGTTTTCCTGCTGCCGATGTTCGGTAGCGCCGCCGAGTTCGTGATCTCGCTGCGCTCCGCCCAGCGCAACCGCATGGATCTGGCCGTGGCCACCACCGTGGGATCCAGCATCCAGATCGTGCTGTTCGTGCTGCCGTTGCTGGTGCTGCTGGGCAGCCTGATCGGCCGGCCGCTCGGAATCTTCTTCAACCCCCAGGCGATGGTGGCCGTCACCGCCTCGGTGTTCGCCGTGCAGTGGGTCACCGAAGACAGCACCCTCGACTGGTTTGAGGGCGCCTTCCTGGTGATGATCTACGTGCTGCTGTTCGCCAGTTGCTTCTTCCTGCTCTAGGAGCCCCGGGCCTTGAGGGCTGCCTTCAGGGGGAGGGAAGCGCCGCCGCATCAGGCGGCAGGGGCAGGGTCAACCCCTGATTGGGACGTGGACTCACCAATTTGTCCAGGGCATCGCGCAGCTTGCGCTCCATCACGAAGCGGACACCATCGGTGACGACCACCCGCACCAGGGTGGGGAGGTCGTTGTTCTTGCTCTGCAGGTAGATCGGTTCAACGTAGAGCAGCCCACGGCCCACCGGCAGCACCAGCAGGTTGCCGTGGATCAGCCGCGAGCCCGTGCGGTTCCAGAGGCCGAACTGATAGCTGATGGCCGGATCCTGTTCAATCAGCGAGGAGATCTGCTGCGGACCCAGCAGCAGCCGCTGCTGCGGGAAACGAACCAGCAGCTGCTGGCCGTAGTTGGGCGGATCATTGCGGGCCGCCAGCCAGCCCACCATGTTCGGCCGCTTCAGGGGGGTGAACGGCAGCAGCAGCACGAACTCCGGTTTGGTCTGCCCCGGGAGCTGCACGGTCACGTGATACGGGCGCACGGGTGTATTGGCCGTGCCATAGATCTCCAGAGGAATCGACCAGACATCGTCGCCGTTGTAAAAGGTGCGCACGTCGGTGACGTGGTAGCGGAGCATCCGCTCGGCCTGAATCGCGAACTGGCTCTGGGGCACCTGGATGTGGGCCAGCAGGGCCTTGGGCATCGCCGAAAGCGGCAGGAACAGCTCCGGGAAAGCGCGACGCCAGGTGCGCAGGATCGGATCCTCGGGATCGTTCACATACAGCCAGACCTGACCGTTGTAGGCATCCACCACCGCCTTGACCGGGTTGCGCAGATAGCGGATGCCACTGGGATGGGCATCGGCGTAGGGATAGCTGCGGCTTACCGTGAAGCCATCCAGCATCCAGTACTGATGCTGGTTGCGGTCGTAGCCAGGGGTCTGGCCGACGCGGGCGGTGACCAGATAAGGCTGACTCTCAAACCGCAGGAAGGGAGCCAGGGCCGCGAGGCGGTCGTTCACCTGCCGGCGCAGCAGCAAACGCGAACGCGGCGTGAGCGACCCCGTGAACAGCAGACGCGGCTCCGGCAGATAAGCCGCCGCCATCAGCCGATCGAGGGGGCCATGAATCGGCACACCACCGCTGCCCTGGTAGTGGGAGTAGACGTTGAGCTCCCCCTCCGGGTAGTCGAATTCACGCACCTGGGTGGGGGCGATCACATAGGGGGCCTTGCCCGAACCGAAGTAGAGGCGAGGTGAGCCCACCGGCAGGGCCTCGCGCACCGTCTCGGTGGGGAGGCCCAGCTCGGGAATGCCCTGCACCTTGCCGCCGCGGCCCAGGTCCTTGACGAAATAAAGAGGCAGTCCATCCGGGCCAAAGGCATTCACGGCGGACACCGTGAAGCCGTAGCCGTGGGTGAACACGAGATGGCGGTTCAGCCAGGTGCGCGAGTCCTTGGGCAGGGCGGCGGTGTCGAGCTCGCGGGCGGCGATCAGGACCTGCTGGGAGCCTTGCCGGGCTGGATCGGGGCTGAGGGGATAGCGATCCACCGCCGCGGAGGGGAAGCGGTAGTAGAGGCGCAGCTGCTGCAACTGCCGGTTGGATTCGAGCAGCGGTTTGCTGTCCCACAGTCGGATGTTGCTGAGAGTACCCGGTGCAGCCGCCAGGTCGGCGGCCGTGAGCCGCTGGGTGGGCTCCAGCGTGCGCTCCTGCACCGCCTCAAGGCCGAAGGCCCGGCGGGTGGCCTGGATGGAGCGGCGCAGGTAGGGCGTCTCCAGGGCCAGCTCCCGCGGCTGCACCCACACCCGCTGCACCAAGGGCGCCACGATCCATTCAACGAACGGCACCGCCAGGGCGGTGGTGGCAAGGGGAATCAGGGCGCCACGGCGCAGCCAGTTCCGGGGCAGGGGCACCAGCAGGCCCAGGCTGGTGAGCAGCAGCAGGCCGGCGAACAGCAGCCGCAGCGGCAGGCGTACGTGCAGATCGACGAAGCCGGCACCCGACGCCACACCGCTGCCCTGCACCATCAGATCGAAGGGCGCCAGGGCATTGCTCAGCGCCGCCATCACCGCCAGCACCGCCAACTGGGGCTGCAGCACCCGCTGCTGCTGGCGGCTCAGGCCGGGGAAGCGCAGATCGGAGAGGCTGCTGCCCTCCGTGAGCGTCAACCAGAGGCAACCCGCCAGACCCACCACCGCCTGGGCGATCACCACACTCACCAGCAGGTGCAGCGCCGGCAGCTGCAGCACCGTGAAGGCGAGGTTGAAGCCGGCCACCGGATCCCGTTCGGCGAACGGCACCGCCAGCAGCGCCGGCAACCAGAGGCTCCAGCCACGAGCCAGGGCCGTCGCCGATCCCGCCAGGGCTGCGGCCAGGGCGATGCGCAGGGTGGTGAACGGCCAGAGCAGCAACGGTGGCAGCAGCACTGCCCCCAGGCCGACGAACAACCCGGGGGGCAGATCCGCCAGCACAGGGATCCCGGTGATGACCTTGCCGCTGAAGGGGGCGGCGATCAGATCACGGGCCTGCACCAGCAGATAGGTGAGGCCACCGGCCAGCAGCAAGAGCAGAACCCCGAGCACCAGCACCAGCGGCCAGTGCCCGAGCGCGATCAGTGGTGACTCCTGCAGACGTTTGCGGCTCACCTCCTGGCGCAGGCGCCAGCAGCGCTGCAGCTGCTGCAGCTGCAGCGGCACCCCCAGCCCCATCACCACCGCGAAGGCCAGCAGCTGCAGCAACCAGCGCCGCCACAGCACCGGTGCCGCCTGGAATTGCTCAAACCAGCGGTGCTCGATCCAGAGGCGTGGCACCACCATCGCCGCACCCACCGCCACACCCAGGGCCACCAACAGGAGCCCCACAACCGGCAGGCGAAGGCGAGAGCGACTGAGCAAAGGGGTGGGGGCGAGCCAGGTCCGCCCACGCTGGAGTTCGCCACAAGCTACCGCCGGCGACCGGCCGGATCCAGCCAGCGCCTCCCCGCGCAAAGCCATCCTCAAAATCCCGACACCCAAGATCGGGCTTTGTGATCCACGGCGGTTGCCGTTGCTAGCCTCCACGTCCCGCCCCGGTTGCGCCGTGACAGCCACGCTCTCCCGTTCGACCTTCACCGGCCTGCGCTGCAAGGAATGCGGCCATGCCTATGAGCCGGGCGCTCGTCACGTCTGCGAGGACGTCTGCTTCGGCCCGCTGGAAGTCGTCTACGACTACGACGCCATCCGCAGCCGCGTCAGCCGCGCCACGATCGAAGCCGGACCCGCCTCGATCTGGCGGTACCGCGAATTCCTGCCGATCGAGGGCGACCCGATCGATGTGGGCACCGGCTTCACGCCCCTGCTCAAGGCCAACAACCTGGCCCGCCGCCTGGGCCTCAAGAGCCTGTACATCAAGAACGACGGCGTGAACATGCCGACGCTGTCCTTCAAGGACCGCGTCGTGAGCGTGGCCCTCACCCGCGCCCGCGAGCTGGGGTTCACCACCGTGAGCTGCGCCTCCACCGGCAACCTGGCCAACTCCACCGCCGCCATTGCCGCCCACGCCGGCCTGGAGTGCTGCGTGTTCATCCCCAGCGACCTGGAGCTGGGCAAGGTGCTTGGCACCCTGATCTACAACCCCACCCTGATGGCGGTGAAGGGCAACTACGACCAGGTGAACCGCCTGTGCTCGGAGGTTGCCAACACCTACGGCTGGGGCTTCGTGAACATCAACCTGCGCCCCTACTACTCCGAGGGCTCCAAGACCCTCGGCTACGAGGTGATCGAACAGCTGGGCTGGGAGCTGCCCGACCACATCGTGGCGCCCCTGGCCTCCGGCTCCCTGTTCACGAAGATCCGCAAGGGCTTCGATGAATTCATCAAGTGCGGCCTGGTGGAGGAGAAGGCGGTGCGCTTCAGCGGAGCCCAGGCGGAGGGCTGCAGCCCGATCGCCCAGGCCTTCGCCGAAGGCCGCGACTTCATCACCCCGGTGAAGCCGAACACCATCGCCAAGTCGATCGCCATCGGCAACCCGGCGGATGGCCCCTACGCCATCGACATCGCCAACGCCACCCAGGGCACGATCGCCGCGGTGAACGACGCCGAGATCATCGAGGGCATCAAGCTGCTGGCCGAAACCGAGGGCGTGTTCACCGAAACCGCCGGCGGCACCACGATTGCGGTGCTCAAGAAGCTGGTGGAGCAGGGCAAGATCAACCCCGAGGAGCGCACGGTGGCCTACATCACCGGCAACGGTCTGAAGACGACCGAAGCGGTGGTGGATGCGATCGGTGCGCCCTACACGATCGAGGCCCAGCTCGACAGCTTCAACGCCGCCTGGCAGCAGGCCCAGGCCAGCCACGCCAACGGCTGATCTGCACCCAGGCGCTCCAGATCCCCAGGGCGGCAGTCCTGCCCCCGTTTTCTCCTTATCTCCACCACCATGGCCATCCAGGTCCTGATCCCCACCCCCCTGCAGAAGTTCACCAACGACGAGGCCAGCGTCAGCCTCGAGGCCGGCACGGTGAGCGCCCTGGTGGAGGCCCTGGAGGCCCGCTTCCCCGGCATCCAGGCCCGCCTGTGCGATGAGAGCGGCAAGCTGCGCCGCTTCCTCAACATCTATGTGAACAGCGAGGACATCCGCTTCCTCGAGAACGAGGCCACCGCCCTCAACGACGGCGACGAGGTGTCGATCGTGCCCGCCGTGGCCGGCGGCTGATCGGCGGCGCTGATCCCACTGATCTCTGGCCCTGATCCGTAGCAGGGGAGGCAGCCCGTCAGGGGCCACCTCCCGCTCAATAGGGTTTCGTTAACTATTTCAGACCCGATCCGGGAGTACCTGCCCATGACCAAGGCCCCGATCCACTCCCCAGAGCTGGCCCGCGACTGGCAGGCCAAAGCCCTGGTGTACGACTACCGCCAGGCCGCCAATCCCGTGCGGGCCGGGCTCACCGAGCCCGTGCCCTATCGCCAGTGGCCCGCTAGTCTGCACCAGGCCGGCCCCACCCGGGTGATCCCCCTCGACCTCAGCGTCGAGCTGGGCTGCCCCGGCCCCGCCACCAGCCCTGCCCTCGCCGCCCACTTCCTGCGTCTGGAGGCCGGCGAGGGCCTCAAGGCCGCGGCCGAGGCCACCAGCTCCCTGTTCCATGTGCTGGAGGGGTCCGGAGAGCTGGTATGGGGGGAACGGCGCCTGCGCTGGCAGGCCGGCGACCTGCTGGTGCTGCCCTGGGGGCCCACCCCCCTGCTCCAGGCCGAAGCCACCAGCGTCCTCTACTGGGTGCACGACGGCCCCCTCCTGGAGCATCTCGGGGTGCAGCCGAGCCGGGCGCGCTTCGAGCCCACCCACTACCCGGCGGCCCGGCTGGAGCAGGAACTGACAACCTTGCTCGCCGATCCCTCCGCCGCCCGCAGCAACCGCCTGAGCGTGCTGCTGGCCCATGCCGACTTTCCTGCCAGCCGCACCGTGAGCCACACCCTCTGGGCCATGCTCGGGGTGGTGCCATCGGGGGCCGTCCAGCCCCCGCATCGCCACCAGTCGGTGGCCCTCGACCTCATCCTCGACTGCGATCCCGGCTGCTACACCCTGGTGGGCACCGAGCTCAACGCCGACGGCACCATCCGCAACCCCACCCGCATCGACTGGGAAGCAGGCGGGGCCTTCATCACCCCTCCGGGCCACTGGCACGCCCACGCCAACGAGAGCGGCCGCATGGCCCGCCTGCTGCCGATTCAGGACGCGGGGCTACACACCTACCTGCGCAGCCTTGACATCCGGTTCAGCGGAGGGCTCACCGGCTGAACCGGAGGCGATGCGGCGACGCTCATCCGCCTCCACCAGGCTGCGGAAGGTGTCGCCCTCCAGGGTCTCCTCGGCGATCAGGCGCTCCACCAGGGCATCCATGAGGGCACGACGCGGGGTGAGCAGGGCGATCGCCTGATCGAGCGCCTGGCGCGCCAGCAGGCGCACCTGGGTATCGATGCGCTGGGCGGTTTCCTCGGAGTAGTGCGGCTGGGAGCGCAACCAGTCGCGCCCGAGGAACACCTCAGGCCCCTCCGCCTCCAGGGCCAGGGGCCCGAGGGGAGAGAAGCCGTAGCGGGTCACCATCTCACGGCCGATACGGGCCACCAGATCGAGGTCGCCCGAGGCACCCTGGGTGACCTCATTGGGACCGAACACCACCAGCTCGGCCGCCCGACCACCCATCGCCACCACCAGGCGAGCCTGGAGATAGGCCTTGCTGATCAAGCCGGAGTCGAGCACCTCTTCGTCGGGCATGGTGCGGGCAAAGCCGCCCACACCCCCGGCCCGGGGAAGCAGGGTCACCTTGTCGAGGCGGTCGGCATGGGGCACGAGGGTGGTGAGCAAGGCATGGCCCACTTCGTGGTAAGCGATCAGGCGCTTCTTGGCGGAATCCTGCAGGGCCGCCACGGCCAGTCCCATGGTGATCCGCTCAAGGGCGTCGTTGAGGGCCTGCTCATCGATGCTGGTCTGCTGCCGCCGGGCGGTAAGAATGGCTGCCTCATTGAGCAGGTTGGCCAGATCGGCCCCGGAGAACCCTGGGGTGCGGCTGGCCCAGTCACTGAGGGAGACCCCCTCCCCCAGGGGCCGGGTGCGGGCATGCACCGAGAGGATGGCCTCCCGGCCCCGGCGGTCGGGCAGATCCACGGTGATCCGCCGGTCGAAGCGCCCCGGACGCATGAGGGCCGCATCGAGCACATCCGGCCGGTTGGTGGCGGCCAGCAGGATCACTCCGGAGTTCTCGGCGAAGCCATCCATCTCGGTGAGCAGCTGGTTCAGGGTCTGCTCGCGCTCGTCATTGCCCCCACCGATGCCAGCACCCCGCTGGCGACCGACGGCATCGATCTCATCGATGAAAATGATGCAGGGCGCCTTCGCCTTGGCCTTGCGGAAGAGATCCCGCACCCGGCTGGCCCCCACGCCCACGAACATCTCCACGAACTCGGAGGCGGCCATCGAGAAGAACGGCACCCCGGCCTCGCCGGCGATCGCCCGGGCCAGCAGGGTCTTGCCGGTGCCGGGGGGACCCACCAAGAGCACGCCCTTGGGGATGCGGGCGCCGATGGCGGTGTAGCGCTCCGGCGCCTTGAGAAAGGCCACCACCTCCTGGAGCTCCTCCTTGGCCTCGGCGATCCCGGCCACGTCCTCAAAGCGCACCGGCACGCTGCCCTCGGCCTGAAGGCGGGGTTTGCTGCTGCCGAAGCCGAGGGCCCGGTTGGCCACCTGGGCCGAGCGGCGCAGCAGCAGGGCCAGACCGGCCAGCAGCAGCAGCACCAGCAATCCGTTGGACACCAGGGAGGCCGTGGCCGCATCGGCCCGGTCGTCCCGCACGCTCAGGGGCACGCCGGCCAGCTCGGCGGTGCGCAACACCTGCTGCTCGTTGCTGAACATGGCCACGCGGGCCTGGCGTCCGTCCTTGAACTGCACCCGCACCTCCCGCTGGCGGGGTGAGAGTTCGAGCTCACGCACCTGGCCAGTGCGGATGTCCTTGAGCAGCTGGCTGTAGGTCGGCTGCGGGGCGGCACCCTCTCCGTCCAACCACTCGCGCAGGCTCGGAGGGGTGGAGCGGGACGCTGCAGGCTCAGCCTGGGGGGCTGCCGGCTGGCCGGCCGGCGCAGGAGCAGGGGCCGGAACAGGGCTGGCGCTCACGGAAGTCCGTCTTTGGCTGGAGCTTAGCGATTTGACGAAAGGCCAGTCGGGCAGGGAAGATCATCGTTTGGCTGTGAGTCGGGGATGGCTGTTCCCAAGAAGAAAACCTCGAAAGGCAAGCGCAATCAGCGCCATGCCCACTGGAAAGCCAAGGCTGCAGACGCCGCCCGCAAGGCGATGTCGCTCGGCAAGGCCGTGCTGAGCGGTCGCTCCCAGGGCTTCGTCTACCCGATCAGCGAAGACGAGAGCAGCGAGAGCTGAGCCACAGCTCCTCAGCTGGCCGCCGGCGCCGGTTCCGCCACCAGCAGGTGGTGGAGCCGGCGCCGTTGATCCAACAGGGCGGCGGCCACGGGTCGAAGCGCATCGCGAGCCGGCAGGGAGCCTGCAATGGGTCCTTCGGTCTGCCCGGCAACCTTCTGCAGGTTGCTTCGGCCGGCTGAACCATCCCCCGGCGGGTCTACGAGCGCCTGCAAGGGCTGCTGATAGAGCTGCGGCGGCAGGCTGCAGAGGCTGGCCCGCACGAGGTTCCCAAGGGCGGCGGCACTCAGGGTGTCGCCGCCCTTGCGGCGTTGGCGGGCCTCTGCCTGAAAGCGCCAGCGGCGCGGCAGCTCCCAATGCAGAGGATGCATCAACCACAGCTCCTGGCAGCTCTGCCAGAGGGGCAGGTAGGCCTGAAGAGCCCTGTCCCAATGACCCAGCCAGCTGCGTTCCTGCTCGCGCAGCGTCTCTCCAGGCCCCTCGCTGCCCTGCAGGAGCTGGGGGACCAGGGCACTGCCGAGGGGACGGCAACCCAGGAGCCAGCCCTCGAGCAGCAGGGCATCGGCGGGCACCACCCGATCGGCGCAGCGATCGCCTTCACCATCGCGGAGGGTCTTGTCGAAGCGGGGCAACCGCAGCACCCCTCCGGAGCGCCATTGCTCCAGCCGCTCGCAGAGCAGGACAGGGTCGTGGCTGCCAGGCGGCACCCGCGTGACGCCAAAGGGATTGCCGGCCAGGGCCCGCTGCCGCTCCGCCCAGGGCAGGTAGACGTCGTCGATGGAGGCCACGGCGAGCCTGAAACCGAGGAGGGGCGCCAGCTCCGCCAGCACCCGGCCCAAGGTGCTCTTGCCGGCTCCCACCGGCGCATTGAGGGCGAGCACGGGGCGGCCCCCAGCCCCCGCAAGCTGATGCAGCCGCTCCAGCAACGGCAGGGCGAACCCATGCAGCAGCACCGGATCCAGGGGCAGCTCCGGCGGCAGGCGTGCACACCAGCGCCGATGCCACCCGTCCGGATCGGCAATACCGCAGCTCAGGAGCCAGGGGCCTTCAAACCCCCGCTCGAGCAGATCCTGGCGCTCAAGCCGCATCAGGTGCCCAGCTTGTAGGCCTCAAGCACGAGGGCGTACACCAGCCCGATGCGCAGGTTGTCGGCGATCCGCCAGCCCAGGGATGGAACGCCCTGCACCATCCGGCTCCGCAGCCGCACCAGCAGCTCGAGGGCCAGCACCAGGGTGAGCACGATGGCCGGCCGCCCACCGGGGAACAGGGGGAGCACATAGGAGGTGACATTGCCGCCGGCGTAGAAACCCAGCAGCAGGGCCAGCAGCACCACACTGCGGTGCCGCCAGCCCCCCCTGAGTTGGGCCGAAAGCGCCTCGGCCAGGCCGGCGCTGACGCGCTGAAAACGGGTGCGCTGGGGGAGCAGGGACGTCACAGCAAGGTCTCGAGATAGGAGAGCGTGATCCCCGGGCCTTCGCAAGCGGGCCCCTGGAGCACCCGATCCTCAGGGCCAAGACCGGAGAGCACGGCCCGGGCCGCGCCGAAGTGGCCAGGGGCGAGATGGTGGCCGTAGTGGCTCCGCGTAATCACGCAGGCCAGACCTGCCGTCGTCGCCGAGGCCAGGCCGGCGGGGGAATCCTCGATCGCCAGCAGCTGATCGGGCGCCAGCCCCAGGCGCTCGCTCGCCTGCCGGTAGGCCTCGGGATCGGGCTTCTTGCGGGCCACATCCTCGCCGCACACCCAGAAGCGGAAGGCCCCGCCGGCCTCGGGGAGCAGCCGCTCCACCAGGGCGGCCACCGCGGTGCGACCGCTGGTGGTGACGATCACCTGCTGCAGGCCGAGGCGCTGGGCCTCGAGGATCAGGGTGCGCACGCCGGGGCGCAACTGCAGCGCGCCCCGCGCCATCAGCGCGGCGTAATGGCCCTGCTTGGCGGCCTGCAGGGCCTCCACCCGCTCCGCCGTGGGAGGGGCATGCTCGAGTTCGGTGAGAGCGGCGGCGATGCGTTCCCGGCCCCCGGCGATGGCCAGCCAGCGCCCGTAGGTGACGGCATCCCAGTGGAGTGTGATGCCCGCGGCGGCGAAGGCCGCATTGAAGGCACAGCGGTGACCGTCGCGCTCGGTTTCAGCCAGGGTGCCATCCACATCCCAGAGCAGGGCCTGCAGGGCCATGGCGGGCCTTCTCCCTCCACAGTGCCCGCACGCTACGGGCAACGCCGGGCCAGGCCACCACAATGGGGTGAATCCGCCCCTGGCTCTTGCTCCCAGCCCTCGACGCGCAGCGCTGGCTGCTGCCGGCTCCGCTGGGGTCCCTGGCCGAGCCCGCCGCGCTGGAGCAACTGAACCCTGCCGGAAGCGAGCCGCTGCCGGGCCCGCTGCTGGCGTTGCTGGCGCGGCGCGGCCACACCAGCGCGGCCGCCGTGGGCCAGCTGCTCGATCCCCCACCGGCCCCCGACCCCCTCCAGCACTTCCCCGACCTGGAGCGCGCCGTGACGCGGCTGGAGCGGGCATGCCGGCAGGGGGAGCGCCTGGCGATCTGCGGCGACTACGACGCCGATGGCATGACCAGCACCGCGCTGCTGGTGGGGGTGCTGGAGCGCCTGGGGGCCAGCCCCCAGGCGGCGATCCCCAGTCGGCTGGAGGAGGGCTACGGGCTCAACACGGCCATGGTGGAGCAGCTGGCGGAGGCCGGGGTGCCGCTTCTGGTCACCGTCGACAACGGCGTTTCAGCACGGGAAGCCCTGGAGCGGGCCGCGGAACTGCGCCTGGAGGTGATCCTCACCGACCACCACACCATCCCGGAGACGCTTCCACCCCACCTCGCCCTGCTCCATCCCGCCTGCACGCCGGTCGATTCCCCCTACCGGGGTCTGGCGGGAGTGGGGCTTGCCTACGTGCTGGCCGCAGCGCTCTGCGAGCGCCTCGGCAGCCCGGCGGGCCTCCGGGTGGCCCGCGACCTCTTCTGCGTCGGCACCATCGCCGACATGGCACCCCTGCAGGGGGTGAACCGCCGCTGGCTGATGGATGGGCTCCCCCAGCTGGGCCGCAGCGCGCTGGAGGGCCTGCAGGCCCTCCAACGGCTGGCCGGGGTCGATGAGGAGCCGCTCGATGCCCAGGCCGTGGGCTTCCAGATCGCTCCCCGCATCAATGCGGTGGGCCGGCTGGGGGATCCGACCCTGGTGGTGGAGCTGCTCACCACGGCCGATCCGGAGCGAGCCCTGGAGCTGGCCCGCGACTGCGAAACCCTCAACCGCCAGCGCCGGGACCTCTGCGAAGCGATCGAGGCTGAGGCCCTGGCCCTGCTGGAGGCCGACGGCAACCACGCTCCCGCCTTCGTGCTGCTGGCCCAGAACCACTGGCACCACGGTGTGATCGGCATCGTCGCCGCCCGGCTGGTGGAGCGCCTGAGCCGGCCCTGCGCCCTGCTGGCCGGCGAGGGTGGGGGGCGATTGCGGGCCTCGGTGCGGGCGCCGAAGGGGTTTGCCGTGGATGGAGCACTGCAGGCCTGTGCCGACCTGCTCGAACGCTTCGGCGGCCATCCGGCCGCGGGTGGTTTCAGCGTGCGCGGCGAGCAGGTGGCCGCCCTGCAGGCCCGGCTGGAGGAACGGGCCCAGGCCTGGCTACAGACCCGCGGGGACGGTCAACCGGTGGAGCCGGAGGCCCTCGTGCCCCTGGCCATGCTGAACCGCGATTTCCTGCGCCAGCAACAGCGGCTGGAACCGTTCGGGATCGGCCATCTCCAGCCCATCTACTGGAGCGCCGACTGCCTGGTGCGCCAAAGGAAGATCCTGCGCGGGGGCCATCTGCAGCTGGAGCTCGAGCAGGATGGCGGCCATCAGCGGGCCATCGGCTGGCGCTGGGCGGGAAACGTGGAGGCCATCCCGCCCCGCGTGGATGTGGCCTACCGCCTTCAGCGCAACCGCTGGCAGGGGCGGGAGACGCTGCAGCTCGAGCTGGTGGGGCTGCGGACCCATCCCGGCAGCGAAGTGGTGCTGCAGCGGCGGGAGCGGCTGTACTGGTGCCGGCGCCAGGGTGATGGGCTGGTGGTGCGCAATGCGGCGGGCCAGGAGCTACGCAGCGACAGCGCGCCCGACCATCCCTACCTCAGGGCCCTGCTGCAGGATGCGGCCCTGGCCCTGGGTCTGGCGGCCTGAGCGCAGAGCTGCCCGCGTGCAGGGCGTCACTCACCCACGCAGCACTCCAGATCAGAGGGCGCCGCGGCGGTAGAAGAGGATGAAGACCACGGCCGGGCCGGCCAGGGTGATCAGGGCCAAGGCGGCGAAGTTGGCAATCAGGTGGAAGTCGAGACCCATGGATGCCGGCGCGGTGGCGCAAATCACACGTTCAGAGCCTAAATGGCAGGAGCGGCCCGCACCGACGGGCCGCCCTCCCATGTGACGGCTTGTCACAGCGCTCTGCCTGCGATGCTGAGGGTCCTCGCCCTGCGGCCATGGCCCCGCACCTGCAGTGGCACTGCATCGCCGGCTGCGGCGCCTGCTGCCGCCTCGACCCCGCCCAGCGGGAGGACGCCCTCGAAGCCCTCAACCCCGAGCAGCGGCAGGCCTATCTGGCCCTGGTGGGCGCCGATGGCTGGTGCATTCACTACGACACCGGCGGGCGCCGCTGCCGGGTGTACAGCGAGCGGCCGGATTTCTGCAGGGTGAGCAATCTTGTGAGCCTGTTTGCCCCCGAACTGCACGGGGCGGGCGCCGTGGAACCCAGCCCGGAGACCCAGCCCCCGGAACACGGCGGTGGGGCCGGCGACGCCCCGGCTGGCTGGACGGAGGCGGACCATGCCCTGGCGATCGCCTGTTGCACCCAGCAGATCCGCAGTGAGTACGGAGGACGTGGCAGGGTGATGCGTCGATTCCAGCGGGCCATCCGCCGGCCATGAGCAGCGAGTCCCCCACCCAGGCCGAAGCGACCGACCCGGCCAACGGCGAACCGGAGCTGGCCGACCAGCCCCGCCGGGTCTGGATCACCGCCTTTCTCACCACCTTCACCACGGTTTTCCTGGCGGAGCTGGGGGATAAGACCCAGCTGGCGGCCCTGCTGCTCTCGGCCCAGTCCGGCCGTCCGGTGCTGGTGTTCGTGGGGGCCTCCCTGGCGCTGATCTGCTCCAGCCTGGTGGGGGTGATCCTGGGCCGCTGGCTCGCCCGGGTGATGCCGGCCCACCAGCTGGAGCGGCTCGCCGGACTGCTGATGGTCGGCCTGAGCCTCTGGCTCGGCCGGCAGGCCGTGGTGCACCTCACCCCACTGCCCAGCGATCTGCTCCAGGGCTGACCCCCTCCCGATCACCCCCCATGGATCTCGCCCTGCTGGCCTCCACCTTCGTCACCGTCTTCCTGGCGGAACTGGGTGACAAGACGCAACTGGCCATCGTCACGATCAGCGGCACCTCCACCCGCCCGGGGGCCGTCTTCGCGGGCAGCTCCCTCGCACTCGTGCTCGCCAGCCTGCTGGGGGCTGCCGCCGGCGGCTCCCTCTCGGCGGTGATTCCCACCGATGCCCTGCAGCTGGCGGCCTCCGCCGGATTCCTGATCCTGGGGCTGCGGCTGATCATCAAGGCCTCAGCAGGCGAGGCCGAGGCCAGGGCGGCGGCAGAGGGGGAGCAGGCAGGCTGAGGCCACCTGGCCGGGGCCACCCCCACTGCCTAAAGTCCAACCAGCAGGAGCCAGGGGGTCGTGGGCATCGCTCCGAGCCCGGACCACCGCTCCCACCCGCCATCTGCGCACGCCCCCAGGGGCGACCTCCGGTGGCAACCGCCAACCAGCTGCCAGACCCGATGAAGTTCACGGTCGCCGACCTGCTCGACCAACTCTCCCCTGAGGAGGCCCAACCCCTGGCCAACCTGGAGAAGGCCCTCGGCTTGAGCCGCAGCGCTGAAAAGCAGCAGCTGCGCATCGCCGTGGAGGCCCTGGAACGCCTGGAGCTGGTGGAGGTGAGTGAGGCCGGCCTGCGCCGCCGTGACAACCCGGAGCTGATCCCGGCCCGCCTGCGCTGCTCCAGCAAGGGCTTCTGCTTCGCCCTGCGCGATGACGGCGGCGACGACATCTATGTGCGCGAGCACCAGCTGAACCATGCCTGGAATGGCGATCGGGTGCTGGTGCACGTGACCCGCGAGGGGGGCCGGCGTCGTTCGCCGGAAGGCGGAGTGCAGTGCATCCTGGCGCGCTCCACCACAAGCCTGCTGGCCCAGGTGGAGCAGCAGCAGGAGCGGCTGGTCGCCACCCCCCTCGACGACCGCCTGCTCACCAGCGTGGAGCTGCCCGCCGCCGACGCCGAGCACCTCGATCCGGAACACCAGTCGGTGGTGGAAGTGCTGATCGACCGCTACCCGGTGGCCCAGTTCTCACCCCAGGGCCATGTGGCCCGGCGCCTGCCGGTGAACGGCGGCGAGGCGGCCGACCTGGATCTGCTGCTCACCAAGCACCGCCTCAGCCAGCGCTCCGCCGCCCCCAGGGCGAGCCTGCGCAGCCTGAATGCCAAGGAGCGCACCGATCTCACGGCGCAGCCGGCCCTGCTGCTCGACCTCTGGAGCGGGCGGGAAGCGCCGGGCCTGCCGGCCCTGGCGCTGGAGAAGCGCGAGGGCGGGGGCTGGGTTCTCTGGCTGCACAGCCCGGCCGTGGCCGAGCGCTTCACCCCCGGCAGCAGCCTCGATCTCTGGCTGCGCGAGCAGGCCGATGCCCTCTGCGTCGGCCGCCAGTGGCTGCCCCTGGTCAGCGGTGCCCTGGCCAAGGCAGCGGCCTTCAAGGTGGGCGAGGAGCAGGCGGCCCTCTCCGTCGTCCTGGAGCTGGATGGGGAGGGAGCGCTGCAGACCTACCGGTTCTGCCGCAGCCAGATCAGACCGGTGGCGAGCGTGGGCGCCGAGGCCCTGATGGCCCTTGTGGAGCGCAAGCCCAAGAGCCGCACCCTCAGCGCTCCGCTCAAGCCCCTCAAGGACCACCTCGAGCCGCTGGGCGAGCTGCTGGAGGTGGCCGCACTGCTGCAGCAACAGCGACGCGGCCGGGGTTCGGTGGAGCTGAACCTGGCGATGCCGGGAATCGACAGCCTCGCTGACCTGATGGTGCCGGCCCCGGTTCCGGGTCTTCAGGGCTGGCTGGTGGAGCTGCCCGCCCACCATCCCTCGGCCCTGCTGCGCGAGGCGATCCTGCTGGCGGACCGGGCCCTGGGCAGCCACCTGGCAGCCCTCGGACTGCCCGCCCTCTTCAGCGCCAACCCGGCAGCCGACCCCAGCGATCTCAACGACGTGGCCAAGGCGGCCCTGGCCCTGGAGATTCCCCTCGAGCTCGACGAGGACGGCCAGGCGAGCGCCACCGAACTGGCTGCCGCCTTCGCCGCCACCGATCGCAGCCGGGCCCTGCAGCAGCAGCTGCGGGCCGTGATGCCCCCCCAGCAGCTCGAACCGAGCCCCGCAGCCCATGCCCTGGCCGGCATCGATGGCGAGACCACTGCCTTCGCCCCCTGGAGCTGCCCCGCCCTGCACTACGCCGACATCTGGAACCAGCAGCTGCTGGTGCTGCTGCTCACCGAGGGCAAGGACCGCCCCAGCGTGCGCCACAAGGTGAGCGTCGACCTCAGCTCGCCGGCCTGCCATGGCGCCATCGACTGGCCCCTGCTGGCCCCCAGCCAGCTGGCCCCCTTCCAGCAGGCTTTGGAGCACGGGCTGGTGCAACGCCTGGCGGGCCGGCGGCGGTTCCAGGCCGAACTGGAGGCCGACCTGCTGGCCATGGCCCAGGCCCGGCAGGCGGAACCGCTGGTGGGCCAGACCCTGCCCGGAGTGATCAGCGGCGTGCAGAGCTACGGCTTCTTCGTGGAAGTGCCCCCCTCCAACGTGGAGGGCCTGGTGCACGTGAGTTCCCTCAAAGACGACTGGTACGAGTACCGCTCCCGCCAGAACCGGCTGGTGGGCCGCAAGAACCGCCGCGCGTACATGCTCGGCGATGCCGTGGAGGTGGTGATCGAAAAGGTGGATGCGCTGCGGCACCAGATCGACCTGGCGGTGGTGCTCCCCGAGGGTGTCGAGCTGGCTGAGGAGGGCGCAGCGGACGACGAGGCCGACGGGACCGAGGCGATCGTGGCCGTTCCAGTCCTCAGCGAGGCCTGATCGCGATGGCGCCCGTGGTGCTGGCCATCTCGGGCGCCTCGGCCCAACCCCTGGCCCAGCGGGCCCTCCAGCTTCTGCTGGGGGGGGGCGAAGAGGTGGAAGTGGTGATGAGCCGGGGGGCGATCGCCGTCTGGCAGGCCGAACTGGGGATCCAGGTGCCGGGCCAGCCCGAGGCGCAGGAGCAGTTCTGGCGGGACCGCACCGCGACCGACCGGGGAACCCTGCGCTGCCATCGCTGGAACGATCAGGCGTCCGCCATCGCCAGCGGCAGCTACCGCACCCGCGGCATGGTGATCCTGCCGGCATCGATGGGCACCGTGGGGCGGATTGCCAGCGGCGTCGCGCTGGATCTGGTGGAGCGCGCCGCCGACGTGCACCTCAAGGAGAACAGGCCGCTGGTGATCTGTCCGCGGGAAACCCCATGGAACCTGGTGCACCTGCGCAACCTCACCGCCCTGGCCGAAGCCGGGGCGCGGATCGCCCCACCGGTGCCGGCCTGGTACCACCAGCCGCGCACCATCGAGGACATGGTGGACTTCCTGGTGGTGCGCATCTTCGATCTGCTCGGCGACGAACTGGCTCCCCTGCAGCGTTGGCAGGGCCCACTGCGGGGGTCAGACTCCCCTGCGCATCCCGCCTGAGCCCCGGCCGTGCTGCGCCAGCTCCTGCTTCTGCCCCTGCTTGCCCCCCTGCTGGCGGTGATGCTGGTCGGTGCCCTGAATCCCAGGCCCGCCGTGAGCCTGCGGCTGTTGATCTGGAGCAGTCCCGCGCTGCCGATCGGCGTGTGGATCCTGCTGGCCGCCGGCGGAGGCGGACTGCTCAGCGCCACCAGCACCAACCTGGCCCTGCGCACCGGCAGCGCCGATGCCAGCGGAGCTCCACGGGGCCCGCGGAAGGTGCGTCGCCCCCTGTGGGACCGGGAACCGGCCCAGCCCCGGGAGCAGGAAGGCCGGTTCAGGGCACCCTGGAGCGAGCCCGCTGCCCCCGCTGCGACGCCAGGGGCCGCCGCCGGCCCCAGCCGCGCACCGGGCGAACCGGCACCCACGGTTGCCGTTCCCTTCCGGGTGATCCGCCGACCCGCTGAGGCGGTGGCCTCAGGCGGAGGTTGCACTGCCAGCAGTGGCGGTGGCGGCGATGACTGGGGCGAGGGTGCCAGCGACGACTGGTGAGCTGCTCAGGCGGGCCGAGGGGCCCCCTCCCGGGCCTGACTAAAGTCGCCCCCATCCCCAGAACGGCGCCCGAGCCCGGTGAGCGATCCCACTCCTGCACCCAACCCGGAAGCCCCTAAGGATCCGGCGCCCCCTAAGGAAGCGGCCGCCAAGGCCGCTCCAGCCGCCGCCAAGCCGGCGAAGCCTCCGGCCCCCGAGGACGCCCCCTTCGCCTCCTTCGTGCCCGAGCAGCTGATCCCGGCGCTGGTGCAGGAGATCGCCAGTTACGGCGGGCCTGAACCCCGGATCCGCTTCGAGCAGGGACCCATGCCGGTGGTGGGCAGTGACTGCTGGATGCTGATCGGTGAACTGCCGGGGGAGCGCCGCTTCTGGCTCTGCTTCACCGAAGAATCCATCAACGCCGCCAAGACGATCGCCGTGGCCGAGGCAGGTGCCAGCCCCAGCCTGCTGGAGTCGTTCCTGATCGACGAGAAGAAGATCACCCTCGCCCTGCTGGTGTCACGCCTGGTGCAGCGCCTCAACGGCCAGAAGTGGCTCGGCCCCAACTGAAGGGGCTTTACACGCCGCACCGGCTCCCGCCCCAGGCCCCCTACGATGCAGCCACTGCTCCGTGCTGCTCATCGATGGTGCCCCCAACCGCAGTCGCCACCTCCAGTGAGACCGGCCAGGTCCAGACCGGTCAACCGGTCGGCACACCTGATGCCCCGGCGGTGAAGGATCCGGTGAAGGACACGATCCTTACCCCGCGCTTCTACACCACCGACTTCGACGCCATGGCGGCGATGGATCTCCGCCCCAATGAGGTGGAGCTGGAGGCCATCTGCGAGGAGTTCCGCAAGGACTACAACCGCCACCACTTCGTGCGCAACGCGGAGTTTGAAGGAGCGGCCGAGAAACTCGACCCGGAAACCCGCCAGGTGTTCATCGAGTTTCTCGAGCAGAGCTGCACCTCGGAATTTTCCGGCTTCCTGCTCTACAAGGAGCTCAGCCGCCGCATCAAGGAAAAGAACCCGCTGCTGGCCGAGTGCTTTGCCCACATGGCGCGCGATGAGGCCCGCCATGCCGGCTTCCTCAACAAGGCGATGAGCGACTTCGGGCTCCAGCTCGATCTGGGCTTCCTCACCGCCAACAAGGCCTATACCTTCTTCAAGCCCAAGTTCATCTTCTACGCCACCTATCTGAGCGAGAAGATCGGCTACTGGCGCTACATCGCCATCTTCCGTCACCTCGAGAAGAACCCCGAAAGCAAGATCTTCCCGATCTTTAATTTCTTCGAGAACTGGTGCCAGGACGAAAACCGTCACGGTGATTTCTTCGACGCCCTGATGAAGGCCCAGCCCGACACGGTGCGCGGTCTGCGGGCCCGGCTGTGGTGCCGTTTCTTCCTGCTGGCAGTCTTCGCCACGATGTACGTGCGCGACGTGGCCCGCAAGGAGTTCTATGAGGCCCTGGGGCTGGATGCCCGCGAGTACGACAAGCACGTGATCGACAAGACCAACGAGACCTCCGCCCGGGTGTTCCCGGTGGTGCTCGATGTGCGCAACCCCCGCTTCTGGGACGGTCTGGAGCGTCTGGTGAACAACAACGCCAGGCTCAGCGCCGCCGATGCCAGCTCCGCTCCCGCTCCGGTGAAAACCCTGCGCAAGCTCCCCTGGTGGATTGCCAATGGTCTGGAGATGGCCCAGCTCTTCCTGATGAAGCCCATCCGCAGCGAGCAGTTCCAGCCGGCGGTGCGCTGACTTCCGCCGGAGCAGCGGCTTCGCGCCATCGGTAATCGAGGCCCTGGCCCCTGCGGCCGGGGCCTTTTTGCCCGCATCACCTGATTGCAACCGGCAGAGCCGCTCCCCGCCCCCTGATCCCGATCCCTCGTTCCTCGCCCGTTCCCATGGTCGTCACCTCCGCCCCCCCCGATCTGCAGCATCTCGATCAAAGCTGGCAGAAACGGCTGGAAACCCTGCTGGCGGCGGGTCGGAGCGCCGGGGCTGACCTGGTGGAGGTGTTCCTGGAGCGCACCGATCACCTGGGGGTGCTGGCTGAGCAGGACGGCATCACCAGCGTGAGCCCGGCCTTCGGCATGGGCGCCGGCCTGCGGGTGTTCCGCGGCCTGCGGGATGGCTTCGTGAGCACCAACGACCTCAGCGAGGGAGGCCTGCTGGAGGCCCTCGACCAGGCCCTGGGCATGCTCGGCCTGATGCGCAGCAGCGCGGGGCTCAGCGGCTTCGAGGGCCTGGCCCCCCTGCGCGACCACGCCAGCACCAAGACCGACTGGCTGGAGCGCTGCCCCGACCTGGCCCAGGCCACCGCCCGGCTCCTGGAGGGCACCGCCGTGCTGGAACGCCATGGCCAGCACCTGCAGGTGCGCCGTGGCAGCTACGCCCGCGACTGGCAGGAGGTGCTGGTGGCCGCCAGCGACGGCACCTTCGCCCGCGATGTGCGCCTACACCAGTCGCTGGGCCTGAACGTGCTGGCCGCCGATGGCGAGCACCGCTCCAGCATCGGCCGCCGCTACGGCAGCCACGGGCGGCCGGAGCAGCTGCAGCAGTGGGATGCGGACGCCAGCGCCCGGGAGGTGTGCGAGAGCGCCGGCGCCATGCTCTACGCCGACTATGTGGAGGCGGGCCAGATGCCCGCGGTGCTGGCCAACCGCTTCGGCGGCGTGATCTTCCACGAGGCCTGCGGCCACCTGCTGGAGACCACCCAGGTGGAGCGAGGCACCACCCCCTTCGCCGAGAAGGTGGGCGAACCCATTGCCCACGAAGCGGTGACCGCCATCGACGAGGGCCTCAGCGATGGCGCCTTCGGCTCCCTGGCCATGGACGACGAGGGGATGGAGCCCCAGCGCACGGTTCTGATCGAAAACGGGGTGCTGAAGCGCTTCCTTAGCGACCGGGCCGGTGAACTGCGCACCGGCCACGCCCGCACCGGCAGCGGCCGGCGCCAGAGCCACGCCTTCGCCGCCGCCAGCCGGATGCGCAACACCTACATCGCAGCCGGTCCCCACACCCCCGCCGACCTGATCACCTCGGTCGACCGGGGGCTCTACTGCAAGTCGATGGGGGGTGGCAGCGTCGGCCCCACCGGCCAGTTCAACTTCGCGGTGGAGGAGGGCTATCTGATCGAGAACGGCCAGCTCACCAAGCCGGTGAAGGGCGCCACCCTGATCGGCGAGGCCAGGGAGGTGATGCCGCGCATCTCGATGTGCGCCAACGACCTCGACCTGGCCGCCGGCTTCTGCGGCTCGGTGAGCGGCAGCGTGTTCGTGACCGTGGGCCAGCCCCACATCAAGGTCGACTCGATCACCGTGGGGGGCCGCTGACCATGACCGTTTCCACCGGCACCCAACCCACCACCCTCAACGCCGAGCAGCTGCGCGGCCAGTTGGAGCAGCTCGCCCAGCGCCACGGCATCCACCAGTGGGACCTGGGCGCCTCCTGCAGCACCGACACCTCGGTGCAGGTCGACCGGGGGGAAGCCAAGCAGATGAAGGGGGCCCAGCGCAGCGCCATCACCGTGCGGGTGTGGAACAGCGACGGCCTGGTGGGCATCACCAGCACCTCCGATCTCTCCCCTGCGGGCCTGGAGAAGGCCCTGAGCGGCGCCAAGGCCGCCAGCGCCTTCGGCAATCGCGACGACACCCCCGCCTTTTCGCCCCTGGCCACCGCCCCCCTGCCGGAGCTGGATCAGCCCCTGCGACCCAGCGCCCCGATCCTCAGCCTGCTCGACACCCTCAAGGACGCTGAACGCCAGTTGCTGGAGCGCCACCCGGCGATCGGCACCGTGCCCTACAACGGCCTGGCCCAGCGCCGCAGCGAGCGCATCTACCTCAACAGCGCCGGGGCCTGCCGCCAGCAGCGGCTCACCACCGCCAGCATCTACCTCTACGCCCGGGCGGAGGAAGCCGGGCGCAAACCCCGCAGTGCCGGGGCCGTGCGCCTGGCCTATGGCACCGCCGACCTCGACCTGGCCGGTTGCATCGCTGAGGCCGCCGAGCGCACCATCAGCCACCTCAACTACGCCCCGATCGACACGGGCCACTACACCTGCGTGTTCAGCCCGGAGGCCTTCCTCGATCTGATCGGCGCCTTCTCCAGCCTGTTCAATGCCCGCGCCGTGCTCGACGGGGTGAGCCTGAGCAGCCGCGAGTCCCTCGGCCAGCAGCTGGCCGTGCCCTTCCTCTCGATCACCGACAACGGTCTCCATCCCGGCAACATCGGCTCCTCCGCCTTCGATGGCGAGGGCACGCCCACCCGGGCCCTGCCCCTGCTCGAGGGAGGGGTGCTCGCCAACTTCCTGCACTCCGAGGCCACGGCCCGGACCTTCGGCGTGGCGCCCACCGGCCACGCCGGCCTGGGAGCCAAGGTGTCGGTGAGCCCCGACTGGTTCGAGGTGGGGGCCGCACCGGGCAGCGGCGGCGGCCAGCAGGGCCTGGATCAGCACACCCAGGGGGACGGCCAGGGACTGGTGGTGATCGACTCCCTCTCCGCCCTGCATGCCGGGGTGAAGGCCAGCCAGGGGGCGTTCTCCCTGCCCTTCGACGGCTGGCTGGTGCGCGGCGGCGAGCGCCGCTCGATCGAGGCGGCCACCGTCGCGGGCGACATCCGCCAGGTGCTGCAGGCGATCGTGGGCTTTGAGGGCGACGCCAAGGTCACCCCCGACGGCCTCTGCCCCCACGTCTGGGTGGACGGCCTGTCGATCACCGGCGAAGCCTGAGCCCAGGAACGCAGTCAACCCATGAACGTGCTCTTCTGGGGCACCCCGGCCTACGCGGTGCCCAGCCTCAATGCCCTGCACGCCGCGGGCCACCGCCTGGTGGGGGTGGTGAGCCAACCCGACCGTCGCCGCGGCCGGGGCAAGGAGCTGATGCCCAGCCCGGTGAAGGCACGGGCCCTGGAGCTGGGGTTGCCGGTGTTCACCCCGGAGCGCATCCGCCGCCAACCCGAGCTGCAGGCCGAGCTGGCAGCCCTGGGTGCCGATCTCTCGGTGGTGGTGGCCTTCGGCCAGCTGCTGCCCCCTGAAGTGCTGGCCCAGCCGCCCTTCGGCTGCTGGAACGGCCATGGGTCCCTGCTGCCGCGCTGGCGCGGGGCGGGGCCGATCCAGTGGAGCCTGATCGAAGGGGATCCCGAAACGGGAGTGGGGATCATGGCGATGGAGGCGGGGCTGGACACCGGCCCGGTGCTGCTGGAGCGGGCGATCCCGATCGGCCTGCTGGAGAACGCCCAGCAGCTGGGGGAGCGCCTGGCCGCCCTCACCGCCGAGCTACTGGTGGAGGCCCTTCCCCTGATCGAGGCCGCCGGCCCCGGACCGGAGCGCGAGCGGCTGGAGCGGCTCCAGGTGCATCCCCAGCGGGAAGAGGGGCTCACCTACGCCCGTCTGCTGAACAAGGACGACTACCCCATCGACTGGCACCAATCCGGCCTGTGCATCCACCGGCGGGTGATGGGCCTCTACCCGGGAGCCCACACCAGCTGGCGCGGGGAGCGCCTGAGGCTGCTGGCCACTGAGCCCCTGGTGCAGCGCCTGGCCGACCAGATCACCCCCGAGGCTGCGGCCCTCTGCGGCCGCTGGCCCACCGCCAGTGATGCCGGTGAGGCAGGCATGGTGCTGGCCTGCGAGCCAGGGCTGGGGCTGGTGGTGACCACCGCCGGCTGTCCCCTCCTGATCCGCCAGGCCCAGCTGGCGGGCAAGGCCGGGGCCAGCGGCCAGGCCCTGCTGCAACAACTCGGCGCCCGCCCGGGCGACCGGCTCGGGGGCTAGCCCATAAGTTCTGTGTCGTCAGCGGACGCACACGTCACGGAACCCTCACGAATCGCTAGAGAGGATTCAGCCGAAGCTGGAGCCATGGGCCACGAACTGTCCTATGTCGGTGAAGCGGGGGCGGGGTGCAGCATCTACCGGGAAACCTCCGGGCGCTACGTGGTGAGCCAGGGGGATCGGCTCCAGCAAGGGCGGCGGGTGGCCACCCTCGCCTGCGCCTACGCCACCTGCCGGGAGCTCAGGAACAGCTCCGGCAGTGCCGGCCTTCATTCCCCGACTTCTGACTCCAGCGCTGGCGTGGACTTGCGGTAACGGGCATGGAGCCCCTCCAGCTGCTGGTGCACCGCCCGCAGCTGGTCACGGATGGGTTCGCTGTCGTCGAGGCGTTCCAGCGAGAGCAGCATCGATTCCACCTGGCTTTTGCAATCGATCAACACGCGGCATTGGGGAGATCCGGGCTCGTAGGGCATGGCGACCTGTGATGCCCCCCCATCGCAGCCGAGCTCAGCGGTCGCGGGTGTGTCGGTTGTTGCCGTTTCCAGACCGGCGCGGCTGGGCGGGGCCCCTCGAAGGCCGGCCACCCTGGCGGCGTCCCCCGCTGAGATCGAGGGGTGGGGCACTGAGCACGGTGGGCTCGAAACCGGGCACCTCCTCCCGGGGCAGACGGCTGCCGATCAGTCGCTCGATCGCCCGCAGCAGCTCATGCTCCTCCGCCGCCACCAGGGAGATGGCATGGCCGGGGTGACCGGCTCGACCGGTGCGACCGATGCGGTGCACGTAGTCCTCGGCCTGGTTGGGGAGGTCGAGATTGATCACGTGGGGGAGCTGGTGGATATCGATGCCCCGGGCCGCCAGATCGGTCGCCACCAGCACGCGCAGCTCGCCGCTCTTGAAGCCTGCGAGGGCCCGGGTGCGGGCGCCCTGGCTCTTGTTGCCGTGGATGGCGGCGGCGGCCATGCCAGCCTCCGTGAGCTTGTCCGCCATCCGGTTGGCGCCGTGCTTGGTGCGGGCGAACACCAGCACCTGCTGCCAGCCCTGACTGGCGATCAGATGGGTGAGCAGCTCCGGTTTGCGGGCCATGTCGCACGGGTGGAGCAGGTGCTCCACGGTGGTGGCCGTGCGGTTTTCCGGCGTCACCTGCAGCTGCACGGGGTTGTGCAGAAGGCCATGGGCCAGGGCCTTGATCGGGCCACTGAAGGTGGCGGAGAAGAGCAGGTTCTGGCGACGCGGTGGCATCAGGGCCAGCAGCCGGCGAATATCCCGGATGAAGCCCATGTCGAGCATCCGGTCCGCCTCATCCAGCACCAGGATCTCCACCTGATCGAGCCGCACAGCGCCCTGCTGCTGCAGGTCGATCAGGCGGCCCGGAGTGGCCACCAGCACATCGGTGCCGGCCCGCAGGCGGTTGATCTGGGGGTTGATCTTCACCCCGCCGAAGACCACGTCGCTGCGCAGATCGAGATAGCGGCCATAGGCGGCGACGTTCTCGCCCACCTGGGCGGCCAGCTCCCGGGTGGGGGTGAGCACCAGGGCGCGCACGCCACCGCCGCGGGCATGGGGGCCGTGGCGGAGCCGCTCGAGCATCGGCAGGGTGAACCCGGCGGTCTTGCCGGTGCCCGTCTGGGCGGCGGCCATGACATCGCGGCCCTCGAGCACCGCGGGGATGCACTGGTGCTGGATGGGAGAGGGGGTGGTGTAGCCCTTGGCCGCCACGGCCTGCACAATCGGCTGGCCCAGGCCCAGTTCGGCGAAGGCGGCCGCCACGGCCGCATCGACCACCGGTGGCGGAACGGAAGTCCGTTGCCCTGGCACCGCGCCGGCATCAGCCAGGCGGGGCTGCGAAGCGGAGGGGCGCCGCCGGCGAGCACCGCCAGGGGCGGAGAGGGGGGCAGAGGCCTGTCGCGGAGAGGCGCTCGCGGAGGACCGGGACCCGGAACTCAGGGAAGAACGACGATCGCCACTGGACTGGCGGCGGCTGGTGGAACGGGTGATGGGGCTCAGCACCGGGATGTGACCTTCACCCTAGGTCGCGCGGCCACAGCGGCCCACGCCATCGCGCAGGTCCTCAGTCCAGGTAGAGGTGGCGGGCCTGGGCCAGGGTGGCCCGGAGATCCCGATCGCCCAGGTCGGCAGCCTGGGCAAAGCCCTGGGTGCCCAGCCAGCGGCGCAGGGCCGCCAGCCCATCCGCCGTCGGCTCCACCCCCCCGAACTCGGCGAAGAAACCCTCCTGGGCCGCCAGCACCCGGAACTTGAGACATTCCAGCAGCTGGGCCCGCAGACGGGCGGGCTGGATCAACCGGCAGCGGCGCCCATCCACCCCCAGTTCGATCTGCGGGGCGCTGGCAATGGCGGGAATCCAGGGGGCGAGCACCTCCAGCCTGTCGGGGGGCTGAAAGTGGCGCTGCTTGGTCTCCAGGTGGGGCCAGTAGATCCAGCCCTCCACCGGGGCAACCGCCCCTGTCCAGCGCAGCCGAGCGGGCCAGAACGAGAAGGTCTCCGGCGGATGGCGATCGGTCCAGAGCAGGGCAGGGATGTGCCAGCTGGGATCGCTCAGCCGCCATTCAGCGCCGGGGAAGGCGAGGTTGAGGGTGCCGGGGAAACAGGCGCTCAGATCGAGGCCCGCCGCCAGGAAATGGGGGGTCTGAAGGGCAATCGTGCCGGCCGGATAGGGGCTGTCGCCCGCCTGGCCGGAGGCCACCCGATGGCCGGCCACCAGCCGACAGGGGTGCCAGCACCAGCGCTCAGCCACGGGGCTCGAAGTGCTCACAGCGGTCGCAGGGGCCGGCGGGAAGCACCGCGCAGCGCAGCAGGGGGCTGCGGGCGTTGTAGCGGCACTGGGGATCACCGATCACAAAACCCTCGCCCCAGGGGCGGGCATCCGGCGGCCGGCGCTCCACCTTGCCCTGCAGGGCCACGCTCGCCAGCTCGTAGCGACCGTTGCGCAGGCGATAGCGATGACGGCGCTGCAGCACGAAAAAGGAGGAGTCCCCCCAGGGCAGCCAGCGGCCCGGCTGGGGAACGGCAGCCAGGGCCTCGATCTCCAGGGAATCGAGCAGCCGATCACTGCCGATCTGGCGCAGTTCCACCCGCATCAATCGCCTCCTGCAGCGCTGCCGCTCACGCTGCGGGCTCCGGGTTGCGCACGGAGAAGCCCCACGTAAACAGCCCCAGCACCAGCAGCAACAGCAGCCACTCCGGCGGCACGAAGGACGGCAGGCCGAGCCGCAGCAGCAGCCGGATCCCCACCAGGCCCACCGCCAGATAACCGGCAGTCTCGAGGTGGCGGTAGCGCTCCAGCCAACGGATGAAGAGCTCGGCGGTGAGTCGCAGGGCAATCACCCCGATCACGCCACCGGCGATCACCAGCTCCAGCCTGTCACTCACCGCCACGGCCGCGGCCACGCTGTCGAGGGAGAAGGCGAGATCGGTGAGGGCCAGGGTGGCGACAACGCCCGCCAGGCTGGCGGAGACGTGCCCTCCATGGCCGGCAACGCCTCCCCCGGTGCTGAGGCCGTCGCCGTCCTCATCCCCATCGATGCCCTCTTCACGGCCCTGGGCCACCAGCAGGAGGTGACGGCCGCAGAGCCAGAGCAGATAGCTGGCTGCAGCGAGCTCCAAGGGCCAGAAGTTGAGCACCCAGCGAGCCGCCACGATCAGGCCGATCCGAAAGGCCAGGGCCAGCAGCAGGCCGAGATTGAGGGCCATCTCCTGGCGGGCCCGGTCGTGCAGACGGCGGGAGATGGCCGCCAACGCGATGGCGTTGTCGGCGGAGAGCACCGCCTCCAGGGCCACCAACAGGGGAAGGAGGAGCAGCACTTCCCCCCACTGATCGGCACTCTGGATCAGAGGTGTGAGCGACTCGATCGACTCCGCTTCCAATCGCTTCGCCTTCCAGACAGGGGCCCAGCGCCACTCTAGGAAGATCGCTACGCCTGCCCGTTCCGCCATGCCCGTTCAGGTGCGACTGGTCCACGCCGAAGCCGGGGCCAGGATCGTGGAGGCCCGGGCCCTCGAAGGCGACGCCCTGCTCGGCTCCGCCCTGGGGGAGGGGGCCACGGCAGAGGAGGCGGAGGAGCGGGCCCGCCAGCGTCTGCAGGCCCAGCTGCAACAGCCGATCCAGCTGCCACAGCCAATGCCGAGACCAACGCGAGCACCAGTGCCCTCGGCGGCCACCCCAACGGCGCCGGCGCGCTCAGCGGCACCCCCAACAGCGCCGTCGCCCGTGCAGCTGGCGGCAGCCGAACCCGCAGCAACCGATCCCACCGCTGAGCACAGAGCCGAGCACAGGGCCGAGATGGCCATCTCGAGCAGCGGCCCCAGCAACAGCCAGCCCCACTCCTCAGTGACCCCAGCCCCACCGGCCCCCATCCCCCACGAGGAACCCCCGGGCGATCCAGAAGACTGGAGCAGCGAACTGGCCCGCATCGACCTGCAACTGCAGCGGCTGGGCTGGCAGCGGCCCCAGGAATCGGCCTATCTGGAGCGGGCCTTCGGCCATGGCAGCCGCAGCCGAATCACCACCTATGCCGACCTGCTGGCCTACCTGCGCACCCTCGAGACCCTCGAGCCGGGCTGTGACCCCGACAGCGTGCCCGTGCCGCTGCGCCGCCGCGATCTGCTCACGCAGAGCGACGCGCTGCTGGCACAGCTGGGATGGAGTGCGGGCCAGGGGCGCCAGTTCCTGGAACAACATCTCGGCCTGGCCAGCCGGCAGCAGTTGAGCGACCCCCAGCTGCTCCAGTTCAACATGCTGCTGGAGGAAGCGGTCCTGGGGTCGGGGAGCCCAGAGCTTCCGCCGGGCTGAGGGGCTGTGCGAACAGGAAACCCTGTCCCAGGCTGCAGCCCATCGCCAGCAGGGCCGCCCTCTGGTCCTCGGACTCGATCCCCTCGGCGACCACCTCCAGCTGCAGCTCCCGGGCGAGGTTCACCACCGCAGCGATCAAGGCGTGGCGACGCCGGTCCTCCAGCATGGTGGCGGTGAAACTCCGGTCGATCTTCAGGCCGTCGATCGGCAGCTCCGCCAGCCAATTGAGGCTGGAGTAGCCGATGCCGAAGTCGTCGAGCACCACCCGAAAACCAGCCTGGCGCAGCTGGGCCAGCTCCTCGCGGGTGCGCTCCGGCTGCTCGATCAGCGCCGTTTCCGTGACCTCCACGGTGAGCAGGGCGGGGGGGCACCCGAAACGCCGGGCGGCGGCGATCAGCTCCTTGGCCAGGCCACTGCAACCCAGCTGCTGGGTGCTGAAGTTCACGGCCAGCCCGAGGCCGCGCTCCAGCAGGCCGGAGTGGCGTGCATCCTGCAGCACCTGGCTCACCACCAGTTCACCAAGGGCCTGAATCAGGCCGGAGGTTTCCGCGACCGCGATGAAGTCAGCCGAGGACACCAGCCGACCATCCGCATGCTGGGGACGGACGAGGGCTTCATATGCCACCACCCGGCCGCTGGCGAGTTCCACCACCGGCTGATAGTGCATCGTGAGCTGCTGGGAGCGCAGGGCCTGCTCCAGAGCGGAGCGGATCTGGACCCGCCACTCAAGGGTGCGGGCAATCTCCTCATCGAAGACGACCACCGGCCGGTCCGGGCGGCGCTTGGCCTCATACATCGCCAGATCGGCGTCATGGAGGAGCTGGTCCGGACTCAGCCCGCAGCCGTTGCAGAGGGAAATGCCGACACTCACCTGGGGGGTGATCACGAAGGGCACATCACTGATCTCCGGCCGCCAGGGTCGACCGACCACCTGCAGGAGCCGCTCGGCAATCTGCACCGCATCCTCAGCCGCCTTGAGCTCGGTGCAGAGCAGCACAAACTCATCGCCCCCCAGCCGGGCGAGCACGTCGTTGGGCCTGAGCACCTCCTTCATGCGCTGGGCCAGCTCGATCAGCAACTGATCACCCACCCGGTGGCCGTAGGTGTCATTCACCTCCTTGAAGCGATTGAGGTCGCAGAACAACACCGCCAGCCAGCCGGGATGGCGATCGAGACGGACCAGTGCATCCTCGATGGCAATCGCCAGCCCCCGCCGGTTGGGCAGACCCGTCACCGGACAGGTGTGCACCTGCTCCGCCAGGGCCAGTTGCTGATCCATCAGCTCCTGGGAGCGGTGGCGGAGCTCCTCGAGGGAGACCCGGTCGCTCACATCGTGAAAGGTGAAGACGTAAGGGGCCGGCTGCTCGAGATGGACAGGACGCCAATGGATCTCCACCACCTGGAGCGGCTCCCGTCTCACCACGGTGGTGACGTTGCCGCCCTTGGGGCGCGCCGCCACCAGACCATCCACCCCCAGGCCCCGATCGGCGTCCACGGCATCGCGGAGCAAGGCGGCCAGTGGCTGCCCCAGCAGCATCAGCCGCGGCCGGCCGATCAGCCCCTCAAAGGACGCGTTGCACCAGAGCAGCTGTCCCTGGCCATCGGTGATGGCCAGGCCATCGGCAATCTGGGCGAGGGCCAGCTCAAGGCGAGCCAGGCTACGGCGGAGCTCCCGTACCAGGCCCGACTCCTCATTCATGCGTCGGCGGGCGTGCCATCGGGCAGCGGGGTGAGCGTGGCCCCGAACAGCCAACCGGCATCACCCTTCTCGGCAACGATGAAGTGCTCCGAGACCAGCTCACGGCCATCGGCACAGAGGGTCTTCAGGCGCAGGGGATGGGCCAGGATTGTGGAGCGCTCGGTGGCCTGAAAGCGGGAGAACCCGAACTGATGCGCCATCCGGAAGGCGTCCGGGAGGATCAGACCGAGGGGTTCGCCCACCAGTTGGGCATCGCTCCAGCCATAGACCTCAGCAAAGGGGCGGTTGAAGCGCAGCACATTGCCTAGGGCATCCGCGAGAACAAACGGACGATCACTGGCCTCCATCTCCGCAATCGTGGGAGGCCCAGGGTCGGCGGCAACCGGAGAATCGCTTTGCATCAGGAACAAGGTTGATGTCTGAAGCCTGTGCAATCACCAGGCAGAGACAAAAGCCAGGATCCTATTACAGTGGTGAAAGCCTGATTCAGCCTCTCGGGATTTCGCCTGAATAGCAAGGAAGCGAAGACAGCAGCACAACGCTGCCAAGCCACTGCACAACGGTCGTCGCTCAGCTGCTTTCGTCGCTCAGCTGCTTTCGTCGCTCGGCTGCTTTCGTCGCTCAGAAGCTTTTGTCGTTCAGGGACTTTTGTCATCCAGTGGCCCGCTTCATCGAAAAGCCACCCCCGTGCTGGCCAGCGATCAGGCTGCTGACCCGACGGGAACGAGCAGCCTGGATGGGCGCATCCGAATCGAGTGAAGGCCTCTCAGGCTGCGGGCCTGCAGTAACGGCGCACCAGGGAAGCGCCCAGGCCCAGCTGGTGCTGGTTGGCATAGGCCTCCCGCTCCAGCTCCCGCTCCAGGGGACTGGCCGAGCGATACACGTCCTCCCCCAGCACCGACTGGAGCTGGGGAGGCAGGCGATCATCCAGGCCGAGGCGGCGCGGAATCGCCCGCACATGGCCATTGCGGCAGCTCTGGGCCACATGAATCGCTTCATGGTTGAGCACCTTGGCGAATTCGGCGCTGCCGTTGTTCAGGGCTGAGGGTTTGATGCGCAGGGTCCGGGCCCTGGGATCCCACTCGCCTGCGGCACCCCGCTTGCGGGGCTCGGTGAGCTGGATGCGTACGCCCACCCGCCCGAGGGTGGCCAGGAGGTCAACGATGGCGTTGCGCTCGGTGGCGAAGGTGGGTGGATTGGCCATCAGCACACGGATCTCGGCCAGGGAGAGGGGCGGATCGCCGCTGCGCCGCTTGTAGTGATAGCGGGTGCGGCCATTACCGAGCCGTTCAGCCCGGGGAGTCCAGGCCGCATCGGCCACGGCCAGCGTGCGAAGCAGGCTGTCCTTGTCAATGCCCTCCAGGCCTGCAGGCGTGGGCGGCAGCACCGTCGCCAGCGGCGCCGGAGGCTCCTCCAGCCGCAGGCCCGTGAGCAGCGGTGGTGCCAGGGCCGCCGCCAGCCCCACCATCGCCACCCCCCCCAGGACCTGCAGCAGGCGAGCGCTGCGGCGCGGCCGCTCCACCGGCACCAGGGGGCCGCCGCAGCGGGCACAGATCCAGCTGCCATCGCGGCGACGCACCATGGCCAGGGGCCTGGGCAGACAGGACGGGCACACCAGGGGCTTCACCACCTCATTGTGGGGGAGTTGGCGGTGGGGCGGCTCCCCCCGATGCCGGAGGCCGGTTGCGAGGATCGGGGACCCCGCCCCCTGCGACCGATGCCCCTCGCCCCCCTGGTGCGCCAGCTGCAGCAGGCGCCCCTCACCGGCGAGCTGCGGGCGCGGATCGGGCGCAGAGAGCGGCTGCGGCTCAGCGGTGCGGGCCGGGCGGCCCGGGCCCTGGTCAGCAGCGCCCTGGCGACCGAGGGGTCCCTGCTGGTGATCGTGCCCACCCTGGAGGAAGCGGGCCGCTGGGCGGCGCTGCTGGAGTTGATGGGTTGGCGCAGCTGCCAGCTCTATCCCACCAGCGAGGGAAGCCCTTATGAGCCCTTCGATCCCACCAGCGAGATCACCTGGGGCCAGCTGCAGGTGCTCAGCGAACTGCTGGAACTGGCCAGCGCGGAGAACAAGGCAAACGGCGGCCGGCGGCTGGCGATTGTGGCCACCGAGCGGGCCCTGCAGCCCCACCTGCCGCCCCCGGCGGCGCTGCAGCAGCAATGCCTGAGCCTGCGCAAGGGCGACAGCCTGGATCTCGAGCAGCTGGGCGAAACCCTCACCCGCCTGGGCTACGAGCGGGTCACCACGATCGAGCAGGAGGGCAGCTGGAGTCGCCGCGGCGACATCGTCGACGTGTTCCCGGTGAGCAGTGAGCTCCCCGTGCGCCTGGAATTCTTCGGCGAGGACCTGGAGAAGCTGCGGGAATTCGATCCCGCCACCCAGCGCTCCCTCGACCCGATCGAGGTGGTGCGGCTCACCCCCAGCGGCTACGGGCCGCTGATCGCCGCAGCCCTGCGCGAGGCCATGCCCGATGGGCTGGAGCAGCTGCTGAGTCCGGAAGCGCTGGAGCAGTTGCTGGAGGGGGGCACGCCCGAAGGGCTGCGGCGGCTGATGGGCCTGGCCTGGGAGCGCCCCGCTTCCCTGCTCGACTACCTGCCGGCCGCCACTCTGGTGGCGATCGATGAACGACGGGCCTGCCTGGCCCACGGGCAGCAATGGTTCGACCACGTGGTCGGCCACCACGCCGAAACCGAAACCGAGCTGGGGCTCGAGGCCGGCACCACCCTGCCCGCCGTGCAGCACCGCCCGCCGGCCGACACCCTGGCGGAGGCAAGCGGCGGCTTTGCCGGCTTCGATCTGGCCGATCTGCACGAGAGCGACAACCACCCCAACGGCTTCGATCTGGCCAGCCGGCCGGTACCGGCCTACCCCAATGCCTTCGGCAAGCTGGCCGAGCTGATCAAGGGGTTCCAGAAGGACAAGGCCAGCGTCTGGCTGCTCTCGGCCCAGCCCAGCCGGGCTGTGGCCCTGCTGGAGGAGCACGACTGCATCAGCCGCTTCGTGCCCAACCCGGGTGACACCCCGGCGATCGACCGCCTGGTGGAGCAGGGCACACCGGTGGCCCTCAAGAGCAGGGGCACCGCGGAGCTGGAGGGCCTGCAGTTGCCGGCCTGGAGGCTGGTGCTGATCAGCGACCGGGAATTCTTCGGCCAGCACGCCCTGGCCGCCACGGGCTATGTGCGCCGCCGCCGCAAGGCCGCCAGCCGCACGGTCGACCCCAACAAGATGCGGCCGGGCGATTTCGTGGTGCACCGCAACCACGGCGTCGGCAAATTCCTCAAGCTCGAGAAGCTGGCGATCGGCGGCGAATCGCGCGACTACCTGGTGGTGCAGTACGCCGACGGCCTGCTGCGTGTGGCCGCCGACCAGCTGGGCAGCCTGGGCCGCTACCGCGCCACCGGCGACACCCCGCCCGAACTGAACCGCATGGGCGGCACCGCCTGGACGCGGGCCAAGGAGCGGGCCAAGAAGGCGATCCGCAAGGTGGCGGTGGATCTGGTGAAGCTCTACGCCGAGCGCCACAAGGCGCCGGGCTTCGCCTACCCCGCCGATGGCCCCTGGCAGGGCGAGCTCGAAGACTCCTTCCCCTACGAGCCCACCCCCGATCAGGTGAAGGCGATCGCCGAGGTGAAGCGCGACATGGAGCAGCCCTCGCCGATGGACCGGCTGGTGTGCGGCGACGTGGGCTTCGGCAAGACGGAGGTGGCAATCCGGGCGATCTTCAAGGCCGTGACGGCCGGCCGGCAGGTGGCGATGCTGGCGCCCACCACGGTGCTGGCCCAGCAGCACTGGCGCTCGCTGTCTGAGCGCTTCGCCCCTTACCCGGTGAAGGTGAGCCTGCTCAACCGCTTCCGCACGGCATCCGAGCGCAAGACGATCCTCGAGGGGCTGAACGAGGGCACGGTAGATGTGGTGGTGGGCACCCACCAGCTGCTCTCCAAGGGCACGGCCTTCAAGCAATTGGGCCTGCTGGTGGTGGATGAGGAGCAGCGCTTCGGCGTGAACCAGAAGGAAAAGATCAAGGCCCTGCGCAAGGACGTGGACGTGCTGACGCTCTCCGCCACGCCGATCCCGCGCACCCTCTACATGAGCCTTTCGGGTGTGCGCGAGATGAGCCTGATCACCACGCCGCCGCCGCTCAGGCGGCCGATCAAGACCCACCTGGCCGCCCTGGATGAGGAGGCCGTGCGCAGCGCCATCCGCCAGGAGCTCGACCGCGGCGGCCAAGTGTTCTACGTGGTGCCGCGGGTGGAGGGGATCGAGGAGGTGGCCGAGCGGCTGCGGCTGATGATTCCGGGGCTGAAGCTGCTGGTGGCCCACGGCCAGATGGCCGAGGGCGAGCTGGAAAGCGCCATGGTGGCCTTCAACGCCGGCGAGGCCGACCTGATGCTCTGCACCACGATCGTGGAGAGCGGCCTCGACATCCCGCGCGTCAACACGATCCTGATCGAGGACGCCCACAAGTTCGGCCTGGCCCAGCTGTATCAGCTGCGGGGCCGGGTGGGCCGCAGCGGCATCCAGGCCCACGCCTGGCTCTTCTATCCCGGTGATGCCTCTTTGAGCGAGGCGGCGCGCCAGCGGCTGCGGGCCATCCAGGAATTCGCCCAGCTGGGCAGCGGCTACCAGCTGGCCATGCGCGACATGGAGATCCGCGGCGTGGGCAACCTGCTGGGGGTGGAGCAGAGCGGCCAGATGGAGACCATCGGCTTCGATCTCTACATGGAGATGCTGCAGGAGTGCCTGGCGGAGATCCAGGGCCAGGACATCCCCAAGGTGGACGACACCCAGATCGACCTGCCGATCACCGCCTTCATCCCCGGCGACTGGATTGCCGACAACGACGAGAAGATGGCCGCCTACCGCGCCGCCGCCGAGTGCGGCAGCCCCGAGGCGCTGCTGCAGCTCGCCGCCGACTGGGTGGACCGCTATGGCGCCCTGCCGGCGCCGGTGATCGCCCTGCTGCAGCTGATGGAGCTCAAGCTGCTGGCCAGGCGCTGCGGCTTCTCCCGGATCAAGCCCGAGAAGCCGAACATCGCCCTGAACACCCCCATGGAGGAGCCCGCCTTCCGCCTGCTGCGCCAGGGCCTGCCCCAGCATCTCCATGGCCGCCTGGTGTATCAGGCCGGCTCCGGCACCACCGCCAAGGTGCTGGCCCGGGGACTCGGGGTGTTGCCGATGGAGAAGCAGGTGGAGGAGCTCAAGGGGTGGCTGGAGCAGATGGCTGCACAGATCCCCGGTGCCGATGGCCTCACCGACGCGCAGCGGCGCGACCAGCAGGCGGCGCTGAACGAGGCCGTGCTGGCGGTGTGACCGATCGGTGCCGGGCCTGCGACGACCCGAGCCCCACCACCCTCAATCTTCCGTTACAGTTCTGAGAACTTCTGTAACGGGCTTGAGGGCATGGGCGAGGTGATGGAAGTGGGCACTGGCTTCGGCGGCAGCTTCACGCTGCTGTCTGGAATGATGAGCCTGCTCGCCCTCGGCATCTACGCCCTCACCCAGGGCGATGCGGGGAACAACGACGATGACGATTCCAGCCCCGGTGGTGGCCTGATGCAGCCCGTGGCCTGATCTCATCCGTCCTGATCCGAACCAGCCTCACCCGCCCTGCTGCGATCGGCGGTAGGCCTTCGGCACGACGTGCAGGAACAACCACCACCAGATCAAGACTCCCAGCACCAGAGGGGCGGAGATCCACCAGCGAGCGGGCCAGACCCAGCTCGCGGCCGGTATCGCCACACCGGTGAGCACAATGCTCCAGGGCTGACACCACCAGGGTTTCAGGCTCCAGAGAGTCCCTTCATCTGACAACTGGTCGGCCCTCACGGTCTCGGTCTCAACGCCAGCCCGGAACCCTTCCATGCCTCAGGTTCAGGGCTTGCCCGTGCCGACGGCGGCTGGCACGTTCGCACTACCGGGGCTATAGGCCTTCAGCACGCTGCCGGCCGTACGGAGCTGCTTGACCAGGGTGGTTTCAGCGGTGCGGTACTGGCTGTCCTTGCGGGTGCCGATGTCCTCGAGCTGCAGGCGCTGGGCCTCCTGTTCGCTCATCTTCGCCGGCACATCCGGATCAATGCCGTACTTGTGAATGTCGCGGCCGCGGGGAGTGAGGTACTTGGCGATGGTCACGGTCATGCCCGAGCCGTCGGAGAGACCCCGCACCGACTGCACCAAGCCCTTGCCGAAGGTTTTCTGGCCCACCAACAGGGCCCGCTTGTTGTCCTGCAGGGCACCGGAGAGGATCTCGCTGGCACTGGCCGAGCCCTCGTTCACCAGCACCACCAGGGGCCTGGTGGTGAGGGCGCGGCCGGTGGCCCGCTTCACATCGGTGATGCCGCTGCGGGTCTTGGTGGAGACAATCGTGCCCTCGTTCAGCCACTGGCGGGCGATCTCCACGCTGGCCATCAGCAGGCCGCCGGGATTGCTGCGCAGGTCGAGCACGTAGCCGTCCACCCCCTGGGCCTCCAGTTCGCGCACCGCCTTGCGCATGTCCTTGGTGGCGTTGGCGTTGAACTGCTTCAGGCGGATGTACCCCACCTTCAACCCTTCAGGGGTGGTGTTGATCTGATGCTCCACCGCGTGCAGCTCAATGCGCTCGCGGGTGAGGGGCACCTCCAGCACCTGGGCCTTGCGCCGCAGGGTGAGGTTCACCTGGGTGCCCTCCTGGCCGCGGATCAGCTTCACCGCGTCCTCGGTGCTCATCCCCTTGGTGCTCTTGCCATCGATGGCCGTGATCACATCCTTGGGCTGCACCCCGGCCTTGGAGGCCGGCGAGCCCTCAATGGGGGCGACCACCACCAGCTCCTTGGTGTCCTTGTCGAGGCTCAGCTGGATGCCCACCCCCGAGAGCTCGCCGGAGGTGTCGATCTGCATCTCCTTGAACTCCCGGGGGTCAAGAAAACGGGTGTAGGGGTCATCGAGGCTGGCAAGCATGCCGCGAATGGCCTCGTAGGCATCCTTCGGGCTGCCGTAGCTGCGTGCCAGCACGTCACGCCGCAGGGTGCGCCAGCGGTCGGGGGTGTACTTGCCGTTGACGTCGAGATAGTCGCGGAAGACGATCTGCCAGGTCTGGTCGATCACCTCCTTGGGGCTCTCGAGGATGCGGGCGCTGCCGCCCGGGGAGGTGACCGCCTCACGGGCCATCACGGCCGTGGCGGCACAGACCCCGGCGCTCACGAGCACGATCAGGCCGGTCTGAGCACGCATCCGGCTGCGAGCACCGCCCATGGCAGAGGCCCATGCAGGACCTGGGAAACTGTCTTCAAGCTAGCGCTGGCAAGCCCGCGCAACGGCCCCGGCCGGGGGGATTTCCCGTCAGGGATCCACCCAACGGCCGTCCTCCTTGATCAGGGCGATCAGGGCCTCCACGCCCTCGGCCTCCGGCACCTTGCGGATCTCCTCACGGCCCCGGTAGAGGGAGATCACGCCGGGGGTCTTGCCAACGTAGCCGTAGTCGGCATCGGCCATTTCACCGGGTCCGTTGACGATGCAACCCATCACGGCGATGTCGAGGCCCGTGAGGTGAGCCGTGGCGCTGCGCACCTTGTGCAGTACCTCCTCCAGGTTGAACAGGGTGCGGCCGCAGCTGGGGCAGGCCACGTATTCCACCATCGTCTTGCGCAGGCCCAGGGCCTGCAGGATCGAGTAGCAGACCGGAATCTCCTTCTCCGGCGCCTCGGTGAGCGACACGCGGATCGTGTCGCCGATCCCCTCGGCCAGGAGCGGCGCGATGCCGGCGGTGCTCTTCACCCGGCCGTAGTCGCCGTCACCCGCCTCGGTGACCCCCAGATGCAGGGGGTAATGGAACCCCTCGGCATCCATCCGGTCGGCCATCATCCGGTAGGCGGCCATCATCACGGGAGCCCGCGAGGCCTTCATCGACACCACGATGTTGTGGAAGTCGAGGCGGTCGCAGATGTGGATGAACTCCATGGCGCTCTCCACCATCCCCAGGGGGGTGTCGCCGTAGCGGAACAGCATCCGCTCCGCGAGGGAGCCGTGGTTCACGCCGATGCGCAGGGCCTTGTCCTGCTCTTTCAGCACCTTCACCAGGGGCTCGAAGGTCTCGCTGATGCGCGCGCCGATGGAGGCGATTTCGGCATCGGAAAACTCCGTGCGGTTGGGGTCGGGTTTGTCGAACACGAACAGCCCGGGGTTGATGCGCACCTTGTCGACGTGCTGGGCCACCTCCAGGGCGATCTTCATGCCGTTGTGGTGCACGTCGGCCACCAGCGGCACCGGCCGATAGGTGTCGATCAGCCGCTGGCGGATCTCGCCCATCGCCTTGGCATGGGCCAGGCTCGGCACCGTCACCCGCACGATCTCGCAGCCCGCCTCGTGCAAGCGGCGGATGCCGGCGGTGGCCCCCTCGATGTCGAGGGTGTCCTCGTTGATCATCGACTGCACCACCACCGGGTGGTCACTGCCGATCCAGATGTCCCCCACCCGCACGCTCCGGGTCTTGCGACGCCTCAGGGTGGTGGCGTAACGGGGGTTGCTGGCCCAGGCGGCGAGGTCACTCGCTGCGGAGGATGCCGCGTCGGAGCGGGCCAGGGTGCCGGTCATGGCGGGGGGGGCCGGAAGTGGCTGCAAGGCTGTCACAGAAGCGGCGTCAACTGGCGGAAGCTCCAACGGCGGCAAGACGCTCCCGCACCGCCTTGAGGTCCTGCCAGGTGTGCCATTTGGGGCTGCCCTGCTCCCGAGACGGATTGCGCAGCAGATAGGAGGGATGGAGGATCGGCATCAGCCAGCGGCCCTGCAGCAGCTCCCCCTCCCCGGCCATCCACTGGCCCCGCAGGCGGGTGATGCCCCCCCTGATGCCCAGCACCCCCTCGAGGGCCGTGGCGCCGGCGAGCAGGATCACCGCCGGATCCACCAGGCGGATCTGGGGGTCCAGCCAGGGGCGACAGGCCGCCATCTCCGCCGGAGTGGGCTTGCGGTTGTCGGGCGGGCGGCACTTCACCACATTGCAGATGTAGGCGTCGCGGTTGGAGTCGATCGCCACACTGGCGAGCATCTGATCGAGCAACTGGCCCGCCCGCCCCACAAAGGGCTGGCCGCTGGCATCCTCCTGGGCGCCGGGCCCCTCGCCGATCACCATCAGCCGGGCGCGGGGATTGCCCCGGCTCACCACCACCCGGCTGCGGCCGGCGGCCAGGGAACAGCGCTGGCAGGCCGCGCATTCCTCCGCCAAGGCCTGGAGATCGGCGGGCGCCGGGACCACCGGCGGCTGCAGCGAGGAAGGGGAGGCATCCATGGGGGCATCCTCTCCCCGGGCAGGCCGCCGGAGATCAACCACGGGCGGTGCGAGCCTGTCGATTCGCCGCCAACGCTGAGGGGGAGCACGCGTGCGGCAGGATGGCTCCAACGCTCATGCCGTGCCATTCCGATGCCGGCACCATTGCCGATGCCGGAACCTGGGACGCCTGTCAGCGACTGCCCCGCTGGCCCGTCGGGCCTGACCCTCTCGCCCCGGGCCCAGGCTCTCCAGCCCTCCCTCACCCTGGCGATCGCGGCCAAGGCCAAACAGCTGCGCGCCGAAGGCCGGGACATCTGCAGCCTGAGCGCGGGCGAACCTGATTTCGACACCCCCGCCTTCATCCGCCAGGCGGCGGCCACTGCTTTGGAGGCCGGCCACACCCGCTACGGCCCCGCCGCCGGTGAGCCGGCCCTGCGCGAGGCGATCGCCGCCAAGCTCAGCACTGAAAACGGCGTACCGACCCGGGCCGAACAGGTGCTGGTGACCAACGGCGGCAAGCAGGCGCTCTACAACCTGTTCCAGGTGCTGCTGGGCCAGGGGGATGAGGTGCTGCTGCCCGCCCCCTACTGGCTCAGCTACCCGGAGATCGCCCGCCTGGCGGGCGCCTCGGTGACGGTGCTGCCGACCGAAGCCGCCCAGGGCTTCCGACTGCAACCCGAGCAACTGGAGGCGGCGATCACCCCCGCCAGCAAGCTGCTGGTGCTCAACAGCCCCTCCAACCCCACCGGCATGGTGCTGAGCCGCCAGGAGCTGGAGGCGATTGCGGCCGTGCTGCGCCGCCATCCGCAGGTGGCGGTGGTCTGCGACGAGATCTACGAATTCCTGCTGGCCCCGGGGCACAGCCACCACAGCTTCGCTGCCGTGGCACCGGATCTGGCCGATCGGGTGTTCGTGGTGAATGGCTGCGCCAAGGGGTGGGCGATGACGGGCTGGCGGATCGGCTGGCTGGCGGGGGCGCCCGCGGTGATCGCTGCCGCCAGCGCCCTCCAGAGCCAGACGACCAGCAACGTCTGCAGCTTTGCCCAGTACGGCGCGCTGGCGGCGGTGAGCGGTCCGCGGGACTGCGTGCAGGCCATGGCCGCCCAGTTCAACGAGCGCCGCACCCTGCTGAGCGAGGGACTGCGGGCCATCCCCGGCCTGCAGCTGCTGCCGCCCGAGGGTGCCTTCTACGCCTTCCCCGACGTGAGCAGCTACGGCCTCGATTCCATGACCCTCTGCAACCGCCTGCTGGATGCCGTGGGGCTGGCGGTGGTGCCCGGGGTGGCCTTCGGCGACGACCGCTGCATCCGTCTCTCCTGCGCCGCTGCCCCGGCGACGATCAGCGACGGTCTGGAGCGGCTGCAGCGCTTCCTGGGGAGCCTCTAGCCCCAGGGTGAACCGGCGGCAGCCGGCAGCCACGTGAAGCAGCATGGGCGGGCCCGTTTCACCCCGCCCTTGTCCTGGGCGGACACGCTGATGCGCACCCGAGAACGTTGGACCGCCGCGCTGGCAGGCCTGTGCCTTGCCCTGCTGCCGGCGGTCGTCGCTCCTCTCCCTCCCCAGCTGCTGCCGGCGGCAGAAGCCCAGCAGACCAAATCGCGACCGGTGCTGCGCATCGGCGCCATCCCCGACCAGAACCCCGAAAAACTCAACCGCCTCTATGGCCTGGTGGCGGCGGAGCTCAGCCAGCAGCTCGGGGTGACCGTCACCTACGTGCCGGTGACCGACTACGCCGCTGCGGTGGCAGCCTTCCGCACCGGCAGTCTCGATCTGGTGTGGTTTGGCGGTCTCACCGGCGTGCAGGCCAGCCTGCAGAAACCCGGCGCTCAGATGATCGCCCAGCGCGACATTGATGCCCAGTTCTACAGCGTGTTCATCGCCAACACCCGCAGCGGCATCAAGCCGATCCAGAACCAGAAAGGCCTCAGTGTGCTGAAGGGCAAGCGGTTCACCTTCGGATCGGAGAGCTCCACCTCCGGCCGGTTGATGCCCCAGTACTTCCTCAGCCAGGCCGGTGTGAAGCTGAGCGACTTCGCCGGCGGTGCCCCCGGCTTCAGCGGCAGCCACGACGCCACCATTGCCCTGGTGCAGAGCGGCACCTACGACGCGGGTGCGGTGAACGAGCAGGTGTGGAAGAGCAACCTGCGCAGCGGCAAGGCCAACCGCAGCAAGGTGATGCAGATCTGGCGCACCCCCAGCTACCCCGACTACCTCTGGCTGGGACAGCCCAACCTCGACGAGCGCTTCGGCAAGGGATTCACCGCCAAGCTGCGCGGCGCCATTCTCAGCTGGCGGCCGAGTGATCCCGAGCAGAAGCAGATCCTCTCCCTGTTCGGAGCCCAGCAATTCACCACGGTGAAGGCCGGTGAATACAAAAAAATCGAACAGGTGGGCCGGCAGATCGGCAAGATCCGCTGAGGCCTGGGCAGCGCGCCGGCGCCAGGCAGGCCAGAATCGGTATCCAGCCCGGGAGACCGCGTGGTCTGGTTGATCGATCTGGTGCTGCTGCTCGCCGGCCTGGTGCTCTGGGGCCGCGCCAGCCGCGAGGGCGATGAGGCCTGGTCACTCTTTCTGCGGGGTGTCGCCCTGCTGGACCTGGCCTTCATCGCCTTCGGCAATGGCCAGCTTCTGCTGGAGGTGCCCCTGCTGGCGCTGGCGCTGGCGCTCCCCTCCGCCGCCAGCCTTGAGCGGCGCCGCTCCTGAACCCCGCATGAATCCCCGGGGACCGGATCTGATCGAGGTGAGCCTGGTGGCCCTGATCCTGGCGCTGATCGTGTTCCGGCTCACCCAGGCCTGAGGTCTCCGGCAGCAGGCATGAGCAGGCCGGCAGCAGGGAAGATGGACGATGGGGTGAGCCGGCCGGCATCCTGATCGATCACCACACCAGCGACCTGACCACCGCCGACCTGCTCAGTCTGGAGGGCATCACCGTGCGCGGGCGCCGGGAGCCCCGGCTTGCCGAGGTGAGCCTGCGCATCCAAGCGGGGGAGCGGGTGGCCCTGCTGGGCCCCAGTGGCGCCGGCAAGAGCACCCTGCTGGCCGTCGCCAACGGACTGCTGCTGCCGGATGGCGGCACGGTGCACTGGCAGGGGGAACCCCGGGCCCGCAGCGCCAGAGCCCGCAGGCGCCAGCAAGCGCGCATCGGCACCCTCTGGCAGGACCTCCGCCTGATCGAGGAACTGAGCGTGCAGCAGAACCTCAACGCCGCCCGGCTGGCGCGGTGGGGCTGGCCACGGGCCCTTCTCAACCTGGTGATGCCGGTGGAGACCCAGGCCTGCGCCACCCTCCTTCAACGTCTCGACCTGGATCCCGCCCTCCTCGGCCAGCCCGTCTCGGCCCTTTCCGGGGGCCAGCGACAGCGGGTGGCCCTGGCCAGGCTGCTGCGCCAGGAGCCGCTGCTGTTGCTGGCCGATGAACCCCTCGCCAGCCTCGACCCCCGCCTGGCCGAGGAACTCCTCGCCCTGCTGCTGGCGGCGGGCAGCGCCCCCCGGGCCCTGCTGCTGAGCCTGCACCGGCCGGAGCTGGTGGGCGGTTTCGACCGGGTGGTGGGGCTGCGCAGGGGGTACATCGTCTTCGACCAGCCCGCCAGCAGCCTCACCACCGCCCAGCTGCAGGCTCTCTATGCCGAGGACGGCGCCCCGTGAGCCCCGCTCAGGCTGCGGCAGCGAACGGTCCGCAGGTGGCGGCGCCCCTCTGGGTGCTGCTGCCCGCGCTGGTGCTGCTGCCGCTGCTGCTCGTGCTGCCCGGCATCAGTCATGGCGGGGGATGGGAGCTGGTGGGGCAGTTCGCCAGCGCCGGCCTCCAGCCCTCCCTGGATCCCCTGGTGCTGCGCTCGGTGCTCAGCGGCCTGGGGGTGACCATGGGCATCGCCCTGCTGGGCTGGGCCGGCAGCGTGGTGCTCGGGGTGGTGCTGGGAGTGGCCAGCTCGCGGGTGGTGTGGCAGACGGTGACGGGCAGTACGGCCCTGGCCGGTTGGATCCGCCGGCTGCTGGCCCTGCCCCGCTCGATCCACGAGCTGCTCTGGGGCCTGCTCCTGCTCCAGCTGGTGGGCCTGCAGCCGGCCGTGGCGGTGGTGGCGATCATCCTCCCCTTCGGCGCCCTGGTGGCCCGGGTGATCAGCGACCTGCTCGATGCCCTGCCCACCCGCAGCCTCGAAGCGCTGCGCTGTGCCGGAGCCCCTGCCGGTCCGGCCCTGCTCACCGCCCTCGGGCCGCCCCTGCTGCCCCAGCTGATCAGCTACAGCGGCTACCGCCTGGAGTGCGCCCTGCGCAGCGCCACCCTGCTCGGGGTGTTCGGCCTGGGGGGACTGGGCACGGAACTCAAGCTCACCCTGCAATCGCTGGCCTTCCGGGAGCTCTGGACCGGCCTGTGGGCCCTGCTGATCACCATGCTGCTGCTGGAGATGCTGCTGGGTCGGCTGCGCCAGCGCTGGGCCATGCCGGGCCGGCTGGCCCTGGGGCAGACCCGGGTGGGCGGCAGCGGCCGCGAACTGCTGTGGGCCGGTGCCGCCCTTCTCCCCCTGCTGGGGGCCGTGGCCTGGGGCCTCGGGGTGGATCCGGCCAGCCTGCTGCGCTGGCAGCCCCTGCCGCCGATGCCAGCGGCCAACTGGGGGGCGGTGGCGGCCCTGCCCTGGGGAGCGCTCGTGGGCAACACGGTGGTGATGACCCTGCTGGCCGCCGCTCTGGCGGTGGGCCTGGCTCCCCTGCTCCTGCTGCTGGTGCAGCCCTGGCCAGGGGGCCGCTGGGCCCTGCAGGCCCTCTGGGCCCTGGGCCGCCTGTGGCCGCCGCCCCTGATCGCCCTGCTGCTGCTGTTCCTGCTCCAGCCGGGGATCATCACCGGCGCGCTGGCCCTGGGTCTGCACAACCTGGGGGTGCTGGGCAGGCTGCTGCTCGAGACCAGTGAGCACGTGGGAGACGGGGCCGAACAGGCCCTGCTCGGGGCCGGCAGTGGCCCGCGCCTGGCCCTGCTCTACGGCCGCTTCAGCGGCCTGGCCCGGCCCTACCTGGCCTACGGCGCCTACCGGGCCGACGTGATCCTGCGGGAATCGGTGGTGGTGGGTCTGGTGGGCGCCACGGGCCTGGGCAGCCAGTTGCTGGAGGCCCTCAGTGCCTTCGCCTTCGATGAACTGCTGGCCCTGCTGCTGGCCTACGCCCTGCTCACCCTGGTGGGGGAAGACCTCAGCGATCGCCTGCGGCGGCGTCTGCTGGCCGGTGCCCCCCGTCCAGGCTCCCCCGGTGTGGGCACACCAGACCGCGGCTGAGCAGCAGCTCGGCGGCGGCCTCTGGGTTGAGCGCCCCCAGCTCCACCGGCTGACAGAAGTGGCCGCTGAGGTCGTGGTCGTAGCAGCGATCGTAGTAGTCGAGCATCTGGCGGCAGGCCGTGGCCCAGTCGCACTCGGCGATCGCCTCCAGGGCCAGGGCGGTGCGCTGGGGCCCCAGCCGCCGGGCGATCCGGCTGGTGGCCTCGGCCAGGGCAGCGGGATCCTGCACGCCATAGATGCGCACCAGGTGCTCCACCCGCTGCTCCAGGGGTCGCTGCACCTCCAGCACCGGGGCGGCCTGCATCTGGCGCCAGAGACCAGCGGGGATGCGGCAGCGGCCCACCTGGGCACTCTCGGCTTCCAGCCAGATCTGCGGCGCCTGGCGCAGGCCGTGCAGGGCGAGGGCCAGGCGGTTCTCGTAGTGCTCGCTGCTCGGCTGGGGAGGGAGCCCGAGGGCCCCGAAGCTGCTGCCGCGGTGGTGGGCCAGGCCCTCGAGGTCCACCACCGCCACGCCGCGGCACGCGAGCGCCAGCAGCAGCTCCGTCTTGCCGGTGCCGGTGCGGCCCCCGAGCAGCTGCAGGGGCCAGGGCTGCTCAAAGAGCTCCAGGGCCCAGCGCCGGTAGGCCTTGTAGCCACCCTCGAGCACCTGCACGGGCAGGTCGAGCTGGGAGGCCAGCCAGGCCACGCTGCCACTGCGCATCCCCCCCCGCCAGCAGAGGAGGCGCAGGGGCTGGTCGGGAGCCGGCGCCGCCAGCTCAAGCAGCCGGGCCGCCATCCGCTGCAGGCGCGGCCCCACCAGGGCCAGACCCTCCAGCACCGCCGCCTGCCGGCCCTGCTGTTTGTAGAGCGTGCCCACCGCCGCCCGGCCGTCATCGTCGAACAGGGGGAGATTGACGGCGCCGGGGATGTGCCCCTGGGCGAATTCCGACGGGGTGCGCACGTCGATGAGCGCACCGCGACCCGCCAGAAAGGCCGGCACCGGCAGGCGCGGCTGGGGAGCAGGACAATCCATGCACCAATCGTGCCTGGCCGCGCCCATGCCCCTTCCCGTGCCCCGCAAGCTGATCGTGCTCGGTGACAGCGGCGTGTACGGCTGGGGCGATCCCCTGGAGGGGGGCTGGTGTGAGCGGCTGCGGCGCCACTGGATGGAACTGCCCGGAGGCCCCGTGCTCTACCCCCTCGGGGTGCGGGGCGACGGGCTGGAGCGGGTGGCGGCCCGCTGGCGCCGGGAGGTGGAGTGCCGCGGTGAGCTGCGCCGCCAGCAGCCCCACGGCATCCTGCTGGCCGTGGGACTCAACGACAGCGCCCGGGTGGGCCGGGCCGATGGCCGCCCCCAGCTGGATCCCGAGGGGTTCCTGTTCGGGCTGCAGCAGTGGCTGGCCGAGGCCAGCACCATCGCCCCCGTGCTGGTGCTGGGGCTCACCCCGGTGATGGAGGAAGCGATGCCCTTCGCCGACGTGCTCTGGTATGGCCTGGAGACGGTGCGCCGCTATGAGGCGCTGCTGGAGGAGGCCTGCATGCAGGCCGATGTGCCCTTCCTGCCCCTGCTGGAGAGCCTGCTGGCCGATCCCAGCTGGCCGCACTGGCTCCTGGACGACGGCATTCACCTGAACAGCGATGGGCACCGGCAGGTGTTCGAGCGCGTCCGCCGGTGGCCGGCGCTGCTGCAATGGGCCGACCTGCAGCCCCTGGGGCTGGCCACCGCCAGCGTCTGACACCAGCTGCTGCCCCCAGGGGCGGGCTGTCGCCAGGGCGGGCTGCTAGCCGATCAAGCGGTGCTGGCCGTCAGAACAGCGCCATCAGCAGGGCCACCACCAATGCCCCCACCAGCACGGCCAGCAGACCGCCCACCGCCAGCAGGCTGATGCCCGTGGCGAGGGCCAGGCGGCGCGTGGTGACCGGGAAGAGCAGGTAGAGGGTGAGGGCGACCGCCACCGGCCACAGCGGCGGGATCAGCAGACACACCGCCGCGAACATCCCCAGCTTCCGGCGCTGCCGACGCTGGTGCAGGAGGGCCTCGTCCTGGCGACGCCGCTGCTGGCTCAGGTCGGCCTGCTCCTCATCGCTCAGCCAGCGACCGTGCCGGCGCGCCTGTTCCAGCTCCAGCTCAAGCTGCAGGGACCGCGGGGTGGTGGAGGTCATCGGCGCAGGGGGCGCGGGGGCCAGGGGAGGCATGAAACCGCCCGCAGCCACGATCTGTTCAGGTTAGGGGCACCCCGCCTCCCCCGAATGGGGGATGACCGCCCCCCAGGGCGGGGAGGGCGGGCCGGGACCACGGGCGGACGGTGAAGGGAGCCCCCCGACACGGGGGCCATCCCGTTCTGTCCCCACGACCCCATGGCCCCATCCACCACCTGCCAGGAGCGCAATGCCAGGCTGCTGCTCCACCGCGACCACAGCCGCTCCGATGCGGCGCGGCTGCACTGGCGCAATGCCCTGGTCCGCGAAAACCTCGGCCTGGTGCGTCTGGTCGCGAACCGCGAGAGCCGCCGCACCGGCCGATGCTTCGAGGAGCTCTGCTCCGCGGGCTACGAGGGGCTGATCCGGGCCGTGGAGGCCTTTGACAGCGGCCGCAACTGCGCCCTGAGCAGCTTCGCGGTGCCCTACATCCGGGGGGCCATGCAGCTGGATCAACGCGACCGCCAGCAGCCGATCAACACCCCGCGTCGGCTGCGGGAACTGCTGCAGCGGGCCCGGAGACTGCAGGAGCAGCGTCGACAGACCGGTCTGCCGCCCCTGGCGGGAGCCGAGCTCGCGGGAGCACTGCAGTGCAGCCTGCGCCAGCTGGAGGAGGCTGCGGGGGTGCAGCGCGCCCTGGCGGTGACCAGCCTCGACCGCCCCCTGGGCGGAGTGGGCGGAGATGGTGGGGCACAACAGGACGGTGCAGCGGGGAGTGATGGGGGCGGCAACTGGCACGAGCGCCTGGCCGCCCCCGGCGGCGACGACGCCGATGGGCATCTGGCGTGGGTGCGGCAGGCCCTCGCCCAGCTCGCTCCGGACGACCGCGAGCTGCTGGAGGGACGCTGGATCGATGGCCTCAGCTGGTGCACCCTCGCAACCCAGCTGGGCTGGAGCAGCCAGTTCTGCCGGCAGCGGGGCCTGGCACTGATGCTGGAGCTACGGCGCGCTGCTGCCGCCGGCCTGGAGGTGCCCCAGGCCCCAAGGCTGACGGCCCACGGTCAGAAGGGGGCCAGGGCGGGCCAGATCAACAGGGCCAGCAGGGCCGCCAGGGCGGTCTGAAGGGCATTCACCGCCTCGTTACCCAGCCAGCGCCAGCGCCCCTGGGCCGTGGCACCGATCAGGCTCTCCAGCAGGGTGGCCGCCAGACCGACGACCACCACCAGCGCGAAAGCCCGACCGTCGGGGACGAGGTCGAGGGCCCTGGCCAGGGAGGCCATCAGGGCACTGCCCGCCAGGCTGGCGGCGGTGCCCTCGAGACTGATCGCGCCCTCGGTACCGGGTGGCACGGGCCGCAGGGTGGTGATCAACCAGGTGTGACGGCCCCACCGCTTGCCGATCTCACTGCCACAGGTGTCGGCGAGCTTGGCGGCGAAGCTGGCGGCGAAGGCGATGAGCAGGGGTTCCACCCAGACGGCCGGCACCAGGGGCACGGCCAGGGCCACCAGGGCGCCGGTGGCCGCCGACCCCCACACGTTCTCGGGCCCCCGTCGGCCGCCGCGGGCCTCAGCCAGCCCCCGCTCCTGCTTGCGGCGGAAACCGAGGCGCGTCACCAGCGACCCCAGCAGCAGGTAGGCCACCACCGCCAGCCAACCCCGCGGCCCCAGACAGCCCCAGAGCACGGTGCCGAGGATCGCGGCATGGCACCAGCCAGCCGGAGTGAGCAGGGGCAGGCGCTGCGCCAGGGCGATCAGCACGCCGTTGAGCCCGAAGGCCACCAGCCATGTGATGGGCTGCTGGGCCGGCAGCCAGGCGGGGAACGGAACAGCCACGGCCGCCGCAGGACAAGGGGCCACCAGTGTGTTGCACAGCCCAAAGCAGCGGGCTGCCGGCCGCACCGGACGCTGGATAATCGGCCCACGTCTTGGTTGCGGCGATGATCTTCAAGCGCAAGGAATCCTTCTTCCTCGATCTGAGCGGCGGCGATCAGGGCCAGACCAGGCAGGAACCGGCAGCCGTGCAGGTGGCCGTCGCCGCCCCCGCACCCGCGGCCCCCAAAACCTCCGCCCCGAAAAGCGCTGCACCCGCAGCCTCAAGTGCCGCCACCGGCACCGTTCAGGACAGCGCGCCCAGCGCAGCCCAGCCCGCCAAACCGACCCTCACCACGGCCGAGGCCCTCGCCGCGGAACTGCGCGCTGCCCAGGAGTCCCGCCCCGCACCGAGCAAGGCCACTTTCGCCCCCGACAACCTCAACCCCGCCAACGCGGTGCCCAGCCGCCGGCGCACGGCCGGCGCCAATCTGGCCGGCTTCAAGGCGATGGCGGCTGAGATGTTCAAGAGCTGAGCTGTCGCCGCCAGCTCACCATCCCGGCGACAGCCGCCACCGCGGCCGTCGAGCAGCGCAGGATTGTTGAGCCGAGACTCACGGGCTGCCAGCCGGCTTCGACGGCAGCGCGCTCCTCGTCAGGGGTCCACCCCCCTTCCGGGCCGATCGCCACCCACACCTGCTCCGCTCCCGCGGCGGGCAGCAGATGCTCCATCAGTGGCAGCCCCTGCTGCCGGGTGCTGGCCAGCAGCCTGATCACCCCATCAGCAGGCCGGGCGCCGGTCGACGCCGGAGCCGCGAGCCAGCGAATCGCCTCCTCATCAGCCGCGAGCTCGGGCAGCCACAACCGCTCGCACTGCTCCACGGCCTCCCGCAGGATCGCCTCGCGCCGCTCGGGCCGGAGGCGATCCTGCGCCACGCTGCGGCAGGCCCGCAGCAACTGCAGGCGATCCACGCCCAACTCACAGGCCATGCGCAGGAGCACGTCGGCATCGAGCCGGGGAAGCGCCACCGCCAGGGCCAACTGGGGCCTGGGGGCCGCTTCCTGCAGGAGGGGACAGGCGAGGTCCTGCTCCAGCACCGCCAGTGGGGGGGCCACCGCCTCCAGCTCCAGGCGGGCAGCCCAGAGCTGGCCCCGCCCATTGACCACGGCGAAGGGGTCGCCGGCGCGCAGCCGCAGCACCCGGCGGAGGTAGTGGGCCTCCTGCGCCTCCAGGGGCAGGGCGCCGCCCGAGGCGAGCAGCCGCTCGGGTGTGACCAGCAACCGCCGCCATTCCCGCGCCATCCTGCGCCTCAGTCGCCCATCAGGGGAAAGAGGGCTTCGGGTTGCTCCTCCACCGGCCAGTCCTCATTGAGGCCGCCGATGCAGAGCTCGGCGATCTCCACCACGTCGTTGTCGAGCTGGCGGAGGGCGTTGATCAGCACGTCAAGGCCGAAGGCGTCGCTGGTGCCCAGATCCACCCAGCAGCGGGCCCACTCCCCCTGGTACTCGACCGGACCCATGTTGTGCATCAGGGCGGGCATCGCCCCGGCGGCCGACTCGGCGTCGTAGGCCATCCAGCTCAGCTCGGCACCCTCCTCGTGGGCCTGGAGGTTCTCGGCATTGAAGCCGCCGAGCTTGCCGAGGAAGAACCAGCTGTCGAAGGTGGTCTCCACGTAGCCCCGCTCTCCCTGGCCGGGGGGATGGGGAAAGCGCATCCAGATCCAGCAGTTGAACGGATCGAACTCGCGGAAGCGCACCTCCATGGCGGGACTGGGGGAGTGACGGCGGAACCCTCACTATCCACCACCCGTACGCCCCGCAGGCATGCTGGGACGATGCTCGAACTCAGCGGGGTGCGCTATCAGCCGGCCACGGCGGCCCGACCGGTGCTGGAGAACGTGACCTTCCAGCTTGCCCCTGGCCAGCTGGCCCTGGTGGCCGGGCGCAGCGGCAGCGGCAAGACCACCTTGCTGGAGGTGATCAGCGGCCTGGCGGAACCGGAGCGGGGGCAGATCAGCTGGAGCGGCCAGCGCCTCAGCGCCCGCCAGCGGCGCTGGCTGTGCGGGCTGGTGTTCCAGTTCCCTGAACGCCACTTCCTGGGCCTGAGTGTGGGCCAGGAGCTGCGGCTGGGCCAGCGGCGCCTGGATGGTGATCGCCTGGCTGCCGTGCTGGAGCTGGTGGGGCTGAGCGGGGTCTCCCTGCAGCAGCGGCCGGAGCAGCTCAGCGGCGGCCAGCAGCGACGGCTCGCCCTGGCGGTGCAGCTGCTGCGCGATCCCCGGGTGCTGCTGCTCGATGAGCCCACCGCAGGGCTCGACTGGGCTGTGCGCAGCGATGTGGTCGATCTGCTGGCCGCCCTGGCCCGGGAGCGGGCGGTGCTGGTGGTCACCCACGAACCCGACCTGTTCGCCGCCCTGACCCCCTGCACCTGGCAGCTCACGCAGGGGCACCTGGAGAGGGCGCCGGAGCCCGACGGGCCTGGGGAACACCATCCGTACGATGCCCCCATTGCGCACGGGCAAGTGTGAGCGACCAGCTGTTGCGAGCCACCGCAGCCGGAGGCGGCATCCGGCTGGTGGCCGTCACCACCACCGAGGCGAGCCGGCGGGCATCGGAGCGGCACCACCTCTCCTTCCTCACCACCGCCCTGCTCGGCCGGGCGATGACGGCCGGCCTGCTGCTGGCGAGCTCGATGAAGGTGGCCCACGGCAGGGTGAATCTGCGCATCTCCTCCGATGGCCCCCTCCGCGGCCTGATGGTGGACGCGGGCCGGGACGGCAGCGTGCGTGGCTACGTGGGCGAGCCCTCCCTGGAGCTCGATCTGGTGGAGGAGAGCGACGGCAGCCGCCACTTCGACTTCCGCACCGCCACCGGCACGGGCTACCTGCATGTGGTGCGCGACCTGGGTGAAGGGGAGCCCTTCAGCTCCACGGTGGAACTGGTGAGCGGCGGCATCGGCGACGACGTCGCCTCCTACCTGCTCCATTCCGAGCAGACTCCCTCGGCGGTGTTCGTTGGAGAGCAGATCAACAGCAGCGGGGTGTGCTGCAGCGGCGGCGTGCTGGTGCAGGTGCTGCCCAAGGCCGCCCGCGAACCCGCCCTGGTGGCCCTGCTCGAGGAGCGCTGCCGCGAGGTGAGTGGCTTCAGCCAGCGGCTGGCGGCCTGCGAAGGCCACCTGGAGACCCTGCTCACCGACATCTTCCCCGACCTCGACCCCCAGCCCCTCGGGGGGCCCGAGGCCCATCAGCCCGCCTACTGCCAGCCCGTGGCCTTCCGTTGCCCCTGCAGCCGCGAGCGCAGTCTCGGCGCCCTGAAGCTGCTGGGCCGCGATGAACTGAGCAACATGCTGGCCGAGGACGGCCAGGCCGAGCTCACCTGCCACTTCTGCAATGCCGTGTACCGGGTGGAGGGCAGCGAGCTGGAGGACCTGATCGAGGAGCTCAGGCCACCAGCAGAGAACCGAGCAGCAGCAGGATCAGGGCCGGCAGGCTCTGCACCTGCTGGGGCGTAAGCGGCAGGCCCAGGGGCAGGCTCGCGGGGGCGGCTGCCGCCAGCAGCCCACCGAGCACCAGGCCGAGCGTGAGCAGTCCGAAGCCCCAGCCCACCGCCGACAGGAAGCGGCGACGGCGGCGCTGCAGGCAGACCACGCAGTGGGCGGTGGCCAGCGCCAGCAGCAATTCCGCGGGCGGAGCGGGCAGGAGCAGCAGCAGGGCCAGACAGAGGCCGGAACCTCCGAGGGCCAGCCAGCGGTCGTTGCCCTCGGCCAGGGCAAAGCTGGGAGCTGAAAGGCTGGGCGCCGTCACCCGGGGCAGCGGCATCCGGGGCAGGGCAGGCATCGGCAGCCGGGGGGCGGGACTGGCCTGCTGCTGCTCCCGCGCCGAGGCGCTGCGGGCGGCGGTGCTCACCCGTCCCTGCTGCCGCTCCTTGAGGCGATCCATCAACACCGCGTCGTAGGCCGCCTCCACCCGGGAGCGGGCGATCGGATCGTCGCCGGCCTCATCCAGGCGCGCCTGCCGGGCGGCCTGCACAGCATCAAAGCTGGCATCGGCCTCGATCCCTAGGCGCTCGTAGGGGGTGAGGGCGGAACTGGCCCCCTGATCGGCGTTCTGGTCAGTGGGGTCGGTCATCACCGGGGGGGAGCAGGGTGGAACGCCTGTCCCTGAGCGTATCGAGGCTCCCCTAGAAGAGGGGGTCGCTGCAACGGAAGCCGCCTTCCTGCTGCAACCGCTCACGGCAGCGTTCGGCCTCGGCGAGATCGAGGCGGTGACGACGTTTCAACAGCGGCATCTGGGGAGGGAGATGGCTACCCTCTCGAATTTCCACCTCATGGCAGGCCGGCGTCTCAACCGAAGCCTGCAACTGAAAGCTCACGTAATCGCAGCCCCCGTCAGGACGGGGCCGCACCAGCCAGAGCGGCTCGGGCATCGCCGTGATGGTTTGTTACAGGAAGTCTGGCGCGGCGATCCGGCGACTGTGGGACCCGTGGCACTCAGAGGCTGATCGGCTCCACCCCACTCACCACCGGAGCCACCCCGCTGAGTTCGAGCTCGGGATGGTCCTCCCGCAGCTGGTTCAGGTTCCAGTCGTTCTTGAACAGCAGCACCGGCCGGTTCCAGGCATCCCGCACGGTCTTGCAATTGAAGATCCGCCCCACCGCTTCCAGGGCCGGCCAGCCGCCCACCACCCAGCGGGCCACGGCAAAGCCCAGGGGTTCGAGCCGGGTCTTCACCCCGTATTCATTCTCCAGGCGGTACTGCACCACCTCCAGCTGCAGCTGGCCCACCGCCGCCAGGATCGGATCGCGCTTGCTCTCGTCGGTGTCGTAGAGGATCTGCACCGCCCCCTCTTCCCGCAACTCATTCACCCCCTTGCGGAAGCTCTTGAAGGCCGAGGGATTGGGGTTGCGCAGCCAGGCGAAGATCTCCGGGCTGAAGCAGGGGATGCCCTCGTATTCCAGTTTCGGCCCCACATAGAGGGTGTCGCCGATGGCGAACATGCCCGGGTTGTTGAGACCGATCACATCGCCGGGGTAGGCGTCCTCCACCACCTCACGGTCCTGGCCGAACAGCTTCTGGGGACGCGAGAGGCGGATGGTGCGGCCGGTGCGGGCGTGCTGCACCGCCATGTCCTTCTCAAACCTGCCGCTGCACACCCGCACAAAGGCCACCCGGTCGCGGTGGCGGGGATCCATGTTGGCCTGCAGCTTGAACACAAAGCCGCTGAAGCCCGGCGCCACCGGCTCGATCGCCCCGGCACTGCTGGCGCGGGCGATCGGCTTCTGGGCCAGCTCCAGGAAGGCATCGAGAAACGGCCGCACGCCGAAGTTGGTCATGGCCGAACCGAAGAACACCGGGCTGAGCTCGCCGGCGTGCACCAGCTCCAGATCCAGCTCGTTGCCGGCACCCTCCAGCAGCTCGAGCTCCTCCAGGGCCGCCTCCAGCAGCTCGGGTTCCACCGCGCCGCTGCTGCGCGCCGCGTCCACGCCGAGCACCTTCTCCGCGGAGGCGCGGCCCCGTTCCGCCCGCTGAAACAGGATCACCTCCCGGGTGCGACGGTCGATCACGCCCCGGAAGCGATCACCGCTGCCGATCGGCCAGTTCACCGGCCAGCAGGCCAGGCCCAGTTCCTGCTCGATCTCATCGAGCAGCTCCAGGGGCTCGCGCCCCGGCCGGTCCATCTTGTTGATGAAGGTGAAGATCGGGATCTGGCGCATGCGGCAGACCTCGAACAGCTTGCGGGTCTGGGGCTCGAGGCCCTTGGCCGCGTCTTCGAGCATCACCGCGTTGTCGGCGGCGGCCAGCGTGCGGTAGGTGTCTTCGGAGAAGTCCTGGTGGCCTGGGGTGTCGAGCAGATTGATGGTGCTGCCCGAATAGTCGAACTGCAGCACCGTGGAGGTGATCGAGATGCCGCGCTGCTTCTCCAGCTCCATCCAGTCGGAGGTCACCTTGCGCTGCTCGCCCTTGGCCTTCACTGCCCCGGCCTGCTGGATCGCCCCCCCGTAGAGCAGGAGTTTTTCGGTGAGGGTGGTCTTGCCCGCGTCGGGGTGGGAAATGATCGCGAAATTGCGGCGCCGGGCCACGGCCTCCGCCAGGGCCTCCAGCTCTGGACCAGGGCCGGCGGGCACAGAGAGGGAGGAGGCGCTGGTGCCCAGGGCGGTGCTGCTGCTGCTCATGGGCTCAGCCTGGCAGAGCAGGGAGCAGCGCCGCCATCAGGGCAACCGGCCCCGCACCTCGAGATGGGCTTCGTCCAGGGACACCACCTCCAACCCAGCCAGCCCCGCCTGGCGCAGCTGCTCCACCACCTCCTCCGGGGTGAACGCCGCATGCAGGGAGGCGCGGTAGTCGCGGCGAAGCACCTCCGGGGCATCGACCATCGACGCGGCCACCAGTGCCTCCACGGCGTCGGCACTGGGCGGGCGGCGCAGATCCTGCACCAGCACCAGGGCCCCGGGGGCGGCCAGCTGGGCAACCGTGCGCCAGAGGGCGAGGGGGTCGTGGAGGTGGTGCAGCAGGCTTTTGCTCACCACGGTGGTGAAACAGCCAGCCAGGGGCGTGGGCTCGGGCAGGGGCAGCAGGGCCTGCTCGAACCGCAGGCGGCCAGCCAGGGCGGGCTCAGCCGCCAGGCGCTCCTCGGCCACCGCCAGCATGCGCGGAGCCCCATCCAGCCCCAGCACCCTGGCCTCGGGCCAGCGGCGGGCCAGCCGGAAGCTGATGTTGCCCGGCCCGCAGCCCAGATCCACCAGCTGCGCTCCCACCCGGCCGCCGCAGAAGTCAGCCAGGCGCTCCACCATCGCCTGGTCGGACGCCTCGAAATCCGCCGCGGCATAGGCCTCCACCTGGTCGACGCCATCCATCAGTTCCGGCTCGGGAGTGCGAGGCAACACCATCGGCTCAGGCCCAGCGGCCACAGAGCCTTCACTCTGAGCGCCGATGGCCCCCCCTGCCACTGGTGGTAACGACGGCTTGCACACCCCACCCCTGGCGTTATGGTGCGCAAAACCTGGATGAATCGCCGGTGACCAT
>VGPU01000009.1 GCA_016882525.1 Cyanobacteria bacterium M_surface_10_m2_119 | reverse complement strand
GCCGAAGCCCACGAAGCAGGCCTGGTCCGGGTGGGGCAGTTCCCAGGGCCAGCCGCTCTTGAGCCACTTGTCGGTGATCTCCACCTGCCAGCCGTCTCGGATCAGCTGGTCGAAGATGCCGAATTCGTAGCGGATCCCATAGCCGGTGGCGGGGATCTCCAGGGACGCCAGCGACTCGAGGAAGCACGCCGCCAGCCGACCCAGGCCGCCGTTGCCCAGGCCCGGCTCCTCCTCCACGTCCAGGATGTCGTTGATGTCGTCGATGCCGAAGCGACGCAGGGCTTCAGCGGCTTCCTCCTGAATGCCCAGCATCAGCAGGTTGTTGCCCAGCTGGGGACCGATCAGGAACTCCGCCGAGAGGTAGGCCACCACCCGGGTGGGCGCCTTCCGCAGGGCCTCGATGCCCGCGAGATAGCGGGTCATCAGTCGATCGCGCACCGCATAGCTCAGCGCCATGTAGAGGTCGTGGCGGCTGGCGGTGGGGGCCAGCTTGCCGAGCGTGAAGAACAGGTGCTCGGTCATGCCATCGAACACGTCGGCGGCGGTGAGGCCGCTGCGATCGGGATCGGCGTAGCAGCCCGGGGTGGGCAGACGCAGGTTGCTGGCGGGGGTGGTGCTCATCGGTGTTCCGTCGGGGTCCAGCGCCAGTGGGTGATCTCGGGGGCATCCATGCCATGGCGATGGGCATAGCTGCGGTTGGCCAGGATCGCTTCTTTCATGCGTTCCTTCACGTGGGCCGCGCGGGAGCCTAGGCCAGGCACCCGGTCAATCACATCGATCACCAGATTGAAGCGATCGATCTGGTTGTTCATCGCCAGCTCCAGCGGCGTGTTGATGTTGCCTTTCTCCTTGTAACCGCGCACGTGGATGTTGGCGTGGTTGCGGCGTCGATAGGTGAGCCGGTGGATCAGCCAGGGGTAGCCATGGAAGTTGAAGATCACCGGCCGATCCGTGGTGAACAGGCTGTCGAAATCGCGGTCGCTGAGGCCGTGGGGATGTTCATTGGGCGTGGTGAGGGCGAACAGTTTCACCACGTTGAGCACCCGGATCCTGAGGGAGGGGATCTCCCGGTGCAGGATCTCCACGGCTGCCAGGGTCTCCTTGGTGGGGATGTCGCCGGCGCAGGCCATCACCACATCCGGCTCGTCGGGCTCGGTGCCGTTGTCGTCGTTGCTGGCCCAGCTCCACAGGCCGATGCCCTTGGCCACATGGGCGCGGGCCTGCTCCAGGTTGAGGTACTGCAGGTGACTCTGTTTGTCGGAGACGATGATGTTGCAGACATTGGTCTCCACCAGCGCCTCCTCGGCCACCGCCAGCAGGGAGTTGGCATCGGCAGGCAGATACACGCGCACCACCTCGCCGCTCTTGTTGCCTGCCAGGTCGATGAAGCCCGGATCCTGGTGGGTGAAGCCGTTGTGGTCCTGCCGCCAGACGGTGGAGGAGATCAGGCAGGTCCACGGACCGATCGGCGCGCGCCAGGGGGCGTGGTGGATGCAGCTCTCCAGCCACTTGGCGTGCTGGTTGAACATCGAGGCAATCACATGGGCGAAGGCCTCGTAGGTGTGGAAGAAGCCGTAGCGGCCGGTGAGTAGGTAGCCCTCCATCATTCCCACCAGCGTGTGCTCGGAGAGCATCTCCACCACGCGGCCGCTGCGGGAGAGCTCGCTGCCGTTCATGTCCTCCGGCAGGAACTCCTCCATCCACACCTTCTTGCTCACCTCATAGATCGACTGCAGGCGGTTGGAGGCGGTTTCGTCAGGGCCGAACACCCGCAGGGAGTCCGGGTTCAGGCCGATGGCATCGCGCAGCAGTGCCCCGAGGGGATAGGTGTTCTCGGCCTCGCTCTGCCCGGGGTTCTCCACGGGCACCGCATAGGCCTCGATGGCTGGCAGGTGCAGCTTCCGGCGCAGCAGGCCGCCGTTGGCGTGGGGATTGGAGCCCATCCGCCGGTTGCCCGAGGGAGAGAGGGACTGCAGCTCCGGCCGCAGGGTGCCCTGCTCGTCGAACAGTTCCCAGGGGCGATAGCTCTTCAGCCAGGCCTCCAACTGCTGCAGTTGGGCCGTGTCCTGGCGGGGGTTGGGCAGGGGGACCTGGTGAGCCCGCCAGAAATTCTCGATCTTCTTGTCGCCGAGGGCCGACGGGCCGGTCCAGCCCTTGGGGGAGCGCAGCACGATCATCGGCCAGGCGGGACGCACCGCTTCGCCGCTGCGGCGGGCCTCGGCGCGGATGGCCAGGATCCGGCCGATCGCCGTGTCCATGGCGGCGGCCATGGCGGCATGCATCGCCATGGGCTCGCTGCCTTCCACGAAGATCGGCTCCCAGCCGTAGCCCCGCATCAGGTTGGCCAGCTCATCCCGGGGGATGCGGGCCAGCAGGGTGGGGTTGGCGATCTTGTAGCCGTTCAGGTGCAGCACCGGCAGCACGGCGCCATCGCTGATCGGATTGAGGAACTTGTTGATGTGCCAGCTGGTGGCCAGGGGGCCCGTTTCCGCCTCGCCATCGCCCACGCAGGCCAGGGCGATCAGCTCCGGGTTGTCGAACACCGCGCCGCAGGCGTGGGAGAGCACGTAGCCGAGCTCGCCGCCCTCGTGGATGGAGCCGGGGGTCTCCGGGGTGCAGTGGCTGCCGATATGGCCCGGGAAGGAGAACTGCTTGAAGAAGCGCCCCATGCCGGCGGCATCGCGCGACTTGTCGGGATAGACCTCGCTGTAAGAGCCATCGAGATAGGTGGGAGCCAGTACCCCCGGGGCCCCGTGTCCCGGACCTGACAGATAGATCATGTCGAGGTCGTGGGTGCGGATCACCCGGTTGGCATGGGCCCAGATGAAGGCCTGGCCCGGACTCGACCCCCAGTGCCCCAGCAGCCGGTTCTTGATGTGCTCGGGCTTGAGCGGCTCCGCCAGCAGCGGGTTGTCCTGGAGATAGATCATCCCCACCGCCAGGTAGTTGGCGGCGCGCCACCAGGCGTCGAGGTGCTCCAGCTGCTCATGGGTGGCGCTGCTGGAGGGGGCGGGGCTGAGGCCGGCTGCCTGGAGGGGCGGTTGGGTCATCCCGGGACGCAGGGCACTGCCATGGATTGCGGATTTTGACCGTAGCCGTGGTTGCCACAGCCATCCCCAACATCCGGTTAGGCATCAGGATCTGCACACCTGGCCCGTAACCCTGGCGCCGGCCTCTCTGGAAGATTCCCCATGGCACTGCCAGCCCTGCTGCTCGAGGTGGGAAGCCACCAGCTCGAAGTGGCTGAAACCCTGATCTCGGTGGGGGAGTTCCTGGTGATCTTCCTGGCGGCCCGGGTGCTGGCCGAGCTGATGGTGCGCTGGCAGTTGCCCTCGATCCTCGGCGAGCTGCTGGCGGGGGTGCTGATCGGGGTGTCGGGCCTGCACCTGATCGTGCCCCCCGACACCCAGGCCCAGCTCAGTGCGGGCGTGCTGGCCCTGGTGGGCTCCCTGGCGGAGATCACGCCCGAGGCGGTGCAGCACCTCTACAACGAGACCTTTCCCAACCTGCAGGCGGTCTCCCAGATCGGCCTGTTCGCCCTGCTCTTCCTCACCGGCCTGGAGAGCGAGCTCGACGAACTGGTGGCCGTCGGCGCCCAGGCCACCACGGTCGCCGTCACCGGCGTGGTGCTGCCGTTTGCCCTGGGCACGGCCGGTCTCTACTACCTCTTCCATGTGCCCCTGATCCCGGCGGTCTTCGCCGGGGCCGCGATGACGGCCACCTCCATCGGCATCACCGCCAGCGTGTTCGGGGAGCTGAAGTTTCTGCGCACCCGTGAGGGGCAGACCGTGATTGGTGCCGCCGTGCTCGATGACATCCTCGGCATCGTCATTCTTGCGGTGGTGGTGAGCCTGGCGGGCGGCGAGGGCTTCGCCATCGGCCCCCTGCTCAAGCTGGTGGCGGCGGCCGGCGTGTTCGTGGCGGCCGCCCTGTTCCTCAGCCGCACGGCCGCCCCCGGCTTTGACTGGGCTCTGGATCAGCTGAAGGCCCCAGGGGAGGCAGCGGTGGCGTCCTTCCTGGTGCTTTCGCTCTGTTGCTTCGCCGCCCAGGCCATCGGCCTGGAGGCGGCTCTCGGTGCTTTCGCCGCCGGTCTCATCCTCAGCTCCAGCAAGCACACCCACGCCATCGATGCGGCGGTGAAGCCCCTGGTGGCCCTGTTTGCCACTCTCTTTTTCGTGTTGATCGGCACCGGCATGGACCTTTCGGTGCTCAACCCCTTCGAGCCCGCCAACCGGGAGGGGTTGATCGTGGCCGCCTTCCTGCTCGTGGTGGCGATCGCCGGCAAGGTGGCCGCCGGCTGGAGCTATCTGAGCAAGGAGAAAACCAATCGCCTGGTGGTGGGCATCGGGATGATGCCCCGCGGCGAGGTGGGCCTGATCTTCCTGGGCCTGGGCACCCAGGCCGGTCTGCTCACCAAGCCCCTGGAGGCCGCGATCCTGCTGATGGTGATCGGTACCACCTTCCTGGCGCCGATCCTGCTACGCCTGGTGTTGCGCGGCAGTTCCGGAGGCCCCGACCTTGACCCCCTCGCCGAAGTTCCCACCTGATCCCTCCCGCTGGGGCCTGAGCTGGGGGGGCTGGCTCGACAACCGTCGGGGCGAGTGGTGGCTGCTGGCCCAGCTGGCCCTGATCGCGGCCCACCTGCTGCCCCCCTGGCCCTCCCCTGGCAGCTGGGGCTACGCCTGGCCCCTGCCCCTGGCCCTGGCGGGCACCGGGCTGTTCCTCGTGGGCCTGCTACTGGCCCTGCAGGCGTTTCTGCGCCTGGGCCCCAGTCTCACCCCCCTGCCCGAGCCCATGCCCGGGGCTGCCCTGATCACCAGCGGGGCCTATGCCCGCTGCCGCCACCCCCTCTACCAGGCGGTGCTGCTGTGCTCCTTCGGGGTCGCTCTGGCCCTGGGCAGCCTGCTGCACCTGGCCCTGTCTCTGGCCCTCTGTGGCGTGCTCGGGGGCAAGGCACGGCGGGAGGAACGGGCCCTGCTGCGGGCCCACCCTGACTTCGCCGCCTACCGGGAGAGCACTCCGGCGATCATTCCCCGCTGTCCCTGGCTCGACTGGCGAGAGCTGTGAACAGTCCCCAGCCGGCGGCCATCAGGCCCAGGCTGGAGGCCCAGCCCGGGCCGAGGGCCCAGCCCAGGGCCAGGTCGGTGAGGGTGCCCACGGCCAGGGCCAGGCCAAGGCTGGCCACCACCAGCAGCACCTGCTGCAGGGTCCCATCGAGGGAGCCGGCGGCCAGGGCCTGCTCCAGCCGCGACAGCGGCAGGCTCAGGGGCAGGTAAAGGGCCAGGGCCCAGAGGCTGATGCCAGGCAGCAGGGCGATCCAGTCGGGGCCAAGGGGGGGCAAGGGCCAGGGGCGAATCTCCCTAGCATCGACCCTTTGCCGTCGCCTGCGGTGCCCGAGCTTTCCACCCTCCCGCCAGGCGCCGTCGCTGCGTCGACCCTGATGCCCAGGCCCTGGCAGCATCTCGGCTACCCGGTGCATGCGGTGCAGGCCGCCCCAGCGCAGCCCGAGGGGCCGGCCGTGCTCCTGGTTCACGGCTTCGGTGCCAGCACCGACCACTGGCGCCACAACATCCCCGCCCTGGCGGCGCGCCATGAGGTGCACGCCCTGGACCTCCTGGGCTTCGGCCGCAGCGCCAAGCCGGCCGGCCTTGCCTATGGCGGTGCCCTGTGGCGTGATCAGCTGGCTGCCTATGTGGCCGAGCGCATCGGCCGGCCCACGGTGCTGGTGGGTAATTCCCTGGGCGGCTTTGCGTCCCTCGCAGCCGGGGTGGCCCTGGGGGAGCAGGCGGCCGGGGTGGTGCTGCTCAATGCTGCCGGTCCCTTCAGCGATGAGCAGGCGCCGCCGCGGGGCTGGGGCGCGATCGCCCGCCAGACCATCGGCGGGGCACTGCTCAAGAGCCCGGTGCTGCAGCGGCTGTTGTTTGAGAACCTGCGCCGGCCGGCCACCATCCGGCGCACCCTCAACCAGGTGTACATCGACCGCACCAATGTGGATGAGGAGCTGGTGGAGGCGATCCGGCGCCCCTCCCTGGATCCCGGGGCCTTCGGCGTCTTCCGCACCGTGTTCGACATTCCCCGCGGCCAGCCCCTCGATGAGCTGTTTGCCCAGCTCCGCTGCCCGCTCCTGCTGCTCTGGGGCATCCGCGACCCCTGGATCAATGCCGCTGGCCGTCGCGCCGCCTTCCAGCGCCATGCCCCCAGCGCCACCTCCGAGGTGGTGCTCGAGGCGGGCCACTGCCCCCACGATGAGGTGCCCGACCAGGTGAATGGGGCGCTGCTGACCTGGCTGGCGGAGCTCAGCGACCAGCGAGCGGCGTGGGCTGCACCCCTGGCAGACGACCGGGAGCCAGCTGCTGTTTCGGGTCGAACTGGCGCTTGATCGCCTCGATCAGCGGGCGGGAGGGCGCATCCCGCCAGGCTGGAATGGCCGTGCCCGCAGGCTGGCGCAGCACGGCGAGGTGTCCGCCCAGGCCGTCACAGAACCGGCGCAGGGCCTCCACCTGATAGCCGGCGAGGGCATCGCCCGGGGCCCAGGCCAGTCCCAGGCCGCTGCCGGCGCCAAAGCTCCAGTGCATCCGCGCCAGGCTCCGCTCTGCGAGCAGGCTGGCCAGGGCGCTGGGCCGCACCCCCAGGCGCAGCAGCCAGGGGCTGGTGGCGACGCTCTGGTCGATCCCGTGGCCCTGCCCGTGGCCGATCCGCTCCAGCAGCTCCTCGGGCTGGAGTTCCTGCACCTGCAGTTCCGGGGCCCGCTCGCGGATGCAGGCGACCTGCTCCTCGAGGGTCTGGGCACTGATGCTGGCGAGACTGAGCAGCAGGCCGCTGCCGGCTGCCCCCTGCTGCCAGTCGATCCGCTCCGAACTGAGGCTGGAATCGAGCAGCCAGCGGGCCATGGCCGCCAGCGCCTGGGCTGGCCCGCTCAGCCACAGGCCGCGGCGCTCCGGGGGCTGGGGCAGGGTGCGCAGGGTGACCTCGGTGATCAGGGCCAGCGATCCCCAGCTGGCTGTGAGCAGGCGCATCAGGTCGTAGCCGGCCACGTTTTTCACCACCTGGCCGCCCGCCCGGGCCGCCGTGCCGTCGGCCCGCATCAGGCCGATGCCGATCAGCTGGTCCCGCACCCCCAGGTAGCGCTGGCGGTAGCCGCCGGCCAGCCCACGGGCCACCAGGCCACCGACGCTGCCACTGTTCTCCCCGCGGGGGCCGCTGCCCCAGGGCCAGTCGAGGGCCAGCCACTGCCTGTGGTGGGCCAGTTCCTGTTGCAACACCACCAGTGGTGTGCCGGCCTGCACTGTGACGGTGAAATCCTCCGGATTGAGAGCCACGATCCGGTTCAGTCGTGCCGTGCTCAGCACCGGCGGTGCCGCCTGCACAGGCGGGCCCCAGTCGAGGCGGCTGCCGCAGCCTGCCGGCAGCCAGGGGCTGGCCCGCTGGTGCAGGTCCTGCACCAGCTCCTGGAGCTCGCTGTCTTCGGGACGCATCACGGCACGATGGTGCCATGGCACAGAGGCTCAAGGTCGTCGTCATTGACGACGATCCCACCGGCTCCCAGACCCTGCACGGCTGTCCCCTGCTGTTGCGCTGGGATCAGGCGAGCCTGGAGCGTGGGCTGGCCCACCCCTCGCCGTTCCTGTTCATCCTGGCCAACACCCGCGCCCTGGCTCCGGCGGCGGCGACGCAGCGCCTGCGCCAGATCTGCAGGGCCCTGCGCCCGGCCCTGGAGGCGGCGATCGCCGCAGGCCAGCTCGACCGCTGGCTGCTCGTGAGCCGGGGCGACTCCACCCTGCGGGGCCACTTTCCCCTGGAGGTGGATCTCCTGGCCGCGGAGCTGGGCCCCTTCGACGCCACCCTGCTGGTGCCGGCGTTCCTGCCCGGCGGGCGCACCACCCGCGACGGCGTGCATCGGCTCCACGGGGAACCGGTGCACACCACGGCCTTCGCCCGCGATGGCCTGTTCGGCTACCGCAGCAGTTACCTCCCCGACTGGGTGGAGGAGAAGAGTGGTGGCCGGCTGCCGGCGGCGGCGGTGCAGCGTCTCACCCTGGCGGAGCTGGAGGCGGCTGCGGTCGAGCCGGATGGGCCCGGCTTTGCCGCCCTCTGCCGGCGCCTGGCTGGGCTGGCGAACCATGTCTGCGTGGCGGTGGATGCGGAGCGGCCGCAGCAGCTGGCGGCCCTGGGAGCCGCGGTGCGCGAGCTGACGGCGCCAGCTGCGGCGGAGCGCTGGGGCCGGCCGCGACGGTTCCTGTTCCAGTCGGCCGCCAGCCTGCTCAATGGGCTGGTGGAGCTGCAGGCGCCGCCCCGCACTGCCGCTGGCCTGGTGGCCCTGCGGCGCCGGGATGGCAGCGGAGAGCCCCTGCCCGGTCTGGTGCTGGTGGGCTCCCACGTGCCCCTCGCTGATGCCCAGCTGCAGCGGCTGCTGGCGGAGCCCGCTTGCCGGGGCCTGGAGCTGCCAGTGGCCAAGCTGGCCCGGGTGCTCGAGGGGCCGGCGCCCGCTCCCCTGCTGGCCAGCCTGGAGGGGCAGTGGGGGGAGCAGCTGGAGGCGTTGCTGGCCTCCGGTCACACCCCGGTCCTGTTCACGAGCCGGGGCGAACAGGTCTGCCGCCATGCCGAGGAGCGTCGCCGCCTGGGGCAGGAGCTGGCGGGGTTGATGGGCCGCCTGGCCGGCCGCCTGGCCCCCCGGCTGGGCTATCTGATCAGCAAGGGGGGGGTCACCAGCCACACGCTCCTGGCCGATGGCCTCGGCCTGGAGTGGGTCGACCTGCAGGGCCAGCTGCTCCCAGGCTTGTCGCTGGTGCGGGTGCCTGGCCCCGGCCCGATGCAGGGCCTGCCGGTGCTCACCTTCCCGGGCAACCTCGGGGATGACGAGAGCCTGGCTCAGGCCTGGGCGCTGATGGAGGGGGGCGCGCTGGCCGGCACCCGCTCGAGGTAAGCGGAGACGGGAATCGGTGCCGCCTGCCGGTAGCCCACGGGCAGCCAGAGGTCACCCTCCGCGCTGTGCACGTGGATCTCCCAGTGGTAGAGCCCGGTGTAGGCGCGCGGGTCGTCCTGCAGCAGGGCGGCGTAGTGCAGCACGGCCCGGCCGTAGTGATGGCTGTTGTTGTAGCCCCAGAGGCCCCGCCGGATGTCCGCCAGGCCGCCGCGGCGCACCAGGTAGCGGGCGGCGGCCTGGATGGCGTCGTGGGGATCGCGGATGCTGCCCGCACCCACGCCTGCCTGGGCCCAGGTGCTGGGCAGGAATTGCATCGGTCCCTGGGCATTGGCCACCGACACCCCATCGATGCGGCCCATGCCGGTCTCCACCAGATTGATCGCCGCCAGCACCTCCCAGGCGATGCCCGTGGCGGCGCCGGCCTTGCGGTAGTGGGCGAGCAGCTCCTCAGCGGGGGCGGGCGGGATGATCCGCCAGGCCGGCAGCCGGCTCAGGCCCGGATGGCCGCGGTGCATGGCCAGGAATTCCCGGCGGGCCGCCAGATGCAGCTGGGCCACCCGCTGCCAGCGCGCGGGCAGCAGGGCCTGCACCCGGGCGGCCTGCTGCGGCTGTCGGGACAGCACCCGGTAGATCACCTGCTGCTGGTGCCCCAGCCGGGACAGCTGCTCGGCCGGGGTGGCGGGATCGCGCAGGGCGGTCTCCACCGCCGCCAGCAGCTTGGCAGTCGTCGCTGGATCAGCCGGCACCAGTGGATAGTGGCGGCCATCGGCCTGGCGGGGAAGGGCCGGGTGGCTGGGCAGCTCGGGCCCGGCGGGGATCTCCTGGCCCCCGGGCTTGCCGCTGCCGCTGGCGGGCGCCAGCGGATTCAGCCCCAGCCCCAGCCCCTGGACGCCGCCGACCTGGGCGCCTGCCAGCAGGCAGCCGGCCAGCAGGGCGGCACCAGGGCGGGAGATGGCCATGGCCAAGCTCCAGGCGCTGAGGACGACGCTACCGGGATCGGCCGGTGTGGCTGCGCGTGAGACTCGGATCGAGGGCCGCGCTGGCCTCCACGCAGGCGAGCAGGGTTTCGGCGGCGTAATCGCGCTCGAACTGGCCCAGTTCCAGCCCGAGTTCAAGGGCATCGAGCCGGGCCATGGCGCTCTGGCAGCGGCTCACCTTCTCCTCCAGCCGGCTGCTCTGCAGCACCTGGCTGCAGGAGGAGGCCAGGGTGGAGAGCAGGGCGGCGGCTGCGCAGATCCACCGCCAGGAGGGTGACTGCAGCCCCAGCAGGGTGGTGAGTTCCGTGGTGAAGGTCGGGCCTCCGAGGGCTGGTGCGGCCGTGAGCACTGCCGCGAGGGTGCTGGCCGCCACAGCCAGGGTGCTGAGGCGCTGCTGACGGGGCTGGTTGCGCCGCAGGAAGCGTGTCAGCAGGTCGCGCTGGTGGCGCAACTCGCTCAGCAGGCGGTCGGGGTCGGAGGGCAGGCTTGGGGGCCGCGAGCTTCCGGCTTGTGGGGAGAGGTCGGCCATGGGGACTGCCTGGGCGTGTTTCCAGTGTGCAGAGGGTGTACCGGCCGGCAACCCGTTCCCTCAGACCGGCGCTTCCCCGTCCTGCCGCCGGGCCAGGACGCTCAGGGGCCAGCCCAGGGCCACGAGCATGGCGGCGGTGGCACAGAGCAGGGGATCATTCACGGCCATGCCCACCAGGAAGGCCACGGACACCGCCCCCACCAGCAGCGGCGGCAGTGGGTAGGCCCAGCAGCGGAAGGGGCGGTGCAGTTCCGGCTCCTGCCACCGCAGCACCACCAGGCTGGCGATGCCGGCGAGGGGCAGGGCCACGTACAGCACCGCTCCCAGGCCCAGCAGCCGCTCAAACGACCCGGTGAGCACCAGCACGGCTCCCGTGCCACTGGTGAGCAGCAGGGCTGTGGAGGGCGTGCCGCCGGGGTTCACCGTGGCCACCAGGGGCGGCAGCAGACCTGTGCGGCCCAGGCCGAACAGGATGCGCGGTGCCGCCATCACCACGGTGTTGATCAGGCCGAGCAGGGCCAGCAGGGCCACGGCGGTGATCACGGCGCCGCCGGCGGGGCCGACGAGGGCCCGGGCGGCCAGGGCCGCAGGCAGCGGTGAGGCCGCCAGCTGGGGCAGGGGCAGCACGTGCAGCAGGGCGGCATTGATCAGCAGGTAAAGGGCGCTCACCGCCAGCACGCCGCCGATCAGGGATCGGGGCAGGTCGCGCTCGGGTCGGCTGAACTCTTCGGCGAAATACACCGGGCTGGCCCAGCCGTCGTAGGTGGTGATCACTGCCTGCAGGGCAACCATGGCGGCCGTGACTTCGGGCAGAACCTGCCGGTTCTCCTGCGGCGCCGCCGGCAGCAGAAAGCAACCCGTCACCAGGGCCAGCAGGGCGGCGGCCTTGGCCAGGCTCAGCCATTCCTGGCTGGTGCTGCCGGCCCGCAGCCCACGCAGCTGGATCAGGGTGAACAGGCCGATCACCAGCAGGGCGATGCCCTGGCCCGTCAGGCGGGGGGAGAGGGGGAAGGGGCTGAGCAGGTCCCCCGGCAGCAGGGCCTGGCCGTAGTCGCCCACGGTGGTGGCCACCCAGGCGAGGCCGATGCAGTGGGCCAGCCAGTCAGCCCAACCCACCAGCAGGCCGGCTCGGCGCCCGAAGGCCCGTTCCGCGTAGACGGTCCAGCCGCCCGTGCGGGGCAGGGCGGCGGCCAGCTCGGCGATGCACACGGCCCCGAGCAGGGCGTAGACACCGCCGGCCAGCCAGGCTGCCAGCACCAGATCTGGTGTGGGTAGCTGGGCAGCCACCAGGCCTGGGGTGCGCAGGATGCCGGCGCCGATTGTTCCGCCCACGGCGCCGGCCAGACCGAAGCCAACTCCCAGGATGTCCAGCAGCCGACCGGTGGAATGCTCGGCCATCAGGGTCGGGTGGCGATCACCGCGAAAAAGGGGTCGCCATGGCCGCCGATCCACCCCAGGGGACCGCGGGCCCGGGTGGCTTCGGCCAGCAGCTCCGGCCGGGGCCAGCCCTGGGCGATCAGCACCCGGGCCACGGCGGCCAGCCGGTCGGCATCGCTGCCCTCGCTCCAGATCCGGGGAGCCTTCGTCGGGAACAGGCGGTTGCTGAAGGCCACGATCAACACGCCGCCGGGACGCAGGCAGCGCAGCAGCTCGCAGGCCACCGGCTCAGGCTGTTGCAGGTACTGCCAGCCGGCCACGATCAGCGCCGCGTCGAGGCTGGCGTCGGCCAGGGGCAGCTGCTGGTCGACATTCAGGTTCTGCACCCAGTGGCGGTTCAGGCGGGGGTTGGCCTGCAGCTCCTGCCCATTGAGGCCATGGCCGATCACCTCCCCGTAGCCCACCTCCTCCGGCAGGTGACTCACCCAGCTGCTCATCAGATCCAGCACCACGGCCCCTGCGGGGATCCGCTCCTGGTACAGGCGGGTGAGCCGAGCCCGGAACGCCGCATCCAGGTGCTGCACGAAGCGGGGTTCGGCGTAGAAGAGGCCGTCGTCGCTCTCATCGAGCTTGCGCCGCTCGGCGTCACTCAGCACCAGGGTGGTCATGACGGGATCGCGGCAGACCGAGGCGCGCATCCTGGCGGGGCCGGTTCAGCTGCCGTTGCGCCCCGGGCTCCGTTCATCCCTGGCCGCCCCCGGCCCGCCAGCTGCGCTCCAGCAGCTGCAGCGGGTGCAGCACCGGCTGGGGGTGGCCGCCCTCCTCCAGGTGGCGGCGGATCTGGAGGGTGCAACCGATGTTGGCGCTGGCCACCAGCGCCGCCCCGGTGCCGCTGAGGTCGGCCGCCTTGATCCGGCCCAGTTCCGCGGCCTCGTCGGGCTGCACCAGGTTGTAGATGCCGGCACTTCCGCAGCACACGCCGGCTTCGCTGGCTTCGCGCAGCAGCAGGTGGGGAATGCGGCGCAGCAGCGATCGCGGTTCGGCGCTGATGCCCTGGCCGTGCAGCATGTGGCAGGCGTCGTGATAGGCCACCGCCAGGGGGCGCTCCGCCGTGGCCGCCGTGCCGTCGGCATGGCTCAGGGGGGCCAGCTGGGCGCTGAAGGCCTCGCTCAGGCCCAGACCCTGCAGGAACTGGTGCACATCCAGCACCTGGCTGGCGAAGGCGCTGCCGCGCTCGGCCCAGGCCGGATCGGCGGCCAGGATCGCGTCGTAGTGCTTGAGGGTGTGGCCGCAGCCCGAGGCCGCCACCAGCACCGCATCGAGGGGGGCATCCCCAGCCGGCCGCCCCGGACCCACCACCGCCGCGAAGCTGTCGATCACCGCTGTCGCGAGTTGGCGCGTCTGGGGCAGCTCCCCCTGGTGGTGGGTGACGGCGCCGCAACAGCCCTGCTGGGGCGGGATCACCACCTCCACGCCGTTGGCGCTGAGCACCGCCACCGCTGCCGCGTTCACCTGGGGGTCGAACAGCCGCTGCACGCAGCCCAGCAGCAGCCCCACCCGGGCCCGCTTGCTGCCCTGGGCGGGCACCACCAGTGGGAAGGAATCGCTGAAGGCCTCGGGGGCCAGCGGTGGCAGCAGCCGCTCCATCGCCTCGAGCTGGGGCCCGAACAGGCGGGTGAGGCCGCTGCGGCGGGCCAGGCCTTGCAGCGGTGTGCCGGCATAGGCCCGCAGGGGGGCCAGCAGGGCCCGCAGCCGCTGGGGGTAGGGCAGCAGAGCGAACAGCAGGCGGCGCAAGGCCCGCTGGGCCGGGCTGCGCAGCTCGGGGGCGTTCAGCTGGGGCCGGGTGGCCTCGATCAGCTGGTCGTAGCGCACCCCCGAGGGGCAGGCCGTCACGCAGGCGAAGCAGCCCAGGCAGCTGTCGAAATGGCTGGCCACGGTGGCGTCGAGCGTCAGCTCACCGGCCGCGATCGCCTTGAGGGCGTGGATGCGACCCCGCGGTGAATCCATCTCCGTGCCCAGCACCCGGTAGCTGGCGCAGGTGGGCAGGCAGAAGCCGCAGTGCACGCAGGGGTCGGTGGCTGATGCGGTTGGGGCAGGGGGTTGCGAAGCGGAGGCGCTCATGGCGGGCAGTCTGGCGCCGCAACATCCAGATGCCTGGCCAGGGCGGCCAGACGTCGATCCTCGGTCCAGAGCCAGCAGCGCGTCAGCCGGGCGGAGGCCAGCAGGTGAGCATCCACATAGCCGATCCCACGACCCATCAGCTGCTCCTGCTCGATCAGGAGCAACACCTCCCCATCGCTCGCCACGGTTGCCGTCGGCAGGCCCTGCAGCAGCTGCAGCACCTGCGCGCGATGGCGGAGATTGCCGCAGGCGAGTTCGCCGATCACCCAGGGATGCATCACCACATGGCTCGCCTTGAGCGCAGCCTCGAGCTGCGGCAAGCCGGTACGCAGGTGGTCGACCCACACGGAGGTGTCAACGAGAATCAAGCCGCGCTCCGGCGGCGCGGGATGGGGGCCAGATCCGGCTGGCTGCCGCCCAGGGCGGCCAGTCGGCGCGCGCTTTCCCGCTGCACCAGGGCCTGCAAGGCTTCCTTGAGCAGCGCGGTGCGCTCCAGGTGGCCACACAGCTCTTGAGCCCGGGCCAGGAGCTCTGCGTCCAGGGTCACGGTGGTGCGCATCGATCACAAGACCAGGCCTGCATCAGGCTAGTCATCAGTTGATGCGTGCAGGTGTGCTGACCGCGACTCCAGCCCCGCTCACCCCCCGAAGTGCTTGATCACGGCCTCGGCGAAGCCGCTGCAGCTCACCGGCTCCACCGGCGGCTCCATCAGCCGGGCCAGGTCGTAGGTGACCTCCTGGTTGGCGATGGCGGCGCTCAGGCCGGCAGTGATCAGGTCGGCGGCTTCCTGCCAGCCCATGTATTCGAGCATCATCACGCCGCTGAGGATCACCGAGCCGGGGTTGATCCGATCGAGGCCGGCGTGCTTGGGCGCGGTGCCGTGGGTGGCCTCGAAGATGGCGGCGCTGTCGCCGATGTTGGCGCCGGGGGCCATCCCCAGACCGCCCACCACCGCAGCGGCGGCATCGGAGATGTAGTCGCCGTTGAGGTTGAGGGTGGCCAGGATCGAATAGTCGGCTGGGCGGGTCTGGACCTGCTGGAAGATGCTGTCGGCGATGCGGTCATCCACCATCACCATCGCCTTCCACTGGCCGTTGCCGTGGCTGGCACCGATGGCATCGAGCACCCCCTTCACTTCGGCGCAGATCGCCTCCTTCTTCTCCGGGGTGAGGGCGTCGTACCCGGGGTCCACCAGGCGGGCGTTGGCTTCGATGCTCAGCCCGGGATTGCGATCGGCGTTGTCGAGGATCCAGCTCTCGCGCTCGGTCACGCAGTCGGCCCGGAACTCGGTGGTGGCCAGCTCGTAGCCCCAGTCGCGGAAGGCGCCTTCCGTGAACTTCATGATGTTGCCCTTGTGCACCAGGGTCACGTGGCGCTTATCGCCTTCCAGGCGCAGGGCGTGTTGGATCGCCTTGCGGATGTGGCGCTGGCTGCCGTGCTTGCTCACCGGCTTGATGCCGATGCCTGAGCCCGCCGGGATCTGGCGCTGGCCGAGCTTGCCGTTGGCCGGGATCACCACCTCATTGAGGTGCTTGATCAGCTCGAGGCACACCGGATCGCTGGCTTCCCACTCGATCCCCATGTAGATGTCCTCGGTGTTCTCGCGATACACGATCACGTCGAGGTCCTGGGGCCGCTTGTGGGGGCTGGGGGTGCCTTCGTAGTAGCGGCAGGGACGCACGCAGCAGTACAGATCAAAGATCTGGCGAAGCGCCACGTTTAGGGAGCGAATGCCACCACCGATCGGTGTGGTGAGAGGCCCCTTGATCGCCACGCCGTAGGTGCGGATCGCCTCGAGGGTGTCCTCGGGCAGGTATTGATAGGTGCCGTAGAGGTCGCAGGCTTCATCGCCGGCGTACACCTTGAACCACTCGATGTGGCGCTCACCGCCGTAGGCCTTGGCCACCGCTGCATCAAGCACCTTCTGGGTGGCGGGCCAGATGTCCACGCCGGTGCCATCGCCGCGGATGAAGGGAATGATCGGGTCGTGGGGAACGACCGGCTGGCCGTTCTCGAAGCGGATCGGGGTGCCCTGGCTGGGGGGCGTGAGCTTCTCGAACTGCGGGGAGCTGGTAGCCATTCCTGCGGCACTGGCGGTGCGGCGAGCCTAGGTTTCGGTGATCTGCGGTTCCGCTCAGGGGAAACGGCATGAACGCCGCCGATCAGGCCCGGAATCTGGAATGGGCCCAGACCATCGCCGCGGTGGCGGCCCTGTTCCGCAGCCAGTTCCCGGCGGCGCGGGCCAACCTCACCCCCTGGCGGGACGATCCCCAGACCCGCGCCTGGGCCGAGGCCGAGAGCGTGGATCTCTCCTTTCATTTCCCCGGCTGGAATCCCCGCAACCAGTGCCGTTCGGTGCTGGTGCAGCTGCGTCTCGATGGCTCTCCCGCCAGCGGCCGGCCCCGGTTGCTGGGGGTGGTGGTGCGCGGTCTCACCTATGAGTCGGAGCGCTGGCGGCTGGCCACGGTGGGTGATTGGCAGCCCAGCGGCAGCCATCTGCCCGAGCCAGCCGTGGTGGACAAATTGCAGTTCTTCTGCAGGGAGCTGTTTGATCTCTTCACCGCCCCCCCGGCTGAAGGGGATGGACGTCACCAGGCCGCGTAATCCTTCGCAACCTTGGCGCCGCCACGGCAGAGACCCCGCCTAACTTGACTCCTCGCTCCCGTTGCGCCCCCGCCTGGCCATGCCCGTTGCCCTCGCTTCCCAGCTGCGTGAAGGCACCAAGAAGTCGCACACGATGGCCGAGAACACCGGTTTCGTGAGCTGCTTCCTCAAGGGCGTGGTCGACAAGGTCAGCTACCGCACCCTGGTGGCCGACCTCTTCTTCGTGTACGCGGCGATGGAGGAGGAGATCGGCAAGCTGCGGGCCGCCGACCATCCGGTGGTGGGACCTGTGGGCTTCCCCGAACTCAACCGCCGCGAGACCCTCGAGCAGGACCTGGCCTTCTACTTCGGTGACGGCTGGCGCAACAGCGTGAAGGCCACGCCGGCGGCCCAGGAGTATGTGGCCCGCATCCACCAGATCGCCCAGGAGTCGCCCGAGCTGCTGGTGGGCCACCACTACACCCGTTACATCGGCGATCTCTCCGGCGGCCAGATCCTGAAGAACATCGCCCAGAAGGCGATGAACCTGGGTGAGCACGACGGTCTGCGCTTCTACGAGTTCGACGCCATCCCCGACGAAAAGGGGTTCAAGACCAACTACCGCGCCACCCTCGACGCCCTGCCGATTGACCAGGCGATGGCCGATCGCATCGTGGAGGAGGCCAACCACGCCTTCCACCTGAACATGAAGATGTTCCAGGAACTGGAGGGCAACCTGATCGCCGCCATCGGCAAGGTGCTGTTCGGCTTCCTCACCCGCCGCCAGCGCAGCGGCAGCACCGAAGCTGTGGCGGCCTGAGTCAAAGTCGGGGTCTGCCGTCGCAACCCCTCCTTGCGCTCCCTCCGCTTTCTGGTGCCGGGCACCAGCGGTCGCTACCGCTGCGGTGGCCTGCTGGTGGAGCAGCAGACCGCGCGCCTGCTGAGCGAGCTGGTGCCCACCGAGCTGGTCACCTACCGGCAGCGGGAGCCTGGCCTGCCCTTCCTGGCCGACCTGCTCCGGGCGGAGCCCCGCGGCAGTGCGGCGGCCAATCGGGCCCTCTGGATCGTGAGCTGGGGCTTCGATGTGCCGCGCCAGCTGCGGGCCCTGCGGGGGCGGCCGGTGGCCTATCACGCCCACAGCAGCGGCTATGGCTTCCAGCTGCCGCCCGGAGTGCCGGTGCTGGCGGTGAGCCGCAACACCCTGGGCTACTGGGGCCAATGGGCCAGCCGCAACCCGTTGTTTCTCGTGCCCAACGCCCTCGAGAGCCGGTGGGTCGAGCGGGGGGCGCGGCCCCGCAATGCCGGCGTCCAGCCGGCCCCGGGCGGCCGCTCCATCGATGTCTTGGTGCAGAAGCGCAAGACCAGCGCCTATGTGCTCGAGCAGCTGGTGCCGGCCCTGCGGGCCCGGGGCCTGGCGGTGGTGGTGCAGGACGGCTGGGTGGATGACCTGGTGGACCTGTTCAACAGCGCCAGGGTGGTGCTCTACGACTCGGCGGACCACTGGCGCTGCAGCGGCGTGAGCGAGGGCTTCGGCCTGCCGCCGATCGAGGCCCTGGCCTGCGGCTGCGTGCTGTTCAGCAGCTTCAACCACGCCCTGGCCGACACCCTCGACCCTGGCGTCACCGCCCACCAGATCGGTGCCGGCACCCTGGCGGCCGATGTGGAGCGGATTGCCGCGGCGGTGGCCGATCCAGCCGCCTGGTTGCCGCCGGCGCGTCGGCTGGAGGAGCTGCTGCAGGAGCTCAGCGAGCCGCAGCTGCGGCAGCGCTGGCGCCAGGCCCTGGAGGCGATCAACGCGCACCTCGATCGCCTCCAGGCTGGCGAGCCCCCCCTGCGGGCCCCCGCGTCGGTGGCACTGCGTGCCCAGCGCTGGCGCCAGCGACTGGTGAAGCGGCTGCCCGCTGGCCTGGCCCGCCGCCTTGCCTAGGGTCGGGCCCATGAGCGCGTTTCTTGCCGGCCTCAACGACGCCCAGCGCCGGGCGGTGGACCACCACACCGGCCCCCTGCTGGTGGTGGCCGGGGCCGGCAGCGGCAAGACCCGGGCCCTCACCCACCGCATCGCCCACCTGGTGGGCCACCACGGTGTGGATCCGGCCGAGCTGCTCGCCGTCACCTTCACCAACAAGGCGGCCCGCGAGATGAAGGAGCGGCTGGAGCTGCTGCTGGCCCAGAAACTGGCCCAGAGTCAGTTCGGCCAGCCCTGGAGCACCCTGCCGGCGGTGGAGCAGCGCCAGCTGCGCTCGCGGATCTACCGCGAGGTGATCAAGGACCTCTGGATCGGCACCTTCCACGCCCTGTTCGCCCGCCTGCTGCGCTTCGACATCGACAAATACCGGGACCCCGAGGGGTTGAGCTGGACGCGTCAGTTCTCGATCTACGACGAGGGCGACACCCAGAGCCTGGTGAAGGAGATCGTGACCCAGGAGCTGGGGCTCGACCCCAAGCGCTTCGAGCCCAAGAAGGTGCGCTGGGCGATCAGCAGCGCCAAGAACCAGGGTTGGATGCCCGAGCAGCTGGAGGCCGATGCCGGCGGCCAGCGCGGCAGGTTGATGGCCGAAACGTATCGGCGCTACCGGCGTGCCCTCGCCGCCAACAACGCCCTCGACTTCGACGATCTGCTGCTGCTGCCGGTGCAGCTGCTGCGCCAGAACGAGCAGATCCGCCACTACTGGCACCGGCGCTTCCGCCATGTGCTGGTCGATGAATACCAGGACACCAACCGCACCCAGTACGACCTGATCAAGCTGCTGGTCACCGACGGCCGCGATCCCGAGGTCTTCGACGACTGGAACGGCCGCTCGGTGTTCGTGGTCGGCGACGCCGACCAGAGCATCTACAGCTTCCGGGCGGCCGACTTCACGATCCTGATGGGCTTTCAGGACGACTTCGGCGATGGCGCCGCCGATGACGCCACGCGCACGATGGTGAAGCTGGAGGAGAACTACCGCTCCACCGCCACGATCCTGGAGGCGGCCAACGCCCTGATCGCCCACAACTCGGAGCGGATCGACAAGGTGCTGCGCCCCACCCGCGGCGAGGGCGAGCCGATCACCCTCACCCGCTGCGACGACGAGATCGCCGAGGCCGAGGCGGTGGTGCACCGCATGCGCATGCTCGATGCCGCCCACGACGAGTTGCGCTGGGGTGACATGGCCGTGCTGTATCGCACCAACGCGCAAAGCCGGGCGATGGAGGAGTCGCTGGTGCGCTGGGGCATTCCCTACATCGTGGTGGGCGGCCTGCGCTTCTACGACCGGCGCGAGATCAAGGACGTGCTCGCCTACCTGAAGCTGCTGGTGAACCCGGCCGACACGGTGAGCCTGCTGCGGGTGCTGAACGTGCCCAAGCGCGGCATCGGCAAGACCACGATCGAGCGCCTCACCGATGCCGCCAACCAGCTGGGTATCCCTCTCTGGGATGTGGTGAGCGACGCCGAGGCGGTGCGCTCCCTGGGGGGGCGATCCGCCAAGGGGCTGCTGCAGTTCTGCGAGCTGATCAATGACCTGCAGCGCTCGGCCCAGGACGCGCCGCCCTCGGCGCTGGTGCAGAAGGTGATGGAGCAGAGCGGCTACCTGGCCGAGCTGATCGCCACCGGCACCGACGAGGCCGAAGACCGGCGCCGCAACCTCAACGAGCTGGTGAACGCCGCTCTGCAATACCAGGAGGAGAACGAAGAGGGCTCCCTGGAGGACTTCCTGGCGTCGGCGGCCCTGGCCAGCGACGCCGATTCGAAAGACACCGAGCGGGACCGGGTGACGCTGATGACCCTGCACGCCAGCAAGGGGCTGGAGTTTCCGGTGGTGTTCCTGGTGGGGATGGAGCAGGGCCTCTTCCCCAGCTTCCGCTCCCTTGACGATCCCGCCTCCCTGGAGGAGGAGCGGCGCCTCTGTTATGTGGGCATCACCCGCGCCAAGGAACGGCTGTTCCTCTCCCACGCCAGCGAGCGGCGCCTGTGGGGCGGCATGCGCGAGCCGGCCGTGCCCTCGGTGTTTCTCGCGGAGCTGCCGGAGGAGCTGGTGCAGGGCGATATTCCCCGCTCCGGCGGCGCGGCGATCCGGCGGGAGCAGCGGCTCGATCGCCTCACCCGCGTCGATCGCGACGAGAGCCGGCGGGTGGCCGCCGGTGGTGCGGCCGCGGCACCGGCCAACGCGGTGCGCCGCCGCGGCGCTGCCGTGCCAGGGCGGGACTGGGCGGTGGGGGATCGCTTGCGCCATGTAGCCTTCGGGGAGGGCACGGTGACCCACCTGTTCGGCAGTGGTCAGAAGACGTCGCTGGCGGTGAAGTTCGAGGGAATGGGCCCGAAGATCCTCGATCCGCGCCTGGCGCCGATCGAGCCCCTGGACAGCTGAGCGCCATGCCCGTGCCGGGTGTGCCCCCTGCCCTGCTGGAGGGTCTGATGGCCGCCCAGCAGCGCGCCGGCCTCCCCCGGGTCGCCCTGGTGGGCGGGGCGGTGCGCGATCTGTTGCTCCATCGGGTGCATAACGATCCCTGGCGAGGGGTGCCGGATCTGGATCTGGTGGTGGAGGGCCGGGCCAGCGCCCTGGTGGAGGCCCTGGGCCAGGTGCTGCCCAGCGGCACGCTGCAGACGGCCCTGGAGCATGGCGCCTACGGCACCGTGGAGGTGGAGCTGCGGCTCCAGGGTGAGCCCTGGCTGCTGGATGTGGCCTCGGCCCGGCGGGAGATCTACCCCTGCCCGGCTGAAAATCCCAGCGTCAGCCTGGGCGTGCTGGCGGACGACCTGGCGCGGCGCGACTTCAGCATCAACGCCATCGCCCTGGATCTGGCCAGTGGCGAGCTGCTCGATCCCCATGGGGGCCAGGCCGACCTGCAACAGCGCCAGCTGCGCCTGCTGCATGGCGCCAGCCTGCACGACGATCCCACCCGGCTGGTGCGGGGGGCCCGCTATGCCGCCCGCCTGGGTTTCGCGCTGGCGCCGGCCAGCCTGGAGCAGGCCCGCTCCACCCTGGAGGCCTGGCCCTGGTCCTGGCACCCCGGCGACTCCCCCGGCCAGGCACCGCCCGCCCTCGGCACCCGGCTGCGGATGGAACTGGAGCTGTTGCTGGAGCGGGAGCCCTGGCGGCGGGCCCTGGCGGTGCTCCAGCACTGGGGAGGACTGGCCCTGCTGGACGACCGCCTGCAGCGCGATCCGGGCTGGCACCGCCGGATGGTCTGGGGCGAGCGGTTGCAGCTGCCCCCGCTGGCGGTGCTGGTGGCCGGGGCGCGCGATCCCCTGGCCCTGGCGGAGCGGTTGCAGCTCCCCCATCGCCAGCACCGCCTGCTGGCCCAGTGGCAGCAGCTGCGGGCTCGCCTGCCCGCGTCTCCTGCGCCAGCCATGACCGTGGCCGACTGGTGCCGCCTGCTGGAGGGCCCTGGCTTCAGCCCCGAGGCGGTGGCCCTGGCGGTGGCGGCCGGGGATCAGCCCCGCCGGCCGCTGCTGCGCTGGCTGTTGCGCTGGCGCCATCTGCGGGCCCCGGTGGAGGCCCGGCAGCTGCTGGCGGAGGGCTGGGTGGCTGGCCCAGAGTTGGGGGCCGAACTGCGGCGGCGGCGCGACGAACTCCTGGCGCAGGAGCGGCTCTGATCCCCGGCCTGCCCGTGCTCCATAGGATCGCCCCACTGACGGCGGCTCCGATGCGGACAGGTGCGGTGGTGGTGGCGGTGCCGGCCCGGCTGGCCTCGTCGCGGCTGCCGGGCAAGGTGATGGCCGCCATTGGCGGCCAGCCGATGCTGCGCCATGTGCTGGAGCGCTGCCGCCAGGCCCAGGGGGTGGCGGCGGTGCTGGCCTGCAGCGACAGCGCCGAGGTGCTGGACGCCGTGCGCAGCTGGGGCTTTGCCGGCCTGGCCACGGCCGAGGCCTGCAGCAGCGGCAGTGAGCGGCTGGCTTCGGTGGTGGATCAGCTGGTGACGGCCGGAGGCGCGGCCCCCGAACACACCCTGGTGATCAATGTGCAGGGCGATCAGCCCCTGCTGGATCCGGCGATCGTGGAGGCGATGGTGGCCCGGGCTGACGATGCCAGGGCGGGGTGGTTGCCGGTGATCACCCCCGTCTACCCGCTGGCACCCCAGAAGATCCACGACCCCAACGTGGTGAAGGTGCTGCGGGCCAGCGACGGCCGGGCCATCACCTTCTCCCGCAGCGCCCTGCCCCATGTGCGCGATCTGGCCCCGGAGCTCTGGCACAGCCGCACCACCTACTGGGGCCACGTGGGCATCTACGGCTACCGGGCCGATGTGCTGGCTGGCTGGAGCGCCCTGCCCCCCTCCCCCCTGGAGGAGCTGGAGAAGCTGGAGCAGCTGCGCCTGATCGAGGCCGGCATCCCGATCGCCACCTTCACCGTGGAGGCCGACTGCTTCTCGGTCGACACCCCCGAGCAGCTGGAGCAGGCGCGGGCCCTGCTGGGCGCCCGGTCCTAAGTCCCCGCTGCTCTGGGCCCCGCGCTCCGTAGCCGCTTCAGCTGTTGCCCTCGCGCCAGCCGTGGCGGTGCAGGGCCGCCAGGTGCCCGTGGCTGGCCAGCAGGGCCTCCGTGAACTCCCGCAGGGCGCCGGCGCCGCCTCGGTGGCGCAGCAGCCAGTCGGCCTGCTGCCGCAGGCCCTCGGCGGCATCGGCGGGGGCCACGAGCAGGCCGCACACCGGCCGCACGGCCAGGTCGTTGAGGTCGTCGCCGAGGAAGGCGGTGGCCTCGCGCCCCATGCCCAGCTCGCGCTGGAGCTGCGCCAGGCCCTCCTGCTTGTCGCCCACGCCCGTGCGGCAGTGGCTGATGCCCAGATGGCGGGCCCGCTGCTCGATGGCGCCACTGCGGCCGCCGCTGAGCAGGGCCACGGTGATGCCGGCCCGCTGGAGCATGCGCACCGCCAGGCCGTCGCGCACATCGAAGCGCTTCACCACCCGGCCCTCCTCGTCGTAGTGGAGGCCGCCATCGGTGAGCACCCCATCCACGTCGCACACCAGCAGGCGGATCTGCCGCAGGCGCGGCCGCAGCAGCCGCCCCTGCAGGCGAGAGCGCAGATGCAGACCGCTGAGGCTGCCCATCTCAGTGTCTCCTCACAGCCTGGTGCCCCTCACAGGGTGCTCACCGCTGCCCCATCCGCCACGGCGGCGCGGATCGCCAGCAGCTGGCGCAGCAGGGCCTTCAGCCTGTGCAGGGGCACCATGTTCGGCCCGTCGCTGAGGGCCTGCTCCGGATCCGGATGCACCTCCATGAACAGGCCGTCCACGCCCACCGCCACCGCCGCTCGGGCCAGGGGCGCCACGAATTCCCGCTGGCCGCCGGAGGTGGTGCCCCGCCCGCCGGGCTGCTGCACTGCATGGGTGGCGTCAAAGATCACCGGGCAGCCCAGCGCCTGGAGCTGGGGCAGGCTGCGGTAGTCGACCACCAGGGTGTTGTAGCCGAAGCTGCTGCCGCGCTCGGTGAGCCAGAGCCGGCCGCTGCTCGCCTCCAGGCCGCATTCGGCGAATTTGCCCACCACCTGGGCCATGTCCCAGGGCGCCAGGAACTGGCCCTTTTTCACGTTCACCACCTTGCTGGTGCCGGCCACGGCCCGCGCGGCCGCCTCCAGCAGGTCGGTCTGGCGGCAGAGGAAGGCGGGGATCTGCAGCACATCCACCGCCTGGGCGGCGGCGGCGGCCTGGTGGCTCTCGTGGATGTCGGTGAGCACCGGCACCCCGAAGCGCTCGCGCACCTCCGCCAGGATCGCTAGCCCCTCGTCGGGGCCGGGCCCACGGAAGGATGTGCCCGAGCTGCGGTTGGCCTTGTCGAAGCTGGCCTTGAAGATGTAGTCGATCCCCAGCGTCCGGCACAGATCGCTCACCCGCTCGGCCACCTGCAGCACCAGGTCGCGGTTCTCGATCACGCAGGGGCCGGCGATCAGGCGCAGGGGGGTCGACATGGGGCAGGGCTCGGGAGGAGGGGCTGGGGAGTGGACGGGGTTGGGCCGGCGGGACGCCGCAGCGGAGTGCTGCTCAGGTGCTGGAGCGGCTGAAGCCCGCCTGCACCAGATCGTGCAGCCGCAGCAGGCCCGCCAGCCGGCCGGGCTGCCCGGGTTCCACCACCGGCAGCACCGAAATCGGCTGCCGCGGGTTGCGCTCCATCAGCTCCAGGGCCGCCGCCGCGAGCACATCGGGGGTGACGGTGATCGGGTCGGCCGTGGCCATCTGCCCCGCGGTCACCCGGCCCCAGTCGCCGGGTTCATGGCGCTGCAGGGTGCGGCGCAGGTCGCCATCGGTGATCAGGCCCGCCAGCCGACTGTCGTCACCGCCGGCGTGCACCCAGCTGGCCCCCAGACTGCCGCGGCTGGGACTGCCCTGGGTGAGGTGGGCGATCACCGCTGGCAGGGGGGCCTCCGGGGCCAGGGGGGTGAGCTCGCTGGCCGGCACCATCAGGTCGGCGACGGTGAGGGTGAGCTGGCGCCCCAGGGAGCCGGCAGGGTGGTTGATGGCGAAGTCGACCGGGGAGATGCCGGCCCGTTCCATCCACACCGCCGCCAGGGCGTCGCCGATGGCCATCGCCACGGCCGTGCTGGCGGTGGGGGCCAGGTTGAGGGGGCAGACCTCCCGATCCACCGATCCATCGAGCACCACGTCACAGCCCCGGGCCAGGCTCGAGCTGATCCGGCCCACCAGGGCGATCCGCCCGGTCCCGCGCCGCTTGAGGTGGGGAAGGATCGCCAGCAGCTCTTCGGTCTCCCCACTGTTGGAGAGCAGCAGGGCCACGTCGTCGGGATGGACGATGCCCAGATCGCCATGGAGGGCATCCACCGGATTGAGGAAGACCGCCGTCAGGCCGATCGAGGAGAAGGTGGCGGCGATCTTGCGCGCGACAATGCCGCTCTTGCCCACCCCGGTGATCACCAGCTTGGCCCGGCGTTGCCGGCAGGCCTCCAACTGCTCAAGGGCCCGCTCCACCTGGGTGGCATCCAGGCGCTCTGCGGCGGCGGCAATCGCATTCGCCTCTTCCTGGAGGCAGCGCGTGAGGGCAGACAAGGACACGGGGAGCACTGGCGCCATTCTCCCAGTCATGGCCGCCGGTCCCCGGGCGCAGCCGGGGCCTGCACCGTGCCGATCACCCGGGCGTCATGGAATCCCAGCTGTCGCAGGCGCTCCAGGGCGGTGCCGGCCGCGGCTGCCGGCAGGGCGGCGAGCAGAGGGCCGCAGGTCTGGGGATCGATGAGCAGGCCCGTCAGGGCTCCCGTGCGCGGTCCCACGAGCTGAATCGGCCCATCCAGCAGCGCCAGGGCGGTGGCATTGCTGGGGGCGAGGGTGCTGGCGTGGCCCTGCTCCAGCAGCTCCAGGGCCCCCGGCAGCGCCGGCAGGGCCTCGGCCCTCACGGCGACCTGGAGCCCTGCCGGCCCGGCGGCGAGCATCTCGCCGAGGTGCCCCAGCAGCCCGAAGCCGGTGACGTCGGTGCAGGCCCGGCAGCCCAGCTCCCGGAGCAGGGGCACCAGGGCGGCCTGGCTCTGCTGCATCTGTTCCAGGGCCCGATCCAGCCAGTTGGCCCGGGCCGCACCCGCCATGGCGGCGGCGAACAGCACCCCGGTGCCCAGGGGCCGGCTGAGCAGCAGCACCTCGCCGGCGGCCAGGGGCCCTTTGCCCCAGTGGGCTGCCGGCGCCACGCAGCCATTGACTGCCAGGCTCACCGCCAGACCGCCGCCGTCACGCGCTTCCAGGCTGTGGCCGCCGATCAGGCGCGCCTCGAGGGGGTCGAGCACCGAGCGGATGCCAGCCAGGGTGTGGCTCAGCAGCTGCTGCTGCAGGGCGCTGGCGGCCTCGGGCACGGTCACGATCGCCTGCACGCCCGTGACCCGGGCACCGCTGGCCCAGAGGTCGCTGCAGGCATGCAGCGTGCTCAGGCGGCCATTCAGCCAGGGATCGTCCACCAGGGCCGGGAACCCGTCGACGCTCTGCAGCAGCAGGTCTCCGCTGGCCAGCTGGCCCACCACAGCGGCATCCTCTGGCTGCCCGCCCACGCCCGCCGCCTGCAGCCCGGCGCTCAGGGTGGGAGCCGCCAGTTTGGCGGCGCAGCCCCGGCAGGCCATGGTCTCGCCCGCGGCGCCCATGGCCCGTTTGCGCGCGAAGCGCTCCATGAAGCGCCGATCGATCCAGTTCTTCCAGCGCCAGAGCAGGGGGCTGGGGCCGAGGGTCACCGGCCCCCACACCGCCACCGCCTGCGGCCGCTCAGGGCAACTGCCATCGGCCAGCAACTGCAGGGCCCGGCGCTGGGGCCGCCAGCGCCGCAGCCCCTGCGGGGCCGCGTCCGCCGCCAGGGAGCTCCCGGCGTTCAGGCAGCGCGCCAGGTTGGCGGCCAGGGTGGGTGCCGCCCGCACGGCCCACACCCCCGAGGGCGGGCGCGGTGCCCGGCGGAGCACGGCGCAGTCGCCCGCGGCGAACAGGCGTGGATGGCCTTCCACCTGCAGGGTCGGCAGGGTGAGCACGCGCCCATCGCCATCACAGGGCAGGCCGCTGGCCGCCAACCAGGCCGGTGCCCGGCTGCCGGTGCAGGCGAGGCTGGCGGCTTCCCCGGCGGCGGCCGTGGGGTGAACGGTGACCCCGGCCTGGGCCAGCAGCCGTCGGCCGAGGTGGTTGGCCCGGGCATTCCCCAGCTGGAGGTCCGTGTCCCGCAGCACCAGGGACGCTCGGTGGCCTCGACCGCGCAGGGCCAGGGCGAGTTCCAGGGCCGCGGCGCCGCCACCCCGGATGCGCAGGGGAGCGGCCGCAGTGGGTGTCTGCTCCAGCCATGCCAGAAAGGGTTCCAGTGGCTTGACGCCCAGGTCGCCCGTGCCCACCGCCCGGGTGACGGCCCCCACGTCCAGGCTCAGCCAGTCCCAGGCCAGGGCCGGACGATCCGCCAGCAGCAGCTGCCGGCCCGCCAGATCGAGCCCGGTGATCTCGGCGGCGATGAAGGTCACCTTCACGGCGGTGCAGAGGCGCCGCAGGTCGATGCGGCACGCATCGGGGGCGTACAGACCCGCCACCAGGCCAGGCACCATTCCGGAATAGAAGACCGTGCTGGACCGGTTCACCAGGGCGATGGCCCCGGGCGGGCGGCTGCCGCCCATCAGCCAGCGCAGGAGCACCAGGGCGTGGCTGTGGCCGCCCCCGGCCAGCAGCAGCTGGCTCTCGGGGACCTGGGAGTGCATCAACAGGGGCTGGCGGCGGAGGCGTGCGGAGGAGGAGGAGGGACTCGACCCGCCACACCTAGAACGGCACGGGCAGGAAGGCCTTGGCGGCCAGGGGGGCGAGGAACTGCAGGGCCCCGAGGGCGCCGCTGATCGCCATCGAGCCCAATCCGTTGCCGCCGCCCCCGGGCTTGCTGGGATCGGCACTCACCTGCTTGGCGGCCTGGCGCAGTTGGTCGGCCTGGGCCATTTCGCCGCCCGCCGCGTAGAGGGAAGCGGCGTAGTCGAAATCGGCGGCAGCCAGTTGGCGCTTGCCCAGTTCACTGCGGGTGATCGCCCGGGCGATCCAGCTCACGGCGGCGGCGGGTTCCCGGCGGATCGCCGAGCTGAACCACTGCTCCGCCTCCGGCAGCCGCCCCTGGCGCGCAGCCTCCACGCCGGCATTGTGCAGTTCGCCGTAGCTGAGCTGGCCGTGGTCGATGCCGCGGGCGCCCTGCCAGTGGGCCCGGCTGAGGGCCCCCGGATCGAGCAGGGCTCCGCTCAGGTCGGCCTGGCGCAGGTCGGTGCCCTCCAGCCGCGCCCCCCGTAGGTCGGCCCCCCGCAGGGAGGCCCCCAGCAGGCTGGTGAAGCTGAGGTCGGCGCCACTGAGGCGGGCCCCATCCAGGCGGGCCTGGCCCAGGTTGGCCCGCTGCAGCCGGGCCCCGCGCAGGTCGGCGTCGCTGAGCTGGGCATGCACCAGGTCGGCATCCGCCAGGCTGCAGTTGGGGCAGCGCTTCTGCTCCATCAGCTGGATCAGGGCCTCACTGGCGCGCACCGGCGGCGCCACCCCGGCCACCCCGGCCCCCAGGGAGGCTGCCGTCAGCACCCCAGCGGCGGCGGCTCTGGCGCCGGCGACCAGGCGGCGACTCCGAACTGTCCTTGAGCGTCCACCGCCTGCTTCGGCGGGTGATCCGGCGCCGGTGGGCGATCCGGACGGACTCCAGGTGGGTGCGGTCATGGTCCGGATCCTCACGTCTGCCTTATAGCGTCCCTGCGGCACCGCTTCAGCTCGCGCAGGGCGGCCTGCCAGCGGCGACGGGTTGCCGTTTCGCCGCCGCCGGCGAGTGGGGCGAAGCGCCGGGCGGCATGGGAGTGCACGAGTTCGGCCAGGGGAGCGGCCAGCTGCGGATGAAGCGCTGCTGCCCGCCCGGCCAGCTGCTCGAGGGTCTCGCCCGGCGAAGGCACCACCTGCAGGCGGGCCAGCTCCCGCAGCAGGGTCTGGAGGTCCCTGGCGGGTTGGTCCAGATCCGCCAGGGCTCGGCGCCGGTGCAGCAGCAGGCCTGCGGCGAGCCCGGCGCCAGCCCCCCCCAGGATCAACCAGCCCAGCGCCCAGCGCTGGTCCCCCAGCAGCCACCGCAGCAGGGCGTCCTGCTGGGTCCGGTCAAATCCCAGCAACCAGCGGCTCCAGGCCATGTCCAGGCCCCACCACTGGCGCTGCAGCCAGAGCCAGGCGTTGGTACCCGCCGCTCCCCGCTCGGCCTGCTCCGCAGCGCTGCCGCTGCGGCCGCTGGCATCGAGGGCCCAGGCGCTCGGGTCCACCCGCTGCCACCCGCCGTTGCCGAGCCACACCTCACTCCAGGCATGGGCGTTGCTCTGGTGCAGTTCGAGGTAGGGCGCCCCCCCCAACGGCTCCACCCACACGCCCCCCAGGTAGCCGCTCACCACCCGGCTCGGCACGCCCGCCGCCCGCATCAGGGCGCTGAAGGCGCTGGCGTAGTGACCGCAGAAGCCCTCCCGTCGCTCAAAGAGAAAGGCATCGAGACCGTCCCGGACCGGCAGGGTTCCCGGGCGGGTGCTGTAGCGGAAGCCCCCCGCCTGGAACCAGGCTTCGGCGGCCTGCACCCGCTGGCGGGGATCCTCCAGGCCGGCCCAGGATCGGCCCAGGGCCTGCAGCCGGGGATTCCCATCGCGCGGCAGCTCCAGATCTCCGCCGGTTGGAGGCTGGTTCTGCCAGGGCTGGGGAGAGGACTGTTCATCCAGCCGGTAGCTGCGCCGTTCATGGGCTGGCCGCAGCAGCCGCAGCTCACCGTTGGGCCGGCGGCGCAGGTTGGATTCGGTGGAGGTGGCCCGACCATCCCAGGGCACCGCAGTGAAGCGGCTGGGCTCCACCAGCCACACCTGGTCCCGGCCGCCAGCCGACCCGTCATCGGGATTCCCATCCATCAGCAGCTCGGCAGCGTTGGGCTGGGACCGGTTGCTCTCGGCATCGGCGTCCCGCTGCCAGCGCCGGCCATCGAAGCGGGGGTGCACCAGCACCCGCCAGTAGCGGGCGCCGGCAGGGGGCGGCCGGTCGTCGCCGAAGGCCACCCGCGCCGCCGGGCTGGTGTTGTCGACCAGGGTGGCGATCGAGCCCGGGTCGAGGTCGTCGCTGAGGCCCGTGCTCGCCCGGCCACTGGGGGCGCCCATGCCGTTGCCGAACGGTCCGACCCGGGGCACCAGCAGAAACAGCACCAGGGCCATGGGCAGGGCGGCCGCCATCACCCGCAGGCTGCGCCGCAGCAGTTGGGGCCAGGCCAGGGCCAGGCCGGTCTCGAGCTGCAGCAGTCCCGCCAGGCTCAGCAGGGCCGCCAGCAGCTGCAGCAGGCTCGGCAGCAGGTCGGCCTGCTGGGCTGCCAGCAAGCCGCAGGCCACCAGTTGCAGCAGCGCCACCAGGCGCCGTCCCGCCCGATCGCGCGCCTCCCCCAGTTTCAGCCCTGCTACCAGCACCAGGGCCAGGCTGAACAGACCCAGCAGCCAGGTGGGGTCCAGCCCCACACAGCCCAGCGCCAGTACCCCCTCCGCCAGCCACTGCAGGCGTCGGGAGGGCAGGGTGCCGGCAGCGGCCATCGGTGGTCGGCGGGGGCGTGACACGGCTGTTCAGCGGCTCAGCGCCAGGGCCTGCAGGCAGCGTTCCCGGTGCTCCCGCCCTCGTCCCGGGGGGATGCTCTGCGCCGGCAACACCAGGCCGAAGCACTCTCCGCGCTGGCTGCGCTGCCACACCGCCGCACTGAGATGTTCCAGGGCCCGCTCCCGCGGCACGCCGGGGTCGGGGGCCAGCAGCAGCGGCACGCCGGCCGGGTCGCGGAAGGTCTTGCTCAGCCGGCCCCGGCCCTGGGCCAGCACCTTCCAGGCCAGCCGGCTCTGGCTGTCCTGGGGCCGCTGGGGCCGCAGATCGTGCCAGTGGTCGCTTCCCTCGAGGCCCTGATCCTGCTCAGCGGTTCCCGGCGGGCTGCCGGCGGCAGCGGCAGCGGCCACGGGCCCGGGGTGCCGGGCCGGATACACGATCTGGGTCCTGGCCGGCTGCCAGCGGCTCCAGCACACGAACAGCCCGAGGGGGGCCGAGCTGCGGATCAGGAGGGGCCCGGGTCGCTGCAGTCCGCGTGCGGTGCTGCTCCAGGTGAGGCCCAAGGTGCGGCTGCCCGCCGAGAGCCGCAGGGGCACGCTGCCGCCCTCGCTGGTCGGGCCGGCCAGGCGCAGAGAGATCGCCTCGCGGGGGCAGGTGCTGCGCAGGTGGATCGGGTAGAGGAGGGTCTCGCCGGCAAAGCCGGGGCGGGGCTGACCGCAGCGCAGTTCCAGCCCCTGCAGGTTGAAGTGGGTGAGGTGCAGGGCCAGCAGCAGCAGGGCCAGCAGCAGGTAGCCCAGCAGGAACGGGCCGTTGCGCTGGGTCTGGATGCCCACCACCAGGAGGAGGCCGGCGCCTGCCAGCCAGAGCCCGCCGAAGCGGCTGGGCAGGATGTACAGGTTGCGCAGTCCAAGCCGCAGACTTTCCCCCTGCTGCACCCGGCCGAAACGCTCGGCCCACGTCTGATCCGGTCCCGTGTCCGCCGGCATGCTCCCGGCGCCCTCAGCGGATCGCATCGACCTGCTCCAGCAGTGCCGCGCTCAGTTGGCCCCCGCCCGTCGGATCCAGGCGGTGCTCCGCCACGGCCGGGAACACCGCCTGCACATCGGCCGGGGTCACGAACTCGCGCCCCGCCAGCAGGGCCCAGGCCCGGGCTGCTGCCAGCAGCCCCTGGGAAGCCCTCGGGGAGAGCGGGGCGCCGCTGCGATCCGGCCCACGGCTGGCAGCCATCAGATCGAGCACGTAGTCGATCAGCACCGCATTGCAGTGCAGGCTGTGGCAGTGGCTGCGCAACCCCAGCAGGGCCTGGGGCGTCAGCAGCCCGGCCATCGTCTCCAGGGAAAGCCCCTCGCCGGCCAGCAGGGCCCGCTCGGCTTCCCGCTCGGGGAAGCCGAGACTGAGGCGCATCAGAAAGCGGTCGAGCTGGGATTCGGGCAGCGGCGAGGTGCCCACCTGGTCGAGGCCGTTCTGGGTGGCGATCACCATGAACGGCTGGGGCAGCGGATGGCTGATGCCGTCGACACTGACCCGCCCGGTGGCCATCGCCTCCAGCAGTGCGCTCTGGGTGCGTGGGCTGGCCCGGTTGATCTCATCGGCCAGCAGCACCTGGGTGAACAGGGGCCCCGGCTGGAAGTGGAAGCGACCGCTGGCTGGATCCAGCACGTTGATACCCGTGAGATCGGCCGGCAGCAGGTCGCTGGTGAAGCTCACCCGGCGGAACTCCAGCCCGAAGCCCCGGGCCAGCGCCTCGGCCAGGGTGGTCTTGCCCGTGCCGGGCAGGTCCTCCAGCAGCAGATGCCCGCCGGCCAGCAGGCAGGCCAGCGCCAGCTTCACCCGGTGTTCCTTGCCCAGCAGCACCTGGCCGATGGCCGCCACCAGAGCATCGAGCTGGTGTGGGGCCAAGGAACTGGAGCGGCAGGGTGTGATTGTGGCGCCGCCGCGGCCGTAGCGTCTGACCATGGCCAGCGGTGCAGTGAACGGCCCAGCGGCCGATGCGCCCCCGGGGCGGGCCATCGAGCCCCATGGCGGCAATCTGGTGGCGGCGGCCCGCCGGCTCGGGCGGCCGCCCGGGGATCTGCTTGATGCCAGTGCCTCCCTGGTGCCGTTCGCGCCCCCGGCGGCGGCGCGGGTGGCTCTGATCCGGGCCGCCCTGGGCAGCCCCCTGCGGGCCTATCCCGATCGTCACTGGCAGCAGCTGCGCACGCTCCTGGGCGACCTCCACGGTCTGCCGCCCTCCTGGGTGCTGCCGGGCAATGGGGCGGCGGAACTGTTCACCTGGGCGGCCCGCGATGGGGCGGCAGCAGGCCTCAGCCTCGTGCCCGCCCCCGGCTTTGCCGACTACGACCGGGCCCTGGCCTGCTGGGGGGGGAGTTCCCGGCCCTATCCGCTTTCTCTGCGCTGGGATGGGGCATTCCCCCACCCCTTTCCGGCGCTTGCCACCCAGGTGCCCCCAGGCCAGGTGCTCTGGCTCACCAATCCCCACAACCCCACCGGCCAGCTCTGGTCCCGGGCCTCCCTTGAGCCGCTGCTGGAGCGCTTTGCCCTGGTGATCTGCGATGAGGCCTTCCTGCCCCTGGTGCCGGACGGCGAGGCCCAGTCCCTGGTGCCGCTGCTGCAGTGCTACCCCAATCTGGTGGTGGTGCGCAGTCTCACCAAGTTGCTGTCGGTGGCCGGCCTGCGGCTCGGCTATGCCCTGGGGGGTCCCGCCCGGCTGGCCCGCTGGGCGCGTTGGCGGGATCCCTGGCCCCTCAACGGCCTGGCCCTCGCCGTGGCCGAGGACCTGCTCCGGCGGCCGGGCTGGTTGCCGCGCTGGAGTGCCCGCGTGCAGGCCTGGGTGGGGCGGGAGGGGCCCTGGCTGGCGGATCGCCTCCGGGCCTGTCCAGGTCTCACCCCCCTGCCGTCGGCGGCCAACTTTCTGCTGGTGCGCGGCGAGCAGTCCCTCACCGGCCTGGGCGATCGCCTGGCGCGCCGCCACGGCGTGCTGGTGCGCGACTGCCGCTCCTTCCGCGGTCTGGACGAGCACTGGCTGCGGCTGGGCCTCCAGGATCGGCGCGGTAACCGGCGCCTGCTGCGGGCCTTTTCCCGCGAGCTCGGCGGCGGGGCAGCCGGGTCATGACCGCAGGTCAGACCAGCGCCATCAGCACCTGGGCCAGGCGCTGATCGGCGTCGCGCACGGCCAGCTGCTCCATGCCGCCGGCCATGGCGCTCAGGGGGTCGGCAACGTCCGGGTTGCCCCGCAGTCGGGGGCCCAGCAGGCGCCACAGGGTGCGCTCGAGCGTGGGTTGCTCGGGACCGTGCTGCTCCACGATCACCGCGGCCCCCAGCGCGGCGGCCGCCGCGGCGTTGGCGTCCTGGTGCCGATCGGCGGCGGCGGGGAACGGCACCAGGATCGCCGGCGTGCCGCAGACCGCCAGTTCGCTGAGGGCCCCTGCGCCGGATCGGCTGATCGCCAGATCGCTGTGTTGCAGCAGGCCGGCCATCTCCTGGCAGAAGGGCCGCTCCACCACGCCGGCGGGCAGGGTGCCGCCCGCATCGGGGTCACTCGAACCGGTGAGGTGCACCACCCGCACGCCGCTGGCGCTCAGGCGCTCCAGCAGCGGCCGCACCATGCGGTTCAGGCCCACGGCCCCCTGGCTGCCGCCCATCACCACCAGCAGGGGACCCTGGCCCCCGGGCAGCCAGTCGGGGGCGGTGGCGGGCTCCAGGAAGTCCCGGCGCACGGGCGTGCCGGTGAGCAGCGGCCGGCAGCGGGGCAGCCGCTCAGCCGCGGCGGGCAGGCCCACCGCCACCCGGCTGCAGAGCCGGCCCAGCAGTCGGGTCACCCGACCGGGAATGGCGTTGCTTTCATGCAGCACCACCGGAATGCCGCACCAGCGGGCCGCCAGGATGGCAGGGGCGGCGATGTAGCCCCCGCTGCTGAACACCACGTCGATCCGCTCGCGCCGGATCAGGCGGCGCACGCTGCGGGTGGCGGCCAGCAGCCGCAGGAGGTTGAGGAGCTTGCGCAGGCCGCGACCCTGCAGGCCGCCGGCCTTCACGGTGTGCAGGGGGAAACGGCTTGGCACCAGCTCCCGCTCCAGCCGGTCGGGCACCCCCAGCCACTGCACGCTCCAGTCAGCGGGCAGGGCTTCGGCCACGGCCAGGGCCGGGAACAGATGGCCACCGGTGCCACTGGCGGCGATCAGGAGCCTGGGCATGGGGGGCGCTGGCGAGCGGGCCTAACTTAAAAGCGGTTCTTGCAGGCGCATGCGGCCCTTCCGCTCCCACCGCACCCCACTCCGCAACCCGGTCCTGGCGGCCCTGGCGGTGTCCGTGCTGGCCGTCGGCTCCTGGGTGCCCCTGCGGGCCGCGCCCCCCTCCGTGCAGCAGCTGCAGGCCCTCGAGGCTGCGTTCAACGGCGAGGGGGATCTGCAGGCGCTCCTGGAGGCCGGCCCCGATCTCGATCCCGGGCTGGTGGAGCGGCAGCGACGCCTGCTGCGTTCCCAGTTCCCCGATGCCCGTTGGCAGCTGAGCCCTGGGCCCCGCCTGAAGGATGCCAGCGCCACGGTCCTGCTGCGGGTGCGGGGCACCCGGGAGGACGGGCCCCTGCGCTTTCGCCTCGAGGCCGAGCAGCAGCTTCTCCTGGAGAGCGATGGCCGGCGGATCACGGGTCAGACGGTGCTGCGCGATCAGTCGGTGCTGCGCAGCGGCAGCGTTGACCTGCCGATCACCCTGCTGATTCCCGACACGGTGCTCACCGGCCAGCGTTACGACGTGGACGTGCTGGTGGACGATCCCCTCGACGGTGCGATCGTCGCCGGCGGAATTGTGGCGCTCACACCCCAGCAGGTCACGGCCCTCGACAGCCCCTCCCTGCAGCTCGGGGCCCTGGGTGGCGGCGGGCTGTTCCGCATCGTTCAGGCCCCCTTCACGCCGGGCAGCCAGACCTGGGCGGTGCTGCTGGTGCATCCCCAGGGCGTGGTGAGCGTGAGCAAGCGGGTGCGGGTGGTGGCGGACAAGGCCCAGCTCAAGCCCTAGCCGGGGCCCTCAACGCAGGTCCTCGGGCACCAGGTAGCCCTTGTTGCCGCGGTCCAGGCGCGCGAAGTGGCGGGTCATGAAGCGATTGGCCTGGGCTTCCTCGCGATCGAGCCGGCCATCGCCGTTCAAGTCGAGCCGGCGGAAGAGCTTGGCCAGCCGCCGCTGGTAGAGCACCACATCGTCGCCGGCCCGGACCGGCGCCGGGCCCGGGCCGGCCATCCCCAGCAGCAGCGCTGCGGTGAGCACGAGCGGCAGGGCGGAACGGGGCATGGGCTCAGGCTATGCAGGCCGCCAGGGCCCACTGTTGCGCCCTCCCCGGCAAGCTGTGACCAGATCTTTCCGATCAGGCACGGCAATGGCTCCCGGGCAGAGCATCTGGGTGGTGGATGACGACCCCGAACTGCGCAAGATGGTGGGCACCTATCTGATGGATCAGGGCTATGACGTGCGCTGCCTGGCCGATGGCGCCCAGCTGATGGCGCGGCTGGCCGGTCAGCGGCCCGATCTGGTGGTGCTCGATCTGATGATGCCGGGCGACGACGGCCTCACCCTGCTGCGCCGGCTGCGCGATGCCGGCGACGATCTGCCGGTGGTGATGCTCACCGCCCGCGGCGATGCGGTGGATCGGATCATCGGCCTGGAGCAGGGCGCCGACGACTACCTGGCCAAGCCCTTCCTGCCCCGGGAACTCACTGCGCGCATCGAGGCGGTGCTGCGGCGGCGGGTGGCGCTGCCCGCCGGCACCCCCCTGGCGGAGGGGGAGCGGTTGAGCATCGGCGAGCAGGTGTTCGATCTGGCGGCCCGCACCCTGGAGCGTGGCGAGCAGATCACCGTGCTCACCTCCGGCGAATTCGCTCTGCTGGCGGCCTTCGTGCGCCATCCCCACCGGCCCCTCTCGCGGGATCGCCTGGTGGAGCTGGCCCGCGGGCCGGAGTCGGCCACCGACAGCCGCAGCATGGATGTGCAGGTATCCCGGCTGCGCCGGTTGGTGGAGCCTGATCCGGGACGCCCCCGCTACCTGCAGACGGTGTGGGGTTACGGCTACGTGTTCGTGCCCGATGGCCAGCCTCGCAGCCGCTAGGGCGGCCCTGCGCTACGGGCTGGTGGGACTGGGGCTGGCCCTGCTCAGCACCGCCCAGCTGCAGCTGTTGCTGGCTGATCGGCTCCAGCGCGATCGCATCGCCCAGCTCGGACCGGAGGTGCTGTTCCAGGTGCGTCTCGGTGAACTGGCGCTCGATCGCCTGCCCCCCGCCACCCTCGCCCGCCTGAGTGGTCTGCCCCTGCGGGTGGGGGCCGCACCCCCGGTGCGCCGGGATCGGGTGCTGGCCCGCCAGGCGGCCCTGCTGCGCCAGGAGCTCTGCCGCGCCCTGCAGCCCTGCCCCGATGTGCTCCCCGCCAACACCGACCAGCGCGGCGTGTGGGTGGAGCTGCTGGCGCCGCTGGAGCCGGTGTGGCTGCTGGCCCCGATTCCGCCGGTGCGCCCCTTGCCCCCCGACCCCTGGCTGCTGCTGGCGGGGGCGGGCCTGGGGGGGAGTGTTGCCCTGCTGCTCTTCTTCTGGCTGGAGGTGCAGCGCCCCCTGCGTCAGCTGCAGGCGGGTCTGGCGGGGGTGGGAGCGGGCCCCGGGCCGCTGTCGCTGCCGGTGCAGGGCGGCACCAGCGCGGTGCGCCAGCTGCGCCGGCGTTTCAATGCCATGGTGGAGCGGCTGGCGAGTGCGGAGCAGGAGCGGGCGGTGATGCTGGCCGGCATCGCGCACGACCTCAAGAGTCCCCTCACTCGTCTGCGCCTGCGCCTCAGCCTGGCGGGCCTGGCCGAGGCCGACCTCCAGCAGGCCGAGGCCGACCTGGCCTCGCTGGAGCGGATCACCAGCCAGTTCCTGCTGTTTGCCGGGGGCGGCGACCACGAACCGCCCGTGGCGGTGCCCCTCGATCAGCTGCTCGCCGAACAGGCGGCGGCCCTCGACGAGCGCACCCTCTCGCTCTCCCTCGAGCCCCTGGAGCGCCGGGTGCAGCCGGTGGCCCTGGCCCGGGCCGTCGCCAACCTGATCGACAACGCCTGTCAGTACGGAGCTCCTCCCCTGCGGCTTGAGCTGTGTGCCGCTGAGCCGGAGGGGGAGGGCTTCCGCATCACCCTCTGGGATCGCGGCGAGGGGATTCCCGAGGCCCGGTGGCACCAGGCGCTGATGCCCTTCCAGCGCCTCGATGCCGCCCGGGGTGGCCGCGGGCACAGCGGCCTGGGGCTGGCGATCGCGGCCCGGGTGGCCCGGGCCCATGGCGGCGGCCTCGAGCGCCTGGAGGGCCCCAGGGGCTTCGGCATTGCCCTGTGGGGACGCTCCTGTCGGATTCGGTCACAGGTTGACGGCAGCTGAGTTGCACCCGCTGCGTCGGCCCGCCGCACAGTCCGGGGACGTCAGCCCCCGGGCTGCCCGTTCTGGTTCTGTCGTCCCTTCGCGTTGTCCCCCATGCGCGCTCCTGCAATCCCTCTGCTCCTGAGCGGCCTGCTCGCCGGGGCGGCCCTCGCCCCCGCCGCGGCTTACGCCTACCCCTACACCGTTCAGCGCTACACCGTCGAGACCTACACGCCCCTGCCCCGCCCCCGCACCGTCACCGTGCGCGTGCGCCCCGGCGGTTACGGCAATGGCTATGGCTCCGGCTATGGCTCCGGCATCGGTTATGGCGGTTATGGCTATGGCGCTGGCTATCGACCTCTGGCGGTGGCGCCGGTCGCCCCGGTGCGGGAGCGCCGCTGCCAGCCTGGCAGCCTGCTCACCGGCGCGGTGGTCGGTGGCGGCCTGGGGGCCGTGCTGGCCGATGGTTCCCGCAACCGCCGCTGGGCCGTGCCGATGGGGGCGGCGGTGGGTGGCCTGGTTGGCGGGGTGGCCTCCGGTTGCTGAGGGGAGCCCCTCAGCTTCTGCGGTGGAACCAGCGGGCCAGGGCGGAGACATCGTCGTCGCCGTGGCCCGCCTCCAGCAGCTCGTCTTCGATCGCGGCCACCAGTTCACTCAGGGGCAAGGCCACGCCGGCCTGCTCCGCGGTTGCCAGGGCGATGCGCAGGTCCTTGCGGTGCAGGGCCAGGCGGAAGCCCAGGGGGAATTCCCCGCGCAGCATCTGGGGGGCCCGGTTGCTGAGGGCCCACGAGCCCGCCGCTCCCGCCTCCAGGGCCTGGCATACCTGCTCCATCGGCAGCCCCAGCCGCTGGCCCAGCACCATGGCCTCGGCCACGGCGGCATAGCTGCCGGCCACCAGCACCTGGTTCACCGCCTTGGCCTGCTGGCCGGTGCCCACCGGCCCCAGGTGGGTGATGCGGCTGCCCACCACCTCCAGCACCGGCCGGGCCCGCGCGAGATCGGCGGCCTCTCCCCCCACCAGCACCGAGAGCTGGCCTGACCGGGCCCCTTCGGTGCCCCCGGTCACCGGTGCATCCAGGTAGGCCACCCCCTGTTCCGCCAAGCGGGCGGCGAGGGATTGGCTGGTGGCCGGGGCGATCGTGGAAAAGTCGATCACCAGGCTGCCGCGGCGCAGGCCGTCGCCGGCGCCCTGCCTGCCCAGCAGCACCGCCTCCGCTGCCACATCGTCGCTCACACACAGGCAGAGCAGCTCCACCCCGGCCGCAACCGCTGCCGGGGTGGCGGCCACCCGGGCACCTTGGGCCGCCAGGGACTGCTCCGGGCCGGCGGTGCGGTTGTGCACCGTCAGCGGAAAATCCGCCGCGAGCAGGTTGGCCGCCATCGGAGCCCCGAGGGCGCCGAGCCCGATCCAGCCCAGGGCTGGCCTGTGCGCGTTGGTCACGGGAGACCCAAGTACAGGACGTGTTGACACGAAAAAGGGGGGCCTCAGGCCCCCCGGAGAGCTTGAGCCTGGGTGGATCAGGCCTCGTCGAGCGCCGCCACGCCGGGCAGCACCTTGCCTTCCAGCAGCTCGAGGCTGGCGCCGCCACCGGTGGAAATGTGCGACATCTGGTCGGCCACGCCCACCTTCTCCACGGCGGCCACGGAGTCACCGCCACCGATGATCGTGATCGTGCCCTTGGCGCTGAGCTCGGCCAGGGTGTGGGCGATGCCGTTGGTGCCGGCGGCGAACTTGTCGAACTCGAACACGCCCATGGGGCCGTTCCAGATCACGGTCTGGCAGTCGGCCAGGGCCTCCTGGAACACCTTCACCGAGTCGGGGCCGATGTCGAGGCCCATCCAGCCGTCGGGAATGGCGTCGATCTTGGCGATCTGGCTGTTGGCGTCGGGGGCGAAGTTGTCAGCCAGCACCACATCGGTGGGCAGCAGGAACTGCACGCCCTTGGCGGCTGCCTTGGCCTCCAGCTCCTTGGCCAGCTCCAGCTTGTCTTCCTCCACCAGGCTCTTGCCCACCGAGAGGCCACGGGCCTTGTAGAAGGTGAAGATCATGCCGCCGCCGATCAGGATCTTGTCGCACTTGTCGATCAGGGCCTCGAGCACGCCGATCTTGCTGCTCACCTTGGAGCCGCCCACGATCGCCGCCAGCGGGCGCTTCGGGGCATCAATGGCGCCCTGCAGGTAGGCCAGCTCCTTCTCCATCAGGTGGCCGGCCACGTTGGGGCTCAGGAACTTGGTCACGCCTTCGGTGGAGGCGTGGGCGCGGTGGGCGGCGCCGAAGGCGTCGTTCACGTACACCTCAGCCAGCGAGGCCAGCTGCTTGGCGAACTCGGCTTCGTTTTTCTCTTCCTCGGCGAAGAAGCGCACGTTTTCCAGCAACACCACGCCGCCCTCCTCCAGGGCCGCCACCTTGGCCTCGGCGTCGGGGCCGATGCAGCTGTCGGTCTTGGTCACGGGCACGCCCAGCAGGTCGCTCAGGCGGGCGGCCACCTGGGTGAGGCGCATGCCCTCGTTCACCTGGCCCTTGGGCCGGCCGAAGTGGGCCGCCAGGATCACCTTGGCGCCGTTGTCACGCAGGTGGGCGATCGTCGGCAGGGCGGCGCGGATGCGGGTGTCGTCGGTGATGGTGCCGTTGTCGTCCTGGGGCACGTTGAAGTCGACCCGCACCAACACGCGCTTGCCGCGCAGTTCGGCACTGCCGAGGCTGGCCAGGGAACGCTTCGCCATGGAACGACTCCGGAGAGTGGTTAAACGGGCGGGAGCTTAGCCCGGCCATTGCCGAAGCCCCCCTCCCCCCACCCTGGCCAGGGGCGGGGCGGCCCTTCAGACTGAACCCAGGGCGCCCGGGAGTGCCGCCAGGCCCGCCACGTCGCGACAGATCATGTTCAACACCGTCTTGTTTCCCATCGACCAGAGCCGCCAGGCCGTGGAAACGGCTGGGGTGGCCCTGCAGCTGGCCCAGGAGCACGGCAGCCGGCTCGTGCTGCTCTCGGTGGTCGAGCCGGGCCAGGAGCCCGCTGCGGTGGCCGAGCTGCTGGAGCAGGCCAAGCAGCGTTTCGCCGAGGCGGGGGTGGCCTGCGAGGTGCTCGAGCGGGAGGGCAAGCCGGCTTTCGTGATCGGCGACGTGGCGGACGAGATCAACGCCGACCTGATCGTGATGGGCACCCGTGGGATTGCCATCGAGAGCGACCAGCAGAGCACCGCTGCCCGGGTGATCCAGCTGGCGCCCTGCCCGGTGCTGGTGGTGCCCTGATGAGCGCTCCCAGCGCTCAGCTGAGCGTCAATGCCCCGGCCATCCAGTGGTACCCGGGACACATCGCCAAGGCCGAAAAGGCGCTGCAGGAGGCCCTGGCCAAGGTCGACCTGGTGATTGAGGTGCGCGACGCCCGCATCCCGCTCTCCACGGGCCATCCGCGCCTGCAGCGCTGGATCAGTGGCAAGCAGCACCTGTTGGTGCTCAACCGCCGCGACATGGTGCCGCCGGCCGCCCAGCAGCTCTGGAGCGACTGGTTCCGTGGCCAGGGCCAGCCGGTGTGGTGGTGCGACGCCAAGGCCGGCACCGGCGTGAAGCAGCTGCAGCAGGCGGCGATCCGTGCCGGTGAGGCTCTCAACGAGCGGCGCCGGGGCCGGGGGATGCGCCCCCGGCCGGTGCGGGCGCTGATGCTGGGATTCCCCAACGTGGGCAAGTCGGCCCTGATCAACCGGCTGGTGCGCCAGAAGGTGGTGGAGAGTGCCCGCCGCGCCGGCGTCACCCGCAGCCTGCGCTGGGTGCGGCTGGGCCAGGAGCTCGACCTGCTCGATGCCCCCGGCGTGCTGCCGCCCCGGCTCGACGACCAGCAGGCCGCCCTGCGCCTGGCCCTCTGCGACGACATCGGCCAGGCGGCCTACGACAGCGAAGGCGCCGCCCTGGCCTTCGCCCAGCTGCTGCGGCTTTTGGAGGCAGTGCCGGCGGCGGGGGTGGCGGCCGGCCTGCTGGAGGGGCGTTACCGCATTCCCCTCGGCGCGCTCCCCAGTGGTGGCCCGGATGTGGAGGGCTGGCTGGCGGCCGCCGCCGAGCGCCACACCGGCGGCGACACCTTGCGCATGGCCACCAAGCTGCTCGACGACTTCCGCTGCAGTCGTCTGGGGCCGATCGCCCTGGAACTGCCGCCCCAGCCATCCCTGCCCGCTTCCCCCCTGCCATGAGCGATCGAGGGGACGGCGCGAGCGCGGTTGGGGCGAGCGGTTTTGGGGAGGGTGAAGGCGAGCTGCTGACGCTCACCTACCCCAGGCCCCTGCCGATGCGCCTCGACCGCTGGCTGGTGGCCCAGCGGCCGGAGCAGAGCCGCTCGCGCATCCAGAAGTTCATCGATGCCGGCTACGTGCGGGTGAACGGCGTCACCGGCCGGGCCAAGACCCCCCTGCGCCACGGGGACACGGTGGAGCTGTGGATGCCGCCGCCGGAGCCTCTGCCCTACCTGGTGGCCCAGGCGATGCCCCTCGATGTGCTCTTTGAAGACGAACACCTGATCGTGCTCAACAAGCCCGCCGGCCTCACCGTGCATCCGGCCCCGGGCAACAAGGACGGCACCCTGGTGAACGGCCTGCTGCACCACTGCCCCGACCTGCCGGGCATCGGCGGTGAGCTGCGGCCGGGGATCGTGCACCGGCTCGACAAGGACACGACGGGCTGCATCGTGGTGGCCAAGAGCCAGGAAGCCCTGGTGAAGCTGCAGGTGCAGATCCAGAAGCGGATCGCCTCACGGGAATACCTGGCGGTGGTGCACGGCCAGCCGGCTGCCGATTCCGGCACGGTCGTGGGTGCCATTGGCCGCCATCCGAGCGACCGCAAGAAATACGCGGTGGTGAGCGATGGCAGCGGGCGCCACGCCTGCACCCACTGGCGTGTGATCGAGCGGTTGGGCGACTACGCCATGCTGCGCTTCAAGCTCGACACGGGCCGCACCCACCAGATCCGGGTGCACTGCGCCCACATGAACCACCCGATCGTGGGGGATCCCACCTACTCCCGGGCGCGCCGGCTGCCGGTGGAGCTGCCCGGCCAGGCCCTGCATGCGGTGCAGCTCGGCCTCGATCACCCGATCAGCGGCGAGCGGATCGTGTGCGAGGCGCCCCTGCCGCCACCCTTCGACAAACTGCTGGCCGCCCTGCGCCGCCGCACCCAGACTGGTGCCGCCCTTCCCCCCAGCGCCCGGTCCATGGCGGAGCAGAACCTGCAGGCCTTCATCGTCGCCGTGCAGCAGGACCCAGACCTGCAGCAGCAGCTCTCCACCACCGCCGCCGCCGATGCCGACGAAGTGGCCGGTATCGCCCGCAGCGCGGGCTTTGAAGTGCGGCCCGGGGATCTGGTGGCCTTTGGCGGCGGGGCCCTGGTGGATTACGAGGATGAGGACTACTTCATGAAGCCCCGCTGGTGGACCCTGGCCAGCTGAGGCCCCCCGTCAGACCGCCTGCGGCAGTCGCGGGCAGGCTTCCACCAGGGTGCGGGTGATCGGGGCCTGGGGAGCGCTCAGCAGCCGCGATCCCGGCCCCTGTTCGACGATCCGGCCGCCTTCCAGCACGATCACCTGCTGGCAGAAGCCGCTGGCCACCGAGAGATCGTGGGTCACGAACAGCATTCCCAGACCCAGGCGCGTCTGCAGGTTGCGCAGAAGGGCCAGCACCTCCGCCTGCACCTCGGCGTCGAGCATGCTCACGCTCTCGTCGCAGAGCAGCACCTTCGGCTCGAGAATCAGGGCCCGGGCGATGGCCACCCGCTGCTGCTGGCCGCCTGAGAGCTGGCGGGGCAGGCGCTGCTCGAAGGCCTCCGGTGGATTGAGCCCCACGGCCGCCAGCAGCTCGCGGACCCGGCCCCTGGCTTCGGCCCGGCGGGCCAGGCCATGGATCAGCAGCGGATCGGCGATCGCCTCGCCCACCGGCATCTGGGGATTGAGGCAGGCCAGGGGGTCCTGAAACACCATCTGGATCGACCGACGGGCCCGCCGCAGCGCCCCGCCCCGGAGCTGTTGCAGGTCGATGCCCTCCAGGCGCACGGCCCCGCCGCGCACCGGCGCCAGCCCCATCAGTGCCCGGCACAGGGTGCTCTTGCCGCAGCCCGAGGCCCCCACCAGGCCGATCGTTTCGCCCCGGTGCAACTGCAGGCTCACCCCGTCCACGGCCTTCAGCCAGCGGGAGTGCCAGGGCGGCGAGGGCAGGGGATGCCAGCAGCGCAGCGCTTCGATCTCCAGCAGCAGCGGCGCTGCCATGGCGGGTTCGCTGGCGCGGCCCTCCCGCTCCCGGGCCCGCGTCACCAGCCGGCGGCCGATGGCGGAGCGGGGGGCGGTGAGCAGTTCCTGGCTGGGGGCCTCCTCCACCAGCCGCCCCTGGTCGAGCACGGCGATGCGCTCGCACCAGCGGCCGGCCATCGCCAGATCGTGGCTGATCAGCAACAGGGCACTGCCGGCCTCCCTGCAGAGGTCGGTGAGCTCGGCCATCACCTGGGCTGAGACCGCCACATCCAGGCTGGTGGTGGGCTCATCGGCAATCACCAGGGCGGGCTCCAGGGCCAGGGCCAGGGCGATCGCCACCCGCTGGCGCATGCCGCCGCTGAATTCATGGGGGTAGCTGCCATACCGCTCCGGGTTGATCCCCACCCGGGCCAGCAGCTCCTCCGCCCGCTGGCGCACCTGGGCGCGTTGCCAGGTCGCTCGATGGGCCCGCAGGGTGTCGCTGAGGTGGCCGCCGATCGTGAGCAGGGGATTGAGGCGGGTCATCGGGTCCTGGAACACCAGGCCCACCGCCTCGCCCCGCAGGCGCCGCAGGGCCGGGCGCGTGAGCTGGCGGGGATCCACGCCGGCCAGTTCGAGGGTGCCGGTGCAGGTGCTTCCCGCCGGCAGCAGCTGCTGGATCGCACGGGCCACAGTGCTCTTGCCGCAACCGGAGGGCCCCACCAGGGCCAGGGTTTCGCCGGCCCCCAGGCTGAGGTCGAGGCCGTCGAGCGTGGCGCGCTCGGCCTGGGGGTAGCGCACGGTGAGGCCGGCGAGGCGGAGGACGGGCTGGGTCATGGGCTCCAGCTTGGGTGGGCGGATGCCGATCTGCAGCTGCCTGCGGCAGCGTCTGCATACGATGAGGGAACTCCGCAGGGTCGCATGCTCCGGGCGGTCACCGATCTGGATCCCACGCTGGAGCCCCCGCGGGACCCGCTACCCCGGGATGGGGCTGCGGTGACCGAGCAAGCGCCTGCCCCGCCCGCCCCTGCCTCGCCCCCGCCCCCGGGCCGCCGGCCGATCCACAGCCCCGCCGACTACGGCCTGCCCCTGCCCGAGTGGCTGCAGCGCTGCATCGAGCATGTGCCTCCCGGCGTGGGGGACAGCTGTCCCACCGACGCCGAAGCCCTGCTGGCGGCCGCCTTCGACTTCGCCTACCAGCTTCATGAGGGCCAGTTCCGCGCCAGCGGAGAGCCCTACATCATTCATCCGATCGCCGTCGCCGATCTCCTGCGCGACATCGGCGCCAGCGCCGGTGTGATCGCTGCCGGTTTCCTGCACGACGTGGTGGAGGACACCGACGTCACCCCCGAGCAGATCGAGCAGCACTTCGGCGCCGAGGTGCGCGCCTTGGTGGAGGGGGTCACCAAGCTGGGCGGCATCCACTTCACCAACAAGACGGAGGCCCAGGCGGAGAACCTGCGCCGCATGTTCCTGGCGATGGCCAGCGACATCCGCGTGGTGCTGGTGAAACTGGCCGACCGGCTGCACAACATGCGCACCCTGGGGGCGCTCAAGCCGGAGAAGCAGCTGCGCATCGCCCGCGAGACCCGCGAGATCTACGCCCCCCTGGCCAACCGCCTGGGCATTGGCCGCTTCAAGTGGGAACTGGAGGATCTGGCCTTCAAGATCCTCGAGCCCGAGGCCTACCGCGATGTGCAGCAGCAGGTGGCCACCAAGCGCAGCGAGCGGGAGGAGCGCCTGGCCGTCACGGTGCAGCTCCTGCGCGACAAGCTGGCGGCCATGGGTCTGGCCACCTGTGAGGTGAGCGGCCGGCCCAAGCACCTCTACGGCATCTGGAGCAAGATGCAGCGCCAGCAGAAGGCGTTCCACGAGATCTACGACGTGGCCGCCCTGCGGATCCTCTGCCCCAATCTCGAGAGCTGCTACCGCGCCCTGGCGGTGGTGCACGACATCTTCCGGCCGATCCCCGGTCGCTTCAAGGACTACATCGGCCTGCCCAAGCCCAACGGCTACCAGTCGCTGCACACGGCGGTGATCGGTCGGCACCGGCCGATCGAGGTGCAGATCCGCACCACTGACATGCACCAGGTGGCCGAGTACGGCATCGCCGCCCACTGGAAATACAAGGAGGGGGGGTCGCCGGCGGCGGCCGATGCCGATGCCGAGCGCTTCAACTGGCTGCGGCAGCTGGTGGATTGGCAAAAGGATGGGGTGGGGGAAGACAGCGGCGACTTCCTGCGCTCGATCAAGGAAGACCTCTTCGATGAAGAGGTGTTTGTCTTCACCCCCAAGGGCGATGTGGTGGGGCTGCGCAAGGGGTCCACGGCGGTGGATTTTGCCTATCGCATTCACTCGGAAGTGGGCAATCACTGCCAGGGCGTGCGCATCAACGACCGCCTCTGTCCCTTGGCCACCCCCTTGCAGAACGGCGACTTCGTGCAGATCGTCACCAGCAAGGCGGCCCATCCGAGCCTCGACTGGCTCAACTTCGTGGCCACGCCCACGGCGCGCAACCGCATTCGCCAGTGGTACAAGAAGAGCCATCGGGAGGACAACATCCAGCGCGGCACCGATCTGCTCGAGCGAGAGCTCGGCCGCGACGGTTTTGACGCCCTGCTCAACGGCGAGGCCATGGCCAAGGTGGCCCGCCGCTGCAACCTGGTGAGCACCGAAGACCTGCTGGCCTCCCTGGGATTCGGCGGGGTGACGCTGCACCAGGTGCTCAACCGGCTGCGGGAGGAGCTGCGCCTGGCCAGTGCGGCGGCGGCGCCCGTGCTCAGCAACGAGGAGCTGGCCCGCAGCGTTTCGGCCCAGGGTGAGAGCGCTGCCGCCACCCGGCCGCAGCTGGCCCATCCCCATGGGGATGCTAGCCCGATCCTGGGGCTGGAGGGCCTCGAGTACCGGCTGGGGGGCTGCTGCAGTCCCTTGCCGGGCGAGCCGATTCTCGGGGCCGTGGCCCTGGGCAACCACGGCATCACCATCCACCGCCAGGACTGCGCCAATGCCGCCCAGGTGCCGGTGGAGCGGCGCCTGCCCGTGCGCTGGAACCCGGCCGCGGCGCCCAGTCGCCGCTACCCGGTGCAGCTGCGCATCGAAGTGCTCGACCGGGTAGGCGTGCTCAAGGACATCCTCACCCGCCTCTCCGATCACCGCATCAACGTGAGCGATGCCCGGGTGCGCACCAACCCTGGCAAGCCGGCCCGCATCGATCTGCGGGTGGAGCTGGAGAGCGCCCACCAGCTGATCGGCACGATCAACCAGATCCGCTCGATGGCCGACGTGCTCGACATCGCCCGCACGGGGATCGGTTGATCAGGGTCTGTTGGTGATGGCTCGTTAATGAGCGCGGGCGGCAAGGGTGCTCAGGCCCGCTGGCGCAGTTCCCGCTCCAGCCACCACCAGTAGAGCCAGCCACCCGCTGCGGCCAGGGCCACACCCACCAGGCTCGAGCCCAGCAGCAACCTGCTGGCCACGCTCCAGCCCAGCTGGGTGAAGCCCTCCGCTTGCAGTGCGTCCAGCCCCGGCCAGCCCTGGCCGGGGCCCAGCAGCCAGCAGCCCAGGCGGTAGTTGAACCAGTAGAGCGGAACGTAGGTGAAGGGGTTGCTCACCCAGGTGCCGGCAGCGGCCAGCAGGTGGTTGCCGCGCACCACCGAGGCCAGGGCCACCCCCAGCAGGGTCTGCAGGCCGAAGAAGGGGAAGCAGCCGCAGAAGATGCCGGCGGCCAGCCCCCGGGCCCGTTGGCCGTGGCTGCCCTCCTGGGCCCACAGCCAGGCCAGCAGGGCCCGGCCCCGTTGCAGCAGGCCACCGCTGCTGCGGCCGCTGGGGGGAGCTGGAGGCTGAAATGGGGGCATGGCACAGAACGCAGCGGACACGGCGGTGGATGGCAGCTGGGATACGCCCAGTGGGGGCACCACTGGCGCCGACACCATCGCCGCCGTTGCAACCGCCGTGGCAGCGGGCCAGGGCAGTGTGGCGATCGTACGGATCTCGGGTCCCCTGGCGGGGGGGATCGGCCGCCGGCTGTTTGCGGCGCCGGGGCGCCAGCCCTGGGAGAGCCATCGGGTGCTCTACGGCCATGTGGTCGATCCGGCCAGCGGCGAGCACGTCGATGAGGCCCTGCTGCTGTGGATGCAGGCCCCACGCAGCTTCACACGTGAGGACGTGGTGGAACTGCACTGCCATGGCGGTCTGGTGGCGGTGCAGCGCGTGCTGGAGCTGGTGCTGGATGCCGGCGCCCGCCGGGCCGGGCCGGGGGAATTCAGCCAGCGGGCCTTCCTCAACGGCCGCCTGGATCTCACCCAGGCGGAGGCGATCGGCGAGATGGTCACGGCCCGCAGCCGCCGGGCCGCCCAGCTGGCAATGGCGGGCCTCGATGGTGGCCTGCAGCGCCGCCTTGGTGGCCTGCGCTCCCGCCTGCTCGACCAGCTGGCGGAGCTGGAGGCCCGGGTGGATTTCGAGGAGGACCTGCCCGCCCTCGATGCCGAGGCGGTGGTGGCGGCTCTCACGGCGGTGCGCGCTGATCTGGAGCAGCTGGTCGCCGAGGCGCGCCAGGGAGAGCTGCTGCGCGAGGGCCTGCGGGTGGCGATCGTGGGCCGGCCGAACGTGGGCAAGAGCAGCCTGCTGAACTTGCTCAGTCGGCGGGAGCGGGCGATCGTCACCGATTTGCCCGGCACCACCCGCGACCTGCTGGAGAGCGAGCTGGTGCTCGACGGGGTACCCCTCACCCTGCTCGACACCGCCGGCATCCGCGAGACCGGCGACCGGGTGGAGCAGCTGGGCATCGCCCGCAGCCGCGAGGCCCTGGCTGCCGCGGATGTGGTGCTGCTGCTCTTCGACCTCAGTGCCGGCTGGACGGCTGCCGATGAGGCGTTGCGGGCGCTGGTGCCGGCGGGAGTGCCCCTGCTGGTGGTGGGCAACAAGGCGGATGCCGCCGGGGTGCCGGCGGGGCTGGTGGCCGGCACCGACGCGGCTGCCGCCGTCGCTCCGCTGCCCCCACCGGCCCAGGTGAGCCTCTGCGCCCTGGCCGGTGAGGGCCGGGATGTGTTGGTGCGCGAGCTGCTGCGCTGCTGCGGGGCCGGCCCGGCCGAGGGCCTGCAGGTCGCCCTCAACACCCGCCAGCGCGACCTGGCCGCCGCCGCCGCCGCCAGCCTCGGCCGCACCCTGGAGGCGGCGGGCCAGCAGCTCCCCTGGGACTTCTGGACCATCGACCTGCGCGCCGCGGTGCGGGCCCTCGGCGAGATCACCGGCGAGGAGGTGAGTGAGGCCGTGCTCGACCGGGTCTTTGCCCGCTTCTGCATCGGCAAGTAGCTAGACCCGGGGCAGTGCCCCTTGCCCACGGATGCCGCGCCGTCTCTTGCCGCTACCGGCTCTGCTCCCCCTGCTGGTAGGCCTCTCGGCGCAGCCGGTGGCTGCCGCGTTGCCACCGGCCCCCGCTGGGCTGGAGGCCTGCGCCAAGCCCGCCGCCGGCCGCTACGTGCTGGTGGGCAGTGGCAGTCACCGCGGAGAGCCTGTGGCGGTGTTGATGCAGGAGCGCTGGCAGGCCGATGGCCGCGTGGAGGGGGTGCGTTTCCGCCGGCAGGGAAGGCGCTTCAGCGAGGAGCGCTACAGCGGCCGCTGGCAGGCCGATCCCCATTGCTGGGCCACGGTTGAGCGCCAGACCCCTTCGGGCACCACCGCGTCTGTGGTGGCCCTGGACGGGCTGGGGCGACCGCGGGTCTCCCTGGTGATCGCCCCGGACGACGTGCTTTCGCTGCGCTACGTGCCCCAACCGGACCAGGCCTGCACCCTGGCCGGGCTGGATGGGTTGGTGACCAGCCAGCAGCAGGGCCAGAGCTGGCAGGCCGGTCGTTGGCAGCCCAATGCCGTGGTGCAGCGGGAGTGGTGGCAGGCGGGGGTCGTGCAGGGCTGGGCCGTGTCCAGCTACGCCGGTGAGCTGCAGCGGGCCGGTTACAGCGGCCGCCTCGAGCTTGGAGCCGACTGTGTCGGCGCGATGGTGCAGCGCGATTCCCTCGGCACCACCTACACCTACCGGGTGGTGGTGCTGGCCAATGGCGGCGGCTACGTCTATCTGCAGACGGATCCCGACAACCTCACCCTGGGCCTGCTGCAGCACCAGCGCTGAGGTTTCGGGTTCCCCATCCGGGTTTCAAAATGGGGGCACTGACGGGTGCCGTGCATCTCCGCCCATGACCAGCGACGCTGCCCCCGCCGATCCCCTCGCCCAGCTCAGCCGCCCCCAGGCGGCCCTGCTGCGCATCGCCTGCTGGGTGGCCTGGGCCGATGGTGACTTTGCCGAAGAGGAGCGTCAGCTGCTGGAGCGGGTGCTGGCCCACCTGCTGCCGCCGGAGGCCGAGGCCGGCATGGCCATCTCCAGCCTGGCGGCACAAGCCCTGGAGCCCGTGGCGCTGGAGCGCCTGGTGGCCGATCTCGACGGCAGCGATGGTCGCCAGGAGGCCGTGCGGCTGGCCGTGCTCATGATGGGGGCCAACCAGCGGCCCGAGGATGCCTCGGCCATCAATCCGGCTGAGAAGGGCGCCTACCGCCAGCTGCTCGATGCCCTGGCCCTGCCCGACGAGGAGGTGCAGCAGGCCGAGTGGGCCGCCCGTCAGGACCTGGCCCGCCCCCGCAGTCTCGGCGAGCTGCTCAGTGACACCCTGGCCCGGTTCGGGGCCTGGCCCTCCCTCGACGATGCGCCCCTGCCCGCGGGCTACTGGCTCTGAGGCGCTGACTGCCGTGACCGCTGCTGCCGGCGTTTCCCCCCTGTTCCTCACGCCGCTGCTGCAGCGCCAGCTGGCCGACTGGCTGGCTGAAGATCTGGGTCGCGGCGATCTCACCGCCCCCGCCCTGGCCGGTCGCCGGGGATCGGCCCAGTGGCTGGCCAAGGCGGAGGGATGCTTCTGCGGGGGGGTGCTGGTGGAGCCCCTGTTCCGCCTGCTCGATCCCGGGGTGGTCGTGCAGCTGCATGTGGCCGATGGGTCCCGGGTGCGGGCGGGGCAGCCGCTTCTGGAGCTGGCGGGCGATGCCGCCGCCCTGGTGGCCGGTGAGCGCACCGCCCTCAACCTGGCGATGCGCCTCAGCGGCGTCGCCACTGCCACCGCCCAGCTGGTGGCCGAGCTGGAAGGCACGGGCGTGCGCCTCGCCGATACCCGCAAGACCACCCCTGGCCTGCGGATGCTGGAGAAGTACGCCGTGCGCTGCGGCGGTGGCGTGAATCACCGCCTCGGGTTGGACGATGCCGCCATGCTCAAGGAGAACCATCAGGCCTGGGCCGGGGGGCTGGATCAGGCGCTGGCGCTGGTGCGGGCCCATGCCCCCTGGCCGGCCCGGGTGATCGTGGAGGCGGAGACGGCGGCGGAGGCAGAGGCGGCGGTGCGGGCCGGTGCCGATGCGGTGTTGCTCGATGAATTCGCGCCGGAGGCCCTGGTGGCTCTGGTGCCCCAGCTGCGGGCCCTGGCCGGGGGCAGGGGGGTGGTGCTCGAGGCCTCCGGGGTGCGTCCTGATCAGCTGCGGGCCTATGCGGCCACCGGCATCGATCTGATCTCCACCAGTGCTCCGGTCACCCGCAGTGCCTGGCTTGATCTCAGCATGCGCTTTCACTCCCCCTTTCCCCTGGTCTGACCTGGCTGCGGGCCGGGGCTGTTACGGAATGCGCGGGCGGCCTGGATCGGCTGGCCGTTCGTTTCCATACTGGGAGATCACTCCACCTCCGGCGCCGGGTGTCCTTCTCCGATCTGTTGCGTGCTGGTCTCTCCCGGGCCCGTGGCCTGCGGGCAGGCGCCAGTGCCGTGGCCCTGCTCACCCTGCTGCTCGGGGGGCTGCCGGCCAGGGCGGAAGGGGTGCTGGAGCGCATTGCCCGCAGTGGCGAGCTGGTGCTCATCGGCTACCCCGACCTGCCACCCCTGCTCTCCCGTCAGGGCCAGGGCCAGCCCCAGGGCTATGCCGTGGAGGTCGCCCAGCGCATCGCCGCCCAGCTCAGCACAGCCCTCGGCCGGCCGGTGAAGCTGCGTTTCGTGCCCGCCACCGATTCGGTGGCCCTGGAGACGGCGATTGCCACGGGCAAGGCCGATCTGGCCTGCGGCTTCCCGTTCAGCTGGGAGCGGGACATGCGCATCGACCACTCGCTGCCGATCGGCCTGTCGGGCCTGCGGCTGCTGACCAGGGCCGATGGCCTGGATGGCTCCGTGGCTTCCCTGGCGGGTCGCTCGATCGCTGTGGTGCGGGGTTCCCTGGCCGAGGGGGAGCTGCAGGGCATCCAGCCCCAGGCGCGGGCGGTGCCGTTCAACAACCTCCAGGAGTCGCTCTCGGCCTTCCAGGCCGGTCAGGTGCAGGCGGTCTTCAGCGACACCATCGTGCTGGCGGGCCTGGCCCAGAGCCGGGGCATCAGCGGGGCGGTGCTGGTGCCCGAGCTTCCCTACGAGGTGTATGGGGTTGCCTGCCTCGTTCCCCCCAATGCCTCCACCTATCGCCATCTGGTGAATCTGGCGATCGTGCGGCTGCTCCAGGGCTACCTCGACGGTGAGCCCCAGGCCGTGAGTGCCGTGAACCGCTGGCTGGGACCGGAGAGCAGCATCGGCATTCCCCAGGCCCGGCTGCAGGCCATCTTTGAGGGGGTATTGATCGGGGTGGAAACGATTCGTCCGGTACCCCAGGCCAGCCCAGGCGTCGAGCCGGCCCGTTGATCCGCCAGCCTCCGCTTCTGATCCGTTCCGCTCCCCCATCCCGCTCCGGTTTCCCCGCCATGGCGCTGTTCACCCGCTCCCGTCTCTTCGGTCTGCTGTTCCTCCTCGCCCTGCCTCTGGAGGGCGCGGCGGCCCTGGCCCTGTCAGCAGCAGGCAGCCCGACGGCCGACGCCCCCAGCCAGCCGCTCAGCCTCAACGAGCGCCTGGAGCGGATTGCCGATGCCGTGCGGGAGCGTGATCCGGCGGCGGCGGCGGATGCTGTCCCGGATGACGCCCTCTCCTATATGTTCGTGGACGCCCCTGGGGTGGGCTGGGGCAACGGCGGCTTCTACAACGGCGGCTTCTACAACGGCGGCTTCCGCAACGGCGGTTTTTATAACGGCGGCTTCCGCAATGGTGGCTTCGCCAACGGTGGCTTCCGCAACGGCGGCGGCTGGCGCAATGGGGGCTTCCACAACGGTGGCTTCCGCAATGCCTGGTGATGACGGCTGAGGCCCCAGGTCCGGTGCGGCTGCTGGTGATCCAGCCCACCCCCTTCTGCAACCTCGACTGCGACTACTGCTACCTGCCCGATCGCGGCAACCGCCGCCGCATCCCTTTTGAGGTGCTGGAGGCGGCGGTGGAGCGTGTGCTGGAGAGTCCCTGGTTTGACGGCGGCTTCACCCTGCTCTGGCATGCGGGTGAGCCGCTCACCATGCCGATCCCCTTCTACGACGAGGCCACCGCCCGCATTCACGCCCTGCTGGAGCGGCGGGGCCTGCCGCCCTTCACGGTGGTGCAGTCGCTGCAGACCAACGCCACCACCATTGATGCGGCCTGGTGCGATTGCTTCGAACGCAACAACATCCACGTGGGCGTGAGCATGGATGGCCCGGCCTTCCTGCACGACGCCCACCGCGTCACCCGCACCGGCCTACCCACCCACGCCGCCGTGATGCGGGGCATCGGCTGGCTGCAGCGGCGCGCGATTCCCTTCCAGGTGATCTGCGTGCTCACGGCTGAATCGCTGTCCCATGCCGAGGCGATGGCCGATTTCTTCCTGGAGTACGGCCTCACCGACGTGGGCTTCAACATGGAGGAAACCGAGGGTGTCAATGCCCACTCCAGCCTGGAGGCCACCGGGGCGGCGCGGCTGGAGCTGGAGGAGCGCTACCGGGCCTTCATGGCGGCGGTCTGGCGCCGCAGCCGCCAGCAGCCCGACCGCCTGCGCATCCGCGAGTTCGATGGGGTGGCCAGCCTGGCCTGCAGTGGTGCTCGCCTGGCCGCCACCGACATGAACACCCCGTTCGTGATCGTGAACGTGGATGCCGCAGGCCACACCTCCACCTTCGATCCCGAGCTGCTCTCGGTGGCCACGGCCGACTACGGCGACTTCAGCTTCGGCAACGTGCTCAGCGATTCGCTTGAGGCGATGGCGGCCACGGCCAGGTTCCAGCGGGTGGCGGCGGAGATCGCCGCGGGCGTGGAGCGCTGCCGCAGCAGCTGCGAGTATTTCGGCCTCTGCGGCGGCGGCGCCGGCAGCAACAAGTACTGGGAGCACGGCACCTTCGATTGCTCCACCACCCAGCACTGCCGCTACCGCATCCAGCTGGTCACCGATGTGGTGGTGGAGGGGATGGAGCGGGAACTGGGGCTGGCGAGCTGAGGGATGCCGATGGTTCCCAGTCCCCTCACGCGTGTCCACACCGCTCTGCTCGGCCTGGGGCTTTGCTCGGGTCTACTCGCGTCGGCGGCGGTGCTGCGGGCCCAGAACGCGGATCCCGGCGGCGCGGCCCCTGGAGGCGTGGAGGTGATCGGCAGCCCGGACGGTCGCACCATCGTCACCGTGCGGCCGCAGGGCACCACGGCCACCCGTCAGGGCCTGCGCCAGTTCGTGGGCATCTCCGGTGCCAACAGCGGCGCCCGGGGGCTGTCGATGAATCGGGTGGTGATTCCGCCCGGTGGCCGGGCCGCACCCCATCGCCACGTGGGGTCTGAGTCGGCGATCTATCTGCTGCAGGGCACGGTGGAAACCCGCTACGGCGAGCGCCTGCAGCGGCGGGTGGTGAACCGCGCCGGTGATTTTCTGTTCATCCCGCCAGGGGTGCCGCACCAGCCGATCAATCTCAGCGCCACCGAGCCGGCCATCGCGATCGTGGCCCGCAACGATCCCGAGGAGCAGGAGCATGTGGAACTGCTGAAACCGGCGGCCACCCCTTCGCCCTGAAGCATCTGCCGGGGTGCATGCTCCAAGGACAGCCGTTCACGCGATGGTCGTTGATGTGTGGGGGGCTGGGTCTTCTCTGCCCACAGCAGATCGTGGAGCCCCACGCCCGCTCCTGGACCCACTGACAGGTGCCAGCATGACCTGGTGTAGCGACTGAGGAGGGGGCCGTCGTTCAACGCACCGCTGCTCTCTACGCCGCTGCGCTTTTGGCTGCATTAACCCTTGGCGGCTGCCCCGCCAAACCGACCGGGCTTTTCAGGCAGGTCGATGGCGTCTGGCACTTTCGCGACACGCCGATCCGGGATATCGACGCACGCACGTTTCAGCCACTCGATAACCAGTACGCGAAGGATGCTGCGCGTGCCTACCGGGCGCGCAGCTGGCGCGATTCGAGTGAGTACTTTCTGATCCGCCGCGATGCCGTGGTTCCGCTGGAGGGCGCGGATCCGTCGAGCTTTGTCGTGCTGGGCTATGGCTACGCCAGGGACGCCCGCCACGCCTGGTATGACGGCGTGCGCTTTGCGGTGCGCGACGTCGCCAGCCTGCGCGTGATCGACTCGGTGTATGCCCTCGACCGCGAGCGCGTGTACTTCCACCAGAGCGAGATCCCTGGCAGCGACCCGTCGATTCGTTCCGCTGGATGGCTATCACTCCAGAGACGCGGCCAGGGTCTATCACGGCCGCATTGAGCCCGCGCCAGGTGCACCGGTCATCCGTGTAGGGGCGATCGCTGGCGCGGATCCCAGCTCGTTCGAGGTGCTCGATGATTTCTATGCGCGCGACGCGAAGCGTGCTTACTACGAAGGCCGCCCGCTTGGCGCCGTGGAGGGCTTCGTGGTCCTCGGCTTCGGCTACGCAACGTCACGCGCCGAGGTCTTTCACAACGGGGTCCGGATGGCTGGGGCCGATCCGACCACCTTCCGCCTCCGCACGGATGCCCCCGACGCGGGCGTGGACGCCGAGGACGCCAAGGCGCGCTACAACGACGGCACGCGCGTGGCCCCACGCCGGTAGGCGCTCATCGCTGAACCGTTTCACTCTCCCCCGTTGACGATGGATCTGCTCACGGCAGGATCTGCCACTGTCCATCCAGTCCTTTCACCAGCAGCATCCGTTTGGGGAAGAGCATGTTGAAGGTGATCGCCAGACAGAGGCCCTGGTCATTCGGCAGCGCCTGGTAGCGCTCGGCCATCCCTGGCTGATCGGGGAAGCGCATCAGGAACTCCCCCGTACCGCGGGCCACCACCACCGGGCTGCCCGTGGTGATCAGCTTCAGATCCGCATCGGCGGGAGCGGCCACCCGCATCCCGGCGGCATAGCCGGCCTCCAGGCACCCCAGTCGCCGGACTTCCGGCATGTCGAGGGTGATGCCCCGATCCTTGGAAAGGCTGCCGAGGAAGCGATAGGCGGCCTCGAAGTCGGGGGAGAACAACGCCGCCCGCTGGCGGAGGAGCTCAAGGATCAGGGCACGATCCTGTGGCGTGAGTGTGGTGATAGCAGGCGCCGCGTGCCAGGGTTCCACCTTGGCGAAGGGAGCCTGAAAGGCCTTCTGCACGGTCACCGGCCCGCTCACCTCCCGATCTTCGCGACCCTCGGCTCCGTGATTGGTGGTGAGTTCTGTGCCCGTCGCCGTTGTGCTGGTGGTGGTCTGGTCCTCGACAACCGTCCACACGAACTGGCTGCGGTAGGGCCTCGACCCCTTCTTCGGGGTGAATGTCAGCCGCAGCAGGTTGTCGCCGCGCCGGAGCAGCGGTTGAAGCTGCAGGGCGTTGATCCAGACGGCGGGAAACACATCGATGCCTTCCTGGCTGCTGGCCATCAGCAGGAGGGACTTGGATTCCAGCGGCTCCTCGGCCAGCGGCACTCCATTCAGCTCCAGCGCTGTTGTCCCCTCCACGCTGGTCACCGTCTCGGCATCCCTGGCGGGGGGGAGATAGGGCGTGAATTTGAACTCCACGTTGACCGGTCGGGCTGCCACAGCGCCTGGGGCGAGCAGGAAGACCGGGGTCAGCAGGGTGAGAAAAAATCCGGCGATCGTTTGCCGGGGGTGGATGGCGGCCTGCGTTCCTGCCTCCATGGACCTCGATGGACTGCACGGGGATGGTGATTGACAGTCTCAAGCGATCCAGGCGTTTGCTCGCGCCGGCTCCACTGATGTTCATGACCCCCCAGCCCCCCATCCGTTCCCGTTGCCTTTGCTTGTCACCTCGGCGGCCTGATCGTTTCCACGTCGAAGGCAGGCGGCGCTGCCCGATTGCCTGGACGGGCGGCGTTTGGATCCGCCCAAGTTCCGGGGTTCCATCATTCAGGGAGACATGAAGTCCGAAGGACTTCAGGATGGCTCAGGCGCCCTCGCCGTCTAGAACACAATCGTCACGCCGAATCCCGATGTGATGGGTTGTCCACTCCAGGGTCTTGTCAGGCAGCGTCAAAAGTAGCTTTCATCGCGGTCGACAGGTTTTCAATCATCTTTTCGCCATCGCCGAAGTATGAAGACCCATGCATGGTTGCCAAGGTCTGGGGTTGAAGCTGAGCCAGCATGGAAAGCATTGCTCCAGTGCTTGATGTGTAAGTCATATAATTGGCCAAGGGGCTCTGTTGCATTTGGCGCATTGCTTCGACTGTCGCATCAGTTAAATCATCTGAGCTCAAGGGGGAAACGTCGCCAAATTGATGGAAGAGGTCAGAGCAGAACAACGTCTTTTCGGCTTCTTCAAACATCATGCCGGCATCCCAGCCATGGGGAAGATGTGGAGTTGCGTAGAAGCGAAAATGGAAATGCCCAGTTGATAAAATCTCATTGGCGCTCATGCCCAGCGCGGGCCGAAGAGAGAAGTCGTCCGCGCTGACGACTTTGCCAACAAACGTACAAACAGGCTGAGCCTGTGGTGCAATCTGCAGCCAGTTGTTGAGCCCGCCAATCTCGTCCGACTCAAAATGGCTCCAGGCCACATAGCCAATATCTTTCGGATCAATTAATGTCTGCATTGCCTCGTGGAGCTCGGCAAACATTCCCTTAAGGCCTGCGTGGTAAAGCAAGGGTCGTTCGTCGCGCACAAGGAAGTGGTTGAACTGCAGATTAAGATCTGGAACGTAGATGGACAGGCGAAAGAGATCTGGCGCAATTTCTGTGATCACGGCCATGGCAAGCCTTCAAAGAGTTTGCAAATGTCTCATTGCAGCGCGGAAATGGTTCCAGTCAATAGGTAGGGATAAGGGCTGAGCAGCTATTTGATATCGATATGCGGCTAAGACGCCTGCTCGTATAGCCGGCCTGGCGCTCAGGATCAGTGGTAGGTGGAAGCTCTATGCAATGAGCAATATTCTGTGATCTCGCTCGATGATCTTTGCGTTGGGCGGCTGCCGGGTGCATTTAGTCTTTGTTAATTCTGGACTTCAATCGCTCCAGCTCTTCTCTGATCTCATTGAGGCTTTGTGTGGAGTCGTCCAGCTCTGCGCGCCTATGCGCCCTTTCTTCTCCCTGGTAGTCTCGCAGAGATTTGAACATTAGCCCTCCACCACCTGCAATCATCACTACCATCGTCATCAGGCTCCATAGGCTGGTTGTTCTAAAGCTAAAAAGTAGACTCTGAAGCACTCCAGCACCTACCGCAGCTGAGGATGCCCATACAAGAAACCAGCCGACTCTTCTGTAAGCATCGGCCAGGAGAAGTGCTACTCCCACGCCAAAGGGAATCATTCATAATCCAAAACCTTGGCCAGTGCCAAAAGAAAATACCCCGCCAAACGATGGCCCCATGCCGCCGCCATAACTTCTACCCCACCCCATGCCACGGAACCCTGAGTTAACCATCACCTGATTGGTCAACAGGAATATTCCCGCCGTGAAAATGGCGCCACCAACAAGAAACAAAAAGAAGTCTTGAATGGGCTTGCGAATCATGATTATTGGAGGGTCTTGACACCACGCTAGCCCATGCAAGACGATCCGCTCAATAATGCACAGGCAGCGCAGGAGATAATGCCAGTTGGATGTAGTCAGTCGAACGCCCCTGGTAAGGCGCGAAAGTATGTTGGCGTGGCTTTTGCGCCTTTTGCAAAAGGCATGACGACATACTTTTGCCGCTCTTTACCGGTTTGTTATGCATGGACTACCCACCAAATCTAGAAAGCAAAATGACCGAAACTAGTGCCAATGAAATTCCGGCAATCTCATGCTTATTGAGGGTTTCCCCAAACACGATAGTGCCAAGCGCGGTCAGAAGCAGAATCGTTGATATTGAATAGACAACGCCAATAGTGGCGAGCTTTATGTGACGCATCACAATTACCCACCCAAACGCGCACGCTGCATAAGCGATGAAACCTATGAAAAACCACTTATTGGAGAACGAAGATGCCTCCTGACTCGCAAGCTTTAGAAAGTAATCTCCTACGACAGTTACTATGGCAATGGCCATAACATAAAGCGCGATCATGGAGTAAATCCGAGCATGATGACCTGACGGTAATCGCATGTAATCTCCTCGCCCTCTTTGATATCAGCAAGCGCAATAACCCCCCCCCGTCATTATCTGGACCTACATTTGGATTATCCGAATGATTGGCAAAACGATCATCATCGGAAGAGAGGACGAAGACATTCTTATCCGGGAAGTATTCCGCGTAATGTATTACCTGGAGTCTGGCTGGTTCAGATAGTTGATGCAGCATCTCATGCTCTATTACCACGTCAAATCCTTCTTGGAATTTCCAGGTGACTTTGCCCTTTGGGATAAATTCTTGCGCGAATAGGCCAAGTCCATGAACTTTTGAAATGCCTACCTTAGCTTTAATTAGCAACATAATTCCTAACGGTTACCTCGTAATGCATAACGACCCCGCATAAGCTGCAGGGATGCGGATAGCGCGGCAAGGCAGCGCCTGCCGTGGTTGGTGGGTCTGTCGGCCGAGAAAACCGATGGCCGCGCCCTGTCAGCTTCATGCGGTAGTTATGCGGTGCTCATTGGGAGCTGGAAGATCGGCAACCCGCCACAGAGCGAGGCTCTTATCCGCAAACTGGCCGGCATTCTCGGTGCAGCCTTCCTCCAGCAGCTCGAGCGGAGCAGGAAAGGCGAAGGGTTCTGCCATCAGGTTCAACGGCCGCCAGTCGCCAGTCACGATATCGAGATTGGCTGACTCCTGGGGAAAGGTCGTCGTCAGGAGATAGCGAACGCCGGCGCGTTGAATCCTGGCCAAGGCCTGCCAGATGTCGTCAAAAGCAAAGTGCACCAGGCAGTCTCGGCACAGCAGAAGGTCCGCGGGTGGGAGCTCATCCTGTAGCAAGTTGAGCACGGTGAACTGCCTGTTGGCTGCGCTCCCAAGCGCCTTGGCCTCCCTGATCACCTCGGGCAAGAGGTCAGCGCCCAGATATGCGACGCCTTCAAGCGGCACTTTGGCCATCCAATGTCCGTCTCCGCACGGCAGGTCGAGCAGAGAGCGGACCTCCCATCGCCGAATCAGATCGGGAAGCGAGTCGCGAAGGCGCTGCGTCTGTGGAAGAGCTGAGCCAGTCCCAGAGACAGACTCGGCACCGCGCCAGAGCCGAGTCTCATAAGCATGCCGAAACGCTTGCTCGGGCGTGAAGAGCTGCCCGGCGCGGGCGCGTTGGGCGAAGTAGGTGGAATCGAAATCGACAGCATGCCGGCGATCGCTCATTACGGCAGTCTAACCCGGAAGCACTCAGGCGCCGGCGCCCATCATCACCCGCCCGCATCATCTTTTGACAAGGCGATTTCTCCACGCCGGGTCGGGTGAATGATGATGTTAGCCTCTTAGCCAACACACACAGTAGGTCTTTACCATTGGGAACTGCTTGTGAAGCGTCTGACTGGTGTCAATTGAGACAAGGAATTAGCAACGCCTTGGATTGGAGCGCAGCGGGTGGAGTCGGTGAACGTAACCCCAGCATTTCGAATACCTGGGGCATGAGCTGGATAGCTTTGCCCCAGGAGCTCAGGCTGTGCTGCCGGGGGTCACTTCGCGGTGAAGGGTAGCGAGGAGTGATGCAGCACGATGCGGACTTCTTCGTCCGGCTCCCTCATGAATGCCCACGTTTTGTCCACGGTAGTCAGCTTGCCGCTGCTGTCGATGAGATCAACATTGCCCATAGTGATGGCCAGATCGCCATGCAACTGAATCACCTGATTGCGGATAGCGCACTTCTGCCAGGGCTTGATGGCAAATCCCTTGTCGTTGGGAAAACTTGGATTACCGCCAACGAAATAGGTAAGCGCGCCAGCCTTGGTGCCCCGGAAGGTTTGCGGATGCTGAGTGAGCGTGGGTTTGAAGGCAACGGCTCCGTACTGATAGCCATAGGCCTGATCGAGGATCCTGCTTGCCGTTGTCTCGGCCGCCGCAAAAACCCCCTGTGGCATAAGCCTTGCTGATCGCCAGCAGGCCGTTGCACCAGCCTTGCTGGGCATTCAACACCTGTTGTTCGCTCATATTGCTGTTGATGCGCATAGGTAAGCTATCGGCCATTGCAGCACCTGTTGACGTAACCAGGAGGGGCAATACCAGAGCGCTACAGGCGGTGGTCAGACGATGGTTCATGGTGATGTGCCGAGTTAAGGGCTGTGGGACTGGAGTCGGCTCAGTCGCAGCTTAGGTTGGTGTGGCATGTCGCTGATCTTTTCCGGGAATCGCAGTCATGAAGCCCTCGTCACATATCCCGCTTTGGTGTGTCCATCGGTGTCTCCGTCGTACGAGCAAGATCGTGTCACTGACGTGGCTCTGATTGCAGAGTTAAATACTGCGGCTTTGTGACAACGAAAGGCTTGCGCAGCTGAAGGGCTAACGCTTCGCATAACCGGCTGGCAACGGAGCGCAGCGGAATTGCCAGTCCGAGTTGATGCGGTTGTTAGCCATGATGTTATATGACATCACACTTGTCCCTGCTATCGACAAAGACATCTCATCTTCGATGTTTTAGAAAGAAGTCAAGAATCAAGTCGCTGGCGTTGATATCTCGACTGACTAAACCTATTCTCCTTGGATTCAGGTATTGCTTGCCACCCGGCCAAGTGTGCCCGCCGCCGATGACCTTCACCAGGATAACCTCGGTCCCGTCCTTACCGCCTGTAAATTTCTCGATCTCCACAGTTGTCCCATCGTCCGGGTCCTTGTCTTGAAGCTTGATCCTTTGCGGAGTTGTGTCGCAGGCATTGTGACGGACAAAATGTTCAATGGACCAGGCCGTGGAAAGAATTTCGCCGCGACTCCGGCTGTACCAAAATAATCGTATGTCCCCACCGTCGAAAGGAACGAGCGGATCCTTCGTACCGTTAACAATCATGATAGAAACTGGCAGCTTCGGTATCTTGTCCTTGAGTGCATTTGAAAGTTGCGCCGTTACGGGTGCCACGGCCACGATTTTATCGGACAGATCCATGGCCAGACGCACTGACATAAAACCTCCGTTTGAGATGCCCGTGGCGTAGACACGTTTGGGATCAACGCCGAAATCCTTCACCATTACGTCAATTATTTTAGAGATGAATCCAACATCATCGCAGGCCCTTTCAGTTTTGAGCATCTCGGTACGGCCATCGCACCACTGCTTGTTGATGCCCTCTGGAAAAACCAGAACCACGCCTCGCTTATCCGCTGCCGCTGAGAGAGTACCTTGCGAGGTGCCTTGATCAAATTTCAGACCCGTACCACCGCCTCCGTGCAGAGCCAACACCAATGGGGCTGGCTTGTCCTTGCTGAAATCTGGTGGCAGATGAATGTGATAGGTTCGCTCGATACCTTCATAGGGGAGCGTTTTGGTGAATTCCTGTTCCGGATTTGCGTCTGGATGCCCATTTTTCGCGGCGGTGGCATTGCAGCCTGCACAAATCATCAAGCACGCCAAGGTCGTAACCATCCGCACGTATGCTGCCCATAATGGGGAAGCTGTTCTATGAGAACAACATGCTTCGCCATTCCTTGAATTCATTCTTCGCTCCATTATCTGATGGCTAACGATAAAGCTCACCTGCCGCAATGGAGCGTAGCGGAGTTGCGGTCAGGTGGAGCGACTTGTTAGCCGTATTTCCAAGGCTCTATGGTATAGACTCATATCCTTTGAGTGATACTGCTCTATATCATTTCTCAGTGATTCCGATATTTGATAGCCATTTGCTGAAGCGCTGCCAACATTAAGCCTTTCTGGCTCAATGGATGAATCCATAAAATAATTCATGAAAAACGCGAAGTCTTCATCATAGAACTCGGTAATGCCAATGAATGAGAAATACTCTAGTGGGAATCCATATAAAAACTGAGAATATAGATTTCTAACTTCTGGACCTAAGCAGAATCTCTCTAACGACCATTTTTCCTCCATCATCTTTCGGTGCAAAGGCGGGGAGTTCGTCAATGGATTAAAACTCCGTTGCCAGAAATGGTAATGTGACAAGACTCTTTCGACAGGACTTCTCAACCATGTAACAAACGTAATCTCACACCTACTTGACAAAAGAAGATACTTTACAGGGAGAAAATGTCCGTGAACACATTTTATTCTCTGAAAGTCTTTTTCAGCATTTAAAAGGCATTGTTGTAATGCAAATCTATTCCGCTCGTATTGCGGAGTATTTATTGGAAGGTCGGCATAATCTCGCAACAGCGCACTTCCAAAACTGCGCTCCAATGTTGCCGCAAAACTAGTTCCTGCTGTTTTAGGCAGGTGTACGGACACGATCATCGAGTGATTCTCCATTAAGGCTAACGCTCGCCATCACCTGGCCGCAAGGAGTGAACGGCGAAGAAGATAGCCTTGCGGGGGCGGCTCAGGTGAATGGCGATGTTATCCGTTCCTCTATGCCATGACACTTTTCTGCAGCGCT
>VGPU01000008.1 GCA_016882525.1 Cyanobacteria bacterium M_surface_10_m2_119 | reverse complement strand
GAGCGGGTTGGTCGTGACACGTTTTGTCTGCACGTGAGCCGCTCATTCACGGCCAAGCCACCCGCAGTTGGATGATTGAGAGCCGATCGCGAATCCCACCTGTTCGCATCGTAATCGCCAGTCAATCTTATCCATCTCCATACTTGTTCGTCTTCGATGAGGTCTGACCGCATGCTCAATACCCGTGTTGAAAACACTTTCACCAGCGGCCAACGGGTCACGCGCCGCCGTAGCTCGGCGGGCCCGGTTGCCCCGGTGCGGCCCCAGCGGCCCCGGGACCTGATCAATCGCCCCGTGCGGCCCACCTTCCTCACCCTGAGGGATCACGGCAAGGTGTACGTGGCCGATCTTCCCCGCCTGTCGGATGGCCAGCTGGCCCATGTCGCCAAGGAGGCACGGGAGGTGCTGGAGAGCCTGAGCCGGCGGCTGGGCGAGCTCGACGGCCAGCTCCAGCTCAATCCGATGGAGCAGGACACACGCATCCGGGCCGCCACCAAGCGCGATGTGACCGAGCGCTTCATCCGCGCCATCGAGGAAGAACAGGATCTGCGCCGCAACAACCCGATGTTGCGGGCGGCGGCGGGCGAATCGGTGGCCCGGGCCTTCCTGGAACTGGCCCGCCACCGGCTGCCGGGCGCCACCTTCGACTCCCTGCTGCAGGAAGCCCTTGCGGCCTGCGGCCCCGGCCATGCCAGCCCACCCATGCGGATCGGCGAGGAAGCGGGCGAGGGGCAGGAAGCGGAACAGACGGGGGCAACGCCGGAGCGACCAGCGGCCCTCCCCGTGGTGCTCACCCCGGCCCCGGAAGCGGCAGCGTCCTGAACCAGCTCAATCACTCTGAAAGGGGTTGGCCGGCATCCGGCGGGGCAGCGCCAGCGCCAGGCGATCCAGCTCAGCCCGCTCCTCCTCGCTGAGCCCCCAGGCCAAGGCCCCGGCAGCCACCTCGGCCTGGCGGGTGGTGCGCAGTCCGGGGATGGGCATGGCCCCATGGGCACGGCACCAGTTGAGGGCCACCGCCGCCGGGGGAGCTCCATGGGGAGCCCCGATCCTGGCCAGGGCCTCACGCAAGGGGACCAGCCCAGGCTCCAGCCGACGGAACAGCACTCCCCTCGGCCCCGGAGGCATGGAGGCGCTGGACTGCTGGGACCGGCCGAGCAGTCCAAGCGCCAGGGGGCTGTAGGCCAGCAGGGCAATCCCCAGTTCACGGCAGACCTCCAGCACCCCTCCTGGTTCAAGCGGCTGCGGTGCGAGCAGAGAAAACTGCACCTGCAGGCTGGTGATCGGCACCCCCCTGGCAGCCAGACGCCGGTGGAGAGCGCGCAGTCGCCGGGGCCCCACGTTGGAGAGGCCCAGCTCCGCCACCTCGCCGGCCAGCACCAGATCAGCCAGCCCATCCAGCAGGGGACCCTCCTGCCAAGGCGCATACCGGGCGGTGCTCCAGTGCAGCTGCACCCGCTGCAATTGCCCCTGCAGGCGATTGCGGGAGGTCTGGAAAGCCCGTGCGAACCCTCGCCGGCCCAGGCGCCAGGGGAAGGGAGCCAGCTTGGTCGCCACGGTGAGAGAGCCGCGCTGCTCCGGCGACAGGCCCGCAGCCCATTCCCCCAGCAGGGTCTCGCTGCGGCCGTTCCAGCGGCCTGTCCCATAGGAATCGGCCGTGTCGAAGAAGCACAGCCCCAGCTGGACGGCCCGTCGGAAGGTGGCCTGCAACCCAGCGTCCTGGGCGGGGTCGTACCCCCAGAGGAACTGATTGCCCCAGGCCCAGGTGCCCACGCCGATGCCGGGATCCGGGCCCCTGGCAGGCAGCAGGGAGGTGGGGAGATCAGCCATCGTGAGCTGGAACGCCAGCAGCAGCGCAGTCAATATGGGCGAGCTTCCCCAGCCATCCCAGCCCCCGGCCCCATTCCCTTCCCCGTCTGTTCCCAGCGCCAGCCCTTGCCCACGTCCCCCCGCGCCACCGGAGCCGGTGCTCTGCCAGCACTGCGGCCGCACCGCCAGCAATGGCATCAGCTGCGAGGGCTACTGCGTGGCCGACTCCGGCTACTGACCCTGGGGGGCCTCGGGATCGGGATCGGGATGGTCGCCCTGGCTGCGCGGGCTGAGGGCTACGGCCGCTGGCAGATGGAAACCCAGACCTGTGAGCTGCGGCGTCCCCCCTCGCGGCTGACCCAGCCCTGCAGCGAGCTGAGACTGGAGCAGAACCTCGAGGGGCTGCTGAGCGTGCGCTTCATCGCCGCCGGCCAGGGCGACCTGATCGCCCGCGAGCACCTGCTCTTTGCCGGGGTGCTCGATCCCGACCAACCGGCCATGCGCTGCCGCCAGGACGGGCGGTGCGAACCGCAATGGCCCACCAGCCTGGTCGTCGCGAGCGTGGCTGACGTCCGCTTCGATGATCGCGGGCTGGCCCGGGGGCTCCCCCGCACCCACCTGGCGCGGGGCCGTTGTGCCCTGAGCCGGCGCAGTGTGCGCTGTGAGGCTTCCAACCGCAGCGGCGAACAATGGTTGGCCGAAGCCGAGTTGTGAGCGGAGCCATGCACGGCGAAGCGCGCCTGCGCCACAGCCGAGAGTCCCGGAGGGAAGAGGGGAGAGAGGCGGCACCCAGATTCGAACTGGGGGTAAAGGATTTGCAATCCTCTGCCTTACCACTTGGCCATGCCGCCGGCCCGGGATGAACATCCCAGGAGCGGATCGTATCAGCCATGGTCTGCCGCCCTGCGCCGGTCAGGTGCCGGAGCTGCTGGTGCTCAGCAACGGCCACGGGGAGGATCAGATCGCCCTGCGGGTGGTGGAGGCCCTGCTGGTGCGTCAGCCTCAGCTTCACGTGGGGATCCTGCCCCTGGTGGGAGAGGGCCAGGCCTATGCCAGCGCCGAAGCGCGCGGGCAGCTGGTGCGGGTGGGCCCCCGCCAAGCGCTGCCGAGCGGCGGCTTCAGCAACCAGAGCCTGCGGGGACTGGGGCGGGACCTGGCAGCAGGCCTCATGGGGCTGAGCCTGCGGCAATGGCGGTGGGTGCGGCGCTGGGGAGCGACCGGCGCCCCCATCCTCGCCGTGGGGGATCTGCTGCCCCTGGCCTTCGCCTGGAGCAGCGGCAGCCCGTTCGCCTTCATCGGCACCCCCAAAAGCGACTACACCTGGCGCACGCCGCCGCCCGAGGGCTGGCGATCGGGCTGGAATCCGGCCGATGCCTATCACCGCTGCAAGGGCAGCGAATGGGACCCCTGGGAATGGGGCCTCATGGCCAGTCGCAGCTGCCGGTTGGTCGCCGTGCGCGATGGCCTCACCGCCCGGGGCCTGCGCCGCCATGGGCTGCGGGCACTGGCCCCGGGCAACCCAATGCTTGACGGCTTTGCCCTCCCGCCCCCGCCTATCTGGCTGGCGGGCCAGAGGCCACTCCTGCTGCTGCCGGGCAGCCGCGTTCCCGAGGCCCTCGGCAATGCCCGGCGCCTGCTGGCCGCGATCCCCCTGCTCGGCACCGACCCCCATCACAGCGGCACCACGATCACCGTGTTGCTCGCCTGTGGGCGGGAGCCGGGGCTGGCGGCGTGGGCCCACCTGCTCGAACACCAGGGCTGGCATCCAGACGGGCTGGACGGGGAGGCAGCCGCGATCGGGGCGGTGGGCAGCTGGCGGCAGGGCTGCTGCCGTGTGCTGCTCGGCCCCGGGCAGTTCAGCCGCTGGGCCGCCTGGGGGGAGGTGGGCCTGGCCACGGCGGGAACGGCCACTGAGCAACTGGTGGGGCTGGGCATCCCGGCCCTCTCCCTGCCAGGGCCTGGCCCCCAGTTCAAGGCCGGCTTCGCCTGCCGCCAGAGTCGGCTGCTCGGCGGCGCCGTGCTGCCCTGCAGGAGCCCCGCGGAGCTGGCCAGGCGGCTGTCGGCGCTGCTGCGCCAGCCGGAGCAGCGCCGGTGGCTGGGCCAGCGGGGCCGGCAGCGGATGGGCCGACCTGGAGGGAGCGCCCGCCTGGCCGCCCTGCTGGAGGAGCATCTGCTTCAGCCACCGCAGGCGCCCGCAGTGACCCAGGCGGCGTCACTGGGATGATGCCCAGATCCGCTGCTGAACTCCGGCCATGGCAGGCATCTCCGATCGGGCGTTCAATGCGGTGTGCGGCCGACTGGCAAGCCAGCTCGGGGTGAGCCTGGCCTCGGCCCGGCGCCGGGTGGAGATCCGGGCCGCGGCGGAAGGCATTCGCGACCCCGCTGGCAAGCTGGCCCTGGCGGAATCCATCCTGGCCGAGACCATCGCAAGCGGCCACGACAACCAGGCCCTGTTCTCGTCGCTGCTGGAGGCCGTGGGCAGCGACGAGAACTTCATGGTGGAGGACTGAGCCCGGCGATGCTCAGCGGTTTACGCCGCTGGAGTGTTCGAACAGCAGGTGAAAGCGCTGGCGATCGAGTTCCGCCATCACGGGCAGGCAGCTGAAACAGCGCTGGGCCAGCTCCCAGCGGTCCTCGCGCTTGAGCATCACCTCCAGGCGATCCCGCGCCGGCAGCAGGTAGCGCACATCCCCGGCCGCATAGGCCAGCTGGGCGTCGGAGAGATCCTCCACCCGGCCCCAGTCGGAACTCTGGGCCTGCTTGTCGAGCTCCACGCCCACCAGCTCCTGCACCACCTCCTTGAGGCCGTGGCGGGGGCTGTAGGTCCGGCCCAGCCGGCTGGCCACCTTGGTGCAGAAGATCGGCACCACGGTGATGCCGAGGTTCTCGGCCAGGGCCGCCACGTCGAAACGGGCGAAATGGAACACCTTCTCGATGGCGATGTTCTCCATCAGGGCCTGGAGCCGCGGCGCCGCGCTCTGCCCCCGGGCCAGGCGGATGCAGCACACGTTGTCGTGGTCGTCGCAGATCTGCACCAGACAGAGGCGATCACGGCCATGGATGAGCCCCATGGCCTCGGTGTCCACCGCCAGGGCACGGGCCCCGGCATAGAGCGCCGCCCATTCGGCATCGAGGTCACCGTCGAAGACCGCGAAGCGGGCGGGGGCGGGCAGATTGCTGGTGGGGGCAGCGGTCATCGCAGCGGTGCAGGCCGGGGGAACTCCCATCGTGACAAGCCGGCCCGCAGCTGCATCCGGGCAGAGGTCAGAATCAAGCCATGGCCCAGTCCGGTTCCACCCTGCTGCTCACCCTGCTGCTGGCGGTGGGACTGGTGTTCTTCCTGCGCGCCGCCAGCAAGGACCGCACCACCACGGTGGAGGTGCGCAGTTCCAAACCGCCCCTGGAGGTGCTCCCCGCCCTCACGGGCTGGCTCGAGGCGCGGGGCTGGCAGGCCGCCGGCGGGGATCCGGAGCGCCGCCACCTGGTCTTCCGCGCCGCCGTGGCCTCCAGCCCGGTGCTGGCGGTGCTGCTCTCCCTGCTGGGCGGTGTGGGCGCTGCCTGCCTGGGGCTGGTGCTGCGGCAACTCTGGCCCCAGCTGGGCTGGTGGCCCCTGCTCCTGGCCCTGCTCGGGCCGCTGGCGGGACTGCTCTATCGGCGGCGGGCGCAGCGGGAAGAGGCGGTGGAGTTGCGCCTGATCAGCCACGACAGCGCCACCGGCAGTGCCCTGCGCCTGCGCGCCCACCGCGATGAACTGATTGCCCTGGAGCTGGAACTGGGACCCAGGCTCGGGCTGTTCAGTGACGCCAACCTCCTCTCCTCGCCGATCTGAGCCATGGCGCAACGCCGCCACCTGCTGCTGATCGCCGCGGCCACCCTGGCTGGAGCCCTCTCCCTGGCGCCGGCCGTACCGGCCCGCAGCCCGGAACTGTCACGCGTCGATCCCCTCACCGGCCCCCGCAGCCGCCTGGAACGCGACTGGGTGGGGCAGGGGCCGCTGCCGGCCAACACCGAGATCCTGGTGATGGCCGGCCATGCCGATTCCCAGGGGATCGCCGGGGCCGGCACGGCCGGCGAAGCGGTCGACCTGCGCGGCGCAGCGCCGATGCAGGCCGGCATCCGCGACGAACTCCACTGGAATCTGCTCACCGCCCAGGCCGTGGTGGCCCTGGGCCGGCGGCGGGGGCTGGCGATCCGCTTCTACGACCCGCCGGTCCGCACGATCGCCGACGCCGATGATCCACGCACCAACTGGAGCGTGGGCAAGGCCCACGCTGGTCGTGGGGGATACGCCCTGGAGATCCACTACGACGCCTACGGCCCCGACGGCGTGGGCTCCGGTCTGATCCCCCCGCTGCACCGCCCTCCCAGCCAGCTGGATGAAAGCCTCGCGGCCGCCTTCGGCGACTATCCCCTGAACTTCCGCGGCGGCCTGGGCGCTCCCCGGCGGGGGATCGCCATCCTTGAGATCGGCAAGCTCGAAGGGTCCCTGGAATCGGCCCTACGGGACCCGCAGCGCCGCCAGCCCACGATCGAGGCCATCGCCCTGCGGGTGGTGGAGGCCCTGGAGCGGGGTCTGGACCGGGAGCGACGTTCGGCGCCAGTGGCAGCCGCGGCCCAGGCGCCGCTCAGCCCACCGCCTGATGGGGAGCGCAGCGCTCGCTGAGCGTGGTGTCGGTGAGCCAGGCCTGCGGGCGGGTGAACACGTCGGTGAGGAGAGCCTCACGGCTGCCGGCCTCGGCCTTGTAGCCATACTCCCAGCGCACCAGGGGCGGCAGCGACATCAGGATTGACTCGGTGCGGCCGTTGGTCTGCAGCCCGAAGATCGTGCCCCGGTCGAACACCAGGTTGAACTCCACGTAGCGGCCGCGGCGGTAGAGCTGGAACTCCCGCTCCCGCTCGCCATAGGGGGTGGGCTGGCGCTTCTCGGCGATCGGCACATAGCTGGGCAGGAAGGCGTTGCCGCAGGCACTGGCGAGGGCGAACAGCTGCTCCCAGCTCTGCTGGACTGGGCCGATGCGCTGGCTCTCGGCAGCCGCCGGCGCCTGGGGATCCTGGCCCTTGTAGAGCACGCCACCAGGATCCTGGTAGTCGTAGAAGATGCCGCCCACGCCGCGGGTCTCGCCGCGGTGCTTGAGGAAGAAGTATTCGTCGCACCAGGGCTTGAACACCTGGTAGTAAGCGGGATTGACGCTGTCGCAGGCTCCCTTGAGGGTGCGGTGGAAGTGCTGGGCGTCCTCCAGGAAGGGGTAGTACGGGGTGAGGTCGGCCCCGCCGCCGAACCACCACACCGGGCCCGCCTCGAAGTAGCGGTAGTTGAGGTGAACGGTGGGGATATAGGGGTTGCGGGGGTGGAGCACCATCGAGGTGCCGGTGGCGAACCAGCGATGCCCCTTGGCCTCGGGGCGCTGATTGAGGATGGAGGGAGGCAGTTCACTGCCCTCCACCTCGGAGAAGTTCACGCCGCCCTGCTCGAACACCCGGCCGGCCTTCATCACCCGCGAGCGACCGCCGCCTCCCTCAGGCCGCTCCCAGCTCTCCTCGGCGAAGCGGCCCTCACCGTCGAGCTGCTCCAGACCGGCGCAGATGGAGTCCTGCAGCCCCATGAGCAGGGCCTTGGCCCGCTGGCGGGAGTCGGTGGGCGGGGCCTCCAGAGCCATGAGCATCAACGACTGCGCCCTCAGGACGCCCGAAACCCACTCACCTTTTCAGGGCGGCGGGCCCGTGCACAAGCGATCGAGAGGCTCTGTCATGCCGACTTGCCTTGAATCACCATCCCTAGGATCGAAGGCCCTTGGACCGACCTGATGGCAACGCTGGAGCAGGCCACCGCAGCCCTGGGTGCCCTCCGTGACGCCGGCAGCGGCCGCAGCCTGCTGGACCTGGGCTGGATCGAGCAGCCGCGGTTGCAGGACGACCGCCTGATCTTCCGTCTCAGCCTTCCCTCCTTCGCCCAGAGCCAGCAAGGGCGGATTGCCGCGGAGGCCCGGGAGGCCGCGTTGGCGCTCGAGGGGATCCGTGATGTGCAGATCGAGGTGGGCCAAGCCCCTGCCCACCAGGGAGCTCCGATCGGGGCGGCGGGCCATGGTCCTGCCCCTGGCCCCGGTGGCCAGCTGCCGCCACGCCAACCGATCCTGGGTGTGAAGCAGGTGATCGCCGTGAGCAGCGGCAAAGGGGGCGTCGGCAAGAGCACCGTGGCCGTGAACCTGGCCTGTGCCCTGGCCCGCCGCGGCCTGCGGGTGGGCCTGCTCGACGCCGACATCTACGGCCCCAATGCCCCCACCATGCTCGGGGTGGCCGACCGCACCCCCCAGGTGCGGGGGGAGGGGGCCAGTCAGGTGCTCACCCCGATCGAGAGCTGCGGCATCGCCATGGTGTCGATGGGCCTGCTGATCGATGCCAATCAACCGGTGGTCTGGCGCGGCCCGATGCTCAACGGCATCATCCGCCAGTTCCTTTACCAGGTGGACTGGGGGGAACGCGACGTGCTGGTGGTGGACCTGCCCCCCGGCACCGGCGATGCCCAGCTCACCCTCGCCCAGGCCGTGCCCATGGCCGGCGTGGTGATCGTCACCACGCCTCAGCTGGTTTCGCTGGCTGACGCCCGCCGGGGCCTGGCGATGTTCCTGCAGATGGGCGTGCCGGTGCTGGGGGTGGTGGAGAACATGAGCGCCTTCATCCCCCCCGATGCGCCCGAGAAGCGCTACCCGATCTTCGGCAGCGGTGGCGGCGCCCTGCTCGCCGAGGAGGGGGGCGTACCCCTGCTGGCCCAGCTGCCCCTGGAATTGCCCGTACGGGAAGGCGGCGACAGTGGCACACCCGTGGTCCTCTCCGCTCCGGGCTCGGCCACCGCCCAGGCCTTCGCCAGCCTCGCTGAGCGGATCGCCAGCCCCAGCCCGGTTCCAGCCTGAGCCAATGCTCACCCTGCCCGGCCGCGGTCGATCGATGTTTGCCGGGAAAGCCCGCTCCCGGCGCAGCCCGCTTGCCGACGTGGACTGGGCGCTGTGGGGGATCCCCATGGCGATGGTGGCCATCTCCGGGGTGCTGATCGCCAGCACCCAGCGCCAGGCCGACTACGCCGACTGGTACCAGCAGTGGATCACGGGGCTGGTGGGCCTGGGCATCGCTCTGGCGGTGGCCCGCATGCCCCTGCAACGCCTGCAGAGCCTGCGCTGGCCGATCTACGGGCTGATCGTGGCCGGTCTGCTGGCGGTGCGGGTGGTGGGCACCAGTGCCCTGGGCGCCCAGAGCTGGATCAACATCGGTGGCTTCTACCTGCAGCCCTCGGAGTTCGCCAAGCTTGGCGTCATCCTTCTGCTGGCAGGCGTCCTCGACCGACACCCGGTGGAGCGACCGGTCGACCTGGTGCGCCCCGCGGCCCTGATCGGCCTGCCCTGGTTGCTGGTCTTCATCGAGCCTGATCTGGGCAGCTCCCTGGTCTTCGGAGCAGTGCTCCTGGTGATGCTCTACTGGGCGGGCATGCCCGGCCAGTGGGTGGTGCTCCTGCTCTCGCCGCTGGTCGCCGCGATCGCGGCCGGCACCTGGCCCTGGCTGCTGATCGGCTGGATCCCGCTGATGGGCTGGCTGGCCTGGAGCAGCCTGCCCTGGAAACGGATGGGGCTGGCCCTGGCCGTGGGCATCCAGACCCTCTTCGCCGTGGCGACGCCCTGGCTCTGGGAACACGGCCTTCGCCCCCACCAGCGGGCCCGGCTCACCCTGTTTCTCGATCCCAGCCAGGACCCCCTCGGCGGGGGGTACCACCTGCTGCAGAGCACGGTGGGGATCGGCAGTGGCCAGATCTGGGGCACCGGGCTGATGCGCGGAGCCCTCACCAAGCTCCGCTTCATCCCGGAGCAACACACCGATTTCATCTTCAGTGCCCTCGGCGAGGAGACCGGCTTCATCGGCTCGGTGCTGGTGGTGGTGGGCTTCGTGCTCCTGATCTGGCGGCTGCTCCAGATCGCGGGCCGGGCGCGGACCGATTTCGAATCCCTGGTGGTGGTGGGCATCGGCGCCATGCTGATGTTCCAGGTGGTGGTGAACATCAACATGACGATCGGACTGGGACCGATCACCGGCATCCCGCTGCCGTTCCTGAGCTACGGCCGTTCCGCCATGCTGATGAACTTCATGGCCCTCGGGCTGTGCGCGTCGGTGGCCCGCCGCGGTCACGTCGGTGGCATCGGACCCGGCGGCCGCCGGTGACCCGCCCCACGGATCTCAGCAAGGTTCGCGCCTGCCTGACGGCGGATGTCCCGGCAGGCCGCAGCGACGATGACACTGTGCGCCGCCAGTGGTGGGCCGCCCTGTCGGTGCTGCAGGAGGAGCTGCTGGTGGGGCCGGGCAGCGAACGGGGCATCTGGCTGGCGTCCCCGCTGCCCGCCCTGTACGCCCCAGCTCTGCTGAACCACCTGCAGGGCTGGGTCTGGGCACCTGAATCGGTGGAGCATCTGCTGGGCCGCCCCTCCCCCTTGCTGCCGGCCATGGCAGGCCAGCTCCCCGGTCCGGGTGCACCCTTCGAACGCCTCAGCCTGAGGGAACAGGACGGCTGCGATCCCCTGCTGCTGGTGATCACCTCTGCTGTGCAGGTCGGGCTGTGCCTCGATGGTCCAGCCGCCGGGCGCCGCCTGGTGGTGCGCTTCGAGCCGACCGTCCTCAGCCAGGCCCTGGGACTGATCCACCAGCGCCTGGCTGAGGAGGCGCCCCTGCAGGCCGAACGCCTGCGGCAGGAGCTCCAGCACCTCGGCAGCCTTCAGAGTGACCCCCAGCTGGGGCAGCGCTTCTGGCCGCTGCTGGCGGATCGGCTGGCAGCCATCGCCCCGAGCGTGACGCTGCAGCCCCAGCCACAGCGTCCCGGGGAAAGCACCTCCAGCGCGGTCAGCGGCGAACTGGCGCTGCTCGAGGCCCTCACCCATGAGGTGCGCACGCCCCTGGCCACCATCCGCATCCTGATCCGCTCTCTGCTGCGGCGCCAGGACCTGCCCGCGGTGGTGCGCCAGCGCCTGGAACAGATCGATGGTGAATGCAGTGAACAGATCGACCGCTTCGGCCTGATCTTCCTGGCTGCCGAACTGCAGCGGCAGCCTGCCGGTGGTGAAGGGGGAAACGAGGGGGGCGGCAACGGGGGCGGAGGAACCGAGCTGGCCCGCACCGACCTCAGCGTGCTGCTGCAGGAGCTGGCGGGCCTGTGGCAGCGGCAGCTGGCACGGCGTGGCCTGAACCTGGAGCTCGTGATTGCCCCTGGCCTGCCCCCCGTGCTGAGCGACCCCGCGCGTCTGGAAACGATGCTGGGCGGGCTGATGGATCGCTTCAGTCGCGGACTGGCCGCCGGCAGCACCGTGACCCTGGCCCTGCAGCCGGCCGGCTCCCGACTGAAACTGCGTCTGAGCAATGGCGACCGGGGGCAAGCCGAGACCCCCAGCCGTCCATCCACGGAGGCTCAGGCCAGTGGCGAGAGACCCACCCGGCGGGCCGTGGGGCCCGTGCTCAGCTGGAATCCCACCACCGGCAGCCTGCACCTCAGCCGCCAGGCCACCCAACAGCTGTTCCGGCGACTGGGTGGCCGTCTCACCGAGCGGGGCGGGAGCGACCTCACCGTGTTTTTCCCCACCTGCTGAACGCGACAGCCGGAATCACGACCCCGGGGGGAGGGGCATCCCGAAAGGCGGCTTTGTTGACGGGTGTGAAGACTCCCACGCCGCCCACGAAAGCGCGAAAAACACGGTGCTAGCTTCCCGCTGAACCAGTCTGCCGACTCCTGAATTAGCCATGACAGCAACGGCGCTGAGCGGTCAACTCCCCAAGTACATCGGCAGCACGGGCGGCCTGCTGAATGCCGCCGAAACCGAAGAGAAATACGCCATCACCTGGACCAGCAGCAAGGCCCAGGCCTTTGAACTGCCCACCGGCGGCGCTGCCGAGATGAACGAAGGCGAAAACATCATGTATTTCGCCCGCAAGGAGCAGTGCCTGGCCCTCGGCACCCAGCTGCGCACCAAGTTCAAGCCCCGCATCGAGGACTACAAGATCTACCGGATCTTCCCCGGGGGTGATACCGAGTTCCTGCACCCCAAAGATGGCGTGTTCCCTGAAAAGGTGAACGAAGGCCGCGCGATGGTGGGCCACAACCCCCGCCGGATCGGCGCCAACCCCAACCCTGCCAACCTCAAGTTCTCCGGCAAGAACACCTTCGACGCCTGATCAGTCACCCTGATCAACTCCCTGCTGCAACGCATCAAGATCGGCCGGGTGGGGCTTGTGCCCCCCCGGCCTTTGTGTGATCGCCACGGCTTGGCCATCGCCCTGGTGGTGCGCAACGAGGAGCGGCATATCGGCGAGTGGGCCCGCTTTCACCGGCTCGCAGGAGTCCGCCATGTGATCGCCTACGACGATGCCAGCAGCGATGGCACGGTGGCGGAGCTGCGGCGTGAGCTGTCTGCCGAACGCCTCACGGTGATCCCCTGGGGCCAGCGGCTGAGCGACCGCCAGCTGCGCCGGCCGATCCACAACCAGGTGCTGGCCTATGCCCATGCCGCCGCCAACTTCGGGGGGGCCTACCGCTGGCTGGCCTGCATCGACGCCGATGAATTCCTGGTGCCGGTGCAGGCGGCATCGGTGGATGCGGCGCTGGCCCACCTCGGGCCTGAGGTGGTGAATGTGTCCCTGCCCTGGCACATGTTCGGCCGTTGCGGCCACCAGCAGCCCCCCAGCGGCGGCGTGGTGGCCAACTACCGGCTGCGGGCGAGCGACCCGATGCAGGGCGTGAACTTCAAGTGCCTGGTGGATCCCTGCCGGCTCCGGGCGGTGCGGGTGCACAGCATGGACACCGGCCGGCCAGCCCTCACCTGGAACGACCGCGGGGAGGCCGTGCCCCTGAGGCAGCGCCGCCAGGCCAGCTTCTACGCCGCCGAGCATCTGCAGCTCAATCACTACTACACCCGCTCCAGTGAAGAACTGGAAGAGAAGATCGGCCGCGGCCCCAACCTCGACGCCAAACGGGACGCCTACCGCCGCAAGGTGATGCGCACGGTGGCCCGCATCGAGACCGCCACCCAGGAGGATCAGCGCGCCCTGCGCTTCCTGGCACGGGTGGGACAGGCCTAGCGGAGTGCCGGGCGCTCAGAAGCGATAGCCGAAGTGGTCGATTTCACGGGCGTAGAGCCGGCCCACCAGCCGCTCCAGCTCCGGGCTGTAGTAGCTGCGGTAGCCGCCGGCGGCGCCCCGCGGGCGATGCCCGCCCTTGGAGCGGGGCAGCCAGCCATCCCAGTCGATGCCCGCCTCGCGGAAAAACTGCCCCAGGCCTGGCTCGAGTTGCTCGAAGCGCACCACCGTGTCAGCCACCACCCGATCCTCGATCGTGTACATCGGCCAGTTGTCGTGGAAGGCCAGGGGCACGATGCCGCCCAGAGCATCGCCGGCGGCCAGGGCCTGCAGATAGGTGGCGAAGCTGGGCGGTCGCCGGCAGTTCTGAATGCGCCAGAAGTAGTCCGAGACGGTCTTGTCCCAGGGATTGCGCACGATCACCAGCTTGCGGAAGCGGCTCCAGGCATCGGGGAAGGCCGCAGCAACCCGGGCTGCCGGGGCGTGGGGGGGCTTGCGACCCAACAGGGGCCGGTGGGCATGGTCGACGGCCCGGGTGAGGGCACGGCGGTAGGCCCCGGGCCCCAGCAGGCGCCAGAGCGGGAGGAGATGGCGGCTCTGGCGCAGGGCCACCCGGCGCACCCGATCCGTGAGGGGAATGCCCAGGGCCATCGTCTCCGGCAGGGCACTGATCTGCAGATCCTCGGCACCGAGGCTGCGCGCCAGCGACACACACAGCGAACTGCCCGCAGCCTTGCGGGCGTGCAGCACGATCAGCTGATGGCGCTCCGAGAGGATCATCGGATCAGCGCTGGGCGCGAGGGCGGTGGTGGGCGATCCAGGCCTTGGTCGCCTCGATCCAGGCCGGCAGCCGGCGCCCGCGGCTGCGGCCGATGTCCTCAAAGTGAGCGGCCTCGAGCCGGTAGGCGGGCAGCCGCGCGATCAGGCCGGCAATCGGATCGGTGTCGATGTTGAACTCCAGCAATTGGCTGGGACGGTCGGCCATGAAGGCCCGCACCGCGGCCAGATGGTGATCCCACTCCTGGCGCCACTCTTCGCACAGCGCCCCCTGGCTGGCCAGGCCGCGCAGGCGCTGCTCCCGGGCGGCGAATTCGCCGTGACCATGGCGCAACCGGGAGCGGATCCAGTCTTCCCGGTCGCGCCAGTTCAGCAGCAGGATCGTGTCGGGGTAGTCGCGCAGGATCTCGCGGAACAGGCTGTTGCCGTCGAAGGTGCCCCGGCGGTTGCTGTCGATCAGGTCGCCATAGAAGACGAACTGCTCCACACCGCTGAACACGGGCCGACCGGCCACCTGGTTGGCCCGCATGATGCCGCCGAGCTTGCGCCTGCGGCGCCAGCGTCCGGGCAGCTTCTGGTGCACGGCCGCATGCCCGGAGCGGGCAAACAGGCGCGCCAGGCTGCGGGTGGCGCACTTGTTGAAACCGATGGCGACTACACGGGGCAGGCCGTCGGGCGACACCGTCATGGAACCTCGGGGGCGACGGGCTCGGTCGCGTGGTCGTTGGAGAAGAAGGCTAGGGGAGCCCGGAGAGGCCATCGCTAGGATCCAGCCAACCGGCGCAGGTTTCCGCCGCCCAGTCCCATGGAGCTGTCCCACCGCGGCACCCATCTCCCGCGGAGGCCGAGGTTCTGACCGGATCGCCCCCGTCCGCCTGCACCACCAGGCCCAGTTCAGGCACACCTGCGCAGTGATCGCGACCGCGATGCCCCATCTCGAGGATCAGGCCTTCCGCGACCAGGTGGCCGCCGGCCATACGTTCATCCCGCTCTGGAGGCGCTGGCCTGCCGATCTGGAGACCCCCCTCACCGCCTGGCTGAAGGTGGGAGCGCAGAGCAGCCATGGCGTGCTGCTCGAATCGGTGGAGGGAGGCGAGCGCATCGGCCGCTGGAGCTTCATCGTCGCCGACCCGCTCTGGACCCTCACCACCCGGGGCGATCAGAGCGTGCGCCACTGGCGCGATGGCCAGCAGGAGGAGCTGAGCGGCAACCCCTTTGCCCTGCTGCAGGAGTGCCTCACCCCCCTGCGGAGCGCGCCGGTGCCGGGCCTGCCGCCGGTGGGTCAGTTGTTCGGGTTCTGGGGCTACGAGCTGATCCGCTGGATCGAGCCGAGCGTGCCGGTGCATGCGGCACCGGCGGGGGCACCCCCCGATGGCTGCTGGCTGCTGGCCGACAGCCTGCTGGTGTTTGACCAGGTGAAGCGCCAGATCACGGCGGTGGCCTACGCCGACCTCAGCAACGGCGCGGATCCGGAGACGGCCTATGCCGCGGCCCAGGCGCGCATTGCCGCCCTGGAGGCCCGGATGCACGCGCCCCTGCCACCGGGCGTCACCCCCCTGCAATGGCAAGACGCCCCCACGAGCGAGATCGTGGAGCGGCTGCAGCCACTGAGCAACCGAGGCCAGGCCGACTTCGAGGCAGCGGTGGCCACGGCCCGCGAACACATCGCCGCCGGCGACGTCTTCCAGCTGGTGCTGAGCCAGCGACTGGAGAGCCACGTGCAGCGCGACCCCTTCGAGCTGTACCGCAGCCTGCGGATGGTGAACCCATCCCCCTACATGGCCTTCTTCAACTTCGGAGGCTGGTATCTGATCGGCTCGAGCCCCGAGGTGATGGTGAAGGCCGATCCGCTCGCGGACGGCACCATCAGGGCCTCCCTGCGGCCGATTGCCGGCACCCGGCCCCGCGGTGCCGACGAGGCGGAGGATCGGGCGCTGGAGGCCGATCTGCTGGCCGATCCCAAGGAGCGCGCCGAACACGTGATGCTTGTGGACCTGGGCCGCAACGACCTGGGCCGGGTGTGCCAGCCGGGCACTGTGGCCGTGAGCGACCTGATGGTGATCGAGCGTTACTCGCACGTGATGCACATCGTGAGCCAGGTGGAGGGCCGGCTGGCGCCAGGCCGCAGCGTCTGGGACCTGCTGATGGCCTCCTTCCCCGCCGGCACCGTGAGCGGTGCGCCAAAGATCCGGGCCATGCAGCTGATCCATGAGCTGGAGCCCGATGCCCGCGGGCCCTACTCGGGGGTGTATGGAGCGGTCGACCTGGCCGGGGCCCTCAACACCGCCATCACCATCCGCACGATGGTGGTGCTGCCCCACCCCGAGGGCGGCTGGCGGGTGCAGGTGCAGGCGGGTGCGGGTGTGGTGGCCGATTCGGTGCCCGAGGCCGAGCACCAGGAAACCCTCAACAAGGCCCGGGGCATGCTCAAGGCCCTGGCCTGCCTGCAGTGAGCCGTTCCGCCATGCCCCCCCAGCTCCTGAAGGGCTTCGAAGTGGAGCTGTTCACCTGCCGGCCCGACGGCACGGTGGTGGGTTGCAGTGCCGAGGTGGCGGCCGCGCTCCCGGGCTTCGTCACCGAGCCCGACCACCGCAACCTGGAATACGTCACCCCACCGGCGGCCGCCTACGACCGCCAGCTCCAGCTGCTGCTCGAGCCGCGCCAGCGGCTGCGCCCCTGGCTGGCCGAGCGGGGTCTCACCCTGTTGCCGGGCAGCACCCTGAGCACGGGCGACAGCCACCGCTTCGAGCGCTCCGACCCCCTGAACCCGTACCACGGCTACATCGAAACCACTTATGGCACCCGGGTGGTCACCGCGAGCGTGCACATCAACCTGGGCCTCACCCCCGGGAGCGGTTTCGAGGGCATGGCCATGCTCTTCGCAGGCCTGCGGCTGCTGCGCTGCGAAGCCTCCCTGCTGCTGGCCCTGAGCGCCAGCTCCCCCTTCCTCGATGGGCAGGTCTGCGGGGCCCACTCCCAGCGCTGGCTGCAGTTCCCCCTCACCCCCACCGAGGTGCCGCTGTTTGAGAGCCACCCGCACTATGTGGACTGGATGGAGCAGCAGCTGGCTGCTGGCACGATGCAGAACGTGCGCCATCTCTGGACGTCGGTGCGGCCGAACGGGGACGATCGCCCCCACGACCTCAACAGGCTGGAGATCCGCATCTGCGATCTGGTGAGCGATCCGGCCCTGCTGCTGGCGATCACCGCCTTCGCCGAGCTGCGTCTGCACCAGCTGGTGCAGGATCCGGATCACTGGGATCCGCTGCAGGCCAGTGTGCTGGGGGCCGGGCAGCTGGCGGCCCTGGCGGACCGCAATGACCAGGCCTGTGCCCGCCACAGCCTCGAGGCCAAGCTCGTGCACTGGCGCGACGGCCGCAGCCTGAGCTGCCGCACATGGCTGGAGCTGGCCCTCAGGGAGCTCGCACCCCTGGCCGAGTGCTGGGGGCTCACCACCGTGCTGGCCCCCCTGCACGAGGTGCTGCGGCACGGCAACCAGGCCATGCGCTGGCTGGAGCTGCACCAGAGCGGCCAGGCCATTGCCGCCATCGTGAGCGCCGAGGCGCAGCGCATGGCCGAGCAGGAGGTGGCGCTGGCCGCCGCAAGCGGCGACGGCCAGTCCGCTATCAGCCACACAGACGCGGGCGCAGACACTTTGGGATGATCAGCCAATCCCGCGCTGCCAGTTCACTCCCCATGCGGCAGTTCGTGCCCCCGGTCGCCGAACCCTCCCCCCGGGCCACCCGGCTGCTGGGTGAACGTCTGGAGCTGGTCGAGGAGCTGTGGCAGGCCGTGCTGAGCAGCGAATGTCCGCCGGAGCAGGCCCAGCGCCTGCTGCGCCTGAAGCAGTTGAGTGAGCCCGGCGAGCCCGATGAGACCGGAGAAGGGGCCGACAGCAGCAGCGCCATCGTGCAGTTGATCCGGGAAATGGATCTGGTGGAGGCGATTGCCGCCGCCCGCGCCTTTTCCCTCTATTTCCAGCTCGTCAACATCCTCGAGCAACACATCGAGGAAGACAGCTATCTCGACAGCCTCAAGCAGCACAGCGAACCCGAGGCCACCGACCCCTTCCTGCCCCCCCTGGCCAGCCAGACGGAACCGGCCACCTTCCGTCAGTTGTTCAAGCGCCTGCGCAGCCTCAACGTGCCGCCGGCCCAGCTCGAGACCCTGCTGCGCCACCTCGACCTGCGGCTGGTGTTCACCGCCCACCCCACCGAGATCGTGCGACACACCGTGCGCCACAAGCAGCGGCGGGTCGCCAGCCTGATTCAGAAGCTGGAGCAGGGAAGTGGCCTCAATGCGCTGGAGCGTCACAACCTCCGCCAGCAGCTCGAGGAGGAGATCCGGCTGTGGTGGCGCACCGATGAACTGCACCAGTTCAAGCCCACCGTGCTCGACGAGGTGGACTACGCCCTCCACTACTTCCAGCAGGTGCTGTTCGAGGCGATGCCGCTGCTGCGCCAGCGGATTCGCGCCGCCCTGGCCCAGAGCTATCCGGACGTGGAGCCCCCCGGCGACGCCTTCTGCACCTTCGGCTCCTGGGTGGGGTCCGACCGCGATGGCAACCCCTCGGTGACGCCGGAGATCACCTGGCGCACCGCCTGCTATCAGCGCCAGCTGATGCTCGAGCGCTACATCCGCTCGGTGGGCAATCTCCGCGATCAGCTCAGCATCTCCATGCAGTGGAGCCAGGTGAGCCCGGCCCTGCTGGAGTCGCTCGAGATGGACCGGCTGCGCTTTCCGGAGATCTACGACGAGCGGGCCGCCCGCTACCGGCTGGAGCCCTACCGCCTCAAGCTCAGCTACGTGCTGGAGCGCCTGCGGCTGACCCAGGCCCGCAACCAGGTGCTCGCCGACGCGGGGTGGGAAGCCCCCTGTGACGGCATGGCCAACGTGCCCCTCACGGGCGGCAACCTCAGTGCCAGCCCCAGTCCATCGAGCCAGGAGCTGCACTACGGCTCGGTGGATGAATTCCGCACCGATCTGGAACTGGTGCTCAACAGCCTGGAGAGCACCGGGCTGAGCTGCGAAGCGCTCCAGCACCTGATCAGCCAGGTGCAGATCTTCGCCTTCTGCCTGGCCAGCCTCGACATCCGCCAGGAGAGCACCCGCCACAGCGACGCCCTCGATGAACTGAGCCGCTATCTGCAGCTGCCCGTGCCCTACGGCGAGATGACGGAGGCCGAGCGGGTGGGCTGGCTGCTGGCCGAACTCCAGACCCGTCGCCCCCTTGCGCCGGCGGCCGCCCGCTGGAGCGAGGCCACCACCGAGACCTTCGCCGTGCTGCGCATGGTGAAGCGGCTGCAGGAGGAATTCGGCACCCGCATCTGCCACACCTATGTGATCTCCATGAGTCACACGGTGTCCGACCTGCTGGAGGTGCTGCTGCTGGCCAAGGAGGCCGGGCTGGTGGACCCGGTGGCCCAGCACGCCACCTTGCTGGTGGTCCCCCTGTTCGAGACGGTCGAAGACCTGCAGGGAGCACCGGCGGTGATGGAAGAGCTGTTCCGCCAGCCCTCCTACCGCCAGCTGCTCAGCGCCCGCGGCGGCGGCGAGCCCCTGCAGGAGGTGATGCTCGGCTACTCCGACAGCAACAAAGACTCCGGCTTCCTCTCCAGCAACTGGGAGATCCACAAGGCCCAGATCGCCCTGCAGCAGCTGGCCACGCGCCATGGGGTGGCCCTGCGCATCTTCCACGGCCGCGGGGGCTCGGTGGGCCGCGGCGGCGGACCGGCCTACCAGGCGATCCTGGCCCAGCCCAGCGGCACCCTGCAGGGCCGCATCAAGATCACCGAACAGGGGGAGGTGCTGGCCTCCAAGTACTCCCTCCCCGATCTGGCGCTCTACAACCTGGAGACCGTGAGCACGGCGGTGATCCAGAACAGCCTGGTGAGCACCCCGGTCGATGAGACGCCCAGCTGGAACGCCCTGATGGGCCGGCTGGCCGCCCGCTCCCGCGACTTCTACCGGGCCCTCGTGCACGACAACCCAGATCTGGTGCCGTTCTTTCAGCAGTGCACACCCATCGAGGAGATCAGCAAGCTGCAGATCTCCAGCAGACCGGCCCGGCGCAAGAGCGGCGCCAAGGACCTCTCCAGCCTGCGGGCCATTCCCTGGGTGTTCGGCTGGACCCAGAGCCGTTTCCTGCTGCCCAGCTGGTTTGGCGTGGGAGCCGCCCTGCAGGAAGAACTCGACCGGGATCCCGGGCAGCTGGAGCTGCTGCAGTTGCTCTATCAGCGCTGGCCCTTCTTCCGCATGCTGATCTCCAAGGTGGAGATGACCCTTTCGAAAGTGGACATCGATCTGGCCCTCCACTATGTGCAGGCACTGGGGCGCAGCGATCACAAGCAGGCCTTCGAGCGCATCTTCGGGACCATCGCCACGGAATTCGCCCTCACCCGCGACCTGGTGCTGGCGATCACCGGCCACCAGCGCCTGCTGGACAGCGATCCAGCCCTGCAGCTTTCAGTGGACCTGCGCAACCGCACGATCGTGCCCCTGGGCTTCCTGCAGGTGGCCCTGCTGCGCCGCCTCCGCGATCAGAACCGGCAGCCGCCCATGAGCGAGGCCGCCGGCACACCGGGTCACGATGGGCGCACCTACAGCCGCAGCGAGCTGCTCCGCGGGGCCCTGCTCACCATCAACGGCATCGCCGCCGGTATGCGCAACACCGGCTGATTCCCCCGCACCGGCCCCTTCCGCCACGAGGTCACCCTGGGCTCCCTGCTGCTCCCGTTCCGCAATCTCACCCCGCCGCCGCGGCTGCCGCAGGGTTACGCCCTGTTGAGCGAAGGTGTGCCCCAACCCGATGCGCTCAACCACCTGCTGGGCCAGGCGGGGGAGCAACCCCGCACCCCGGAACGCTGGCAGCGGGTGCTGGCCTGCAGCCTCTGGCACCTGCGCATCCACAGGGCCGATGGGGAACTGGTGGGTTTCGTGCGGGCCACCAGCGACCGGGCCCTGAACGCCAACCTCTGGGATCTGTGGGCCGACGACCGCGACCCGGCCCAGGGGCAGCTGATGCTGGCGCTGGTGCAGGCGGCCCTGGGACGGCTCCGCCGGGAACTGCCGGGCTGCAGCATTTCCCTCTCCGCTCCGCCAGCGGCCCAGGATGCCCTCGAGCACTGTGGCTTCGTGATCGATCCAGGCGGCATCCGGGCCATGGGCATCCGGCTCCAGGCGTCAGGGTCCTGAGCCAGACGCGGCCCCAGCAGGGCGACCAGACGCCGCGCAGGGGGCCGTCCGCACGTTCAGCCGGTACCAGACCCTGGACGTTGTGGGAGGGGAGGAAAGGGTCCTGTGGGCAGACCGCCACAGGAAGGCCGGGACACCGGGACGATGGGACCGCTCAACGAGCATGGAGGGACTCGAACCCCCGACACTCAGAACCGGAATCTGATGCTCTATCCAACTGAGCTACATGCCCACTGCTGTGGGGCCCCACCGGCCGGCATGGCACGGCATCGAGCCAGAGCCCGATGGATCTACCTTAACCGCTCGCTGCCTCAGACCCATCCGGCTGCAATGCCTCGACCTGCAGCAGTTCCGCAACCTCGAGCGGCTGGAGCTGACTCTGGAAGCCCCCCGGGTGCTGGTGGTGGGGTGCAACGGTGAGGGAAAGTCGAACCTGCTGGAGGCCGTGGAGCTGCTGGGCAGCCTGCGCTCCCATCGCACCGGCAGCGACCGGGACCTGATCCGCCATGGCCAGAGCCGGGCGGTGCTGCGGGCTCGAACCGCTGAAGGCGACGCCCTGCAACTGGAATTGCGGCGCCAGGGAGGCCGCCTGGCCAGTCGCAACGCCAAGCCCCTCGAGCGTCAGCACGACCTCCTGGGGTCCCTGCGCTGCGTGGGCTTCAGCACCCTGGATCTGGAGCTGGTGCGGGGCGAACCTGCCCTGCGGCGCCAGTGGCTCGATCGGGTGGTGCTTCAACTGGAACCGCTCTACGCCGATCTGCTCAGCCGCTATGGCCGATTGCTGCGCCAGCGCAGCCAGCTGCTGCGCCGGAGCCTGGGGGGCTCCGACCTGGATGGTCTGCTCGACAGCTTCGACATCCAGATGGCCCTGATCGGCACCCGGCTGCATCGACGACGCCATCGGGCGCTGCAGCGGCTCGCCCCCCTGGCGGGCGCCTGGCACAGCCGCCTCAGCGGCCAGCGTGAAACCCTCCAGCTGGCCTACCGCAGTGGCACCGTTCTGGAGGAGCAGGAAGCGGAGGAGCCGTGGCGGGCGGCCCTGCTCCAGCAGCTCGCCGCCCAGCGCCGCGAGGAGATGCGGCTCGGTCAGTGCAGCGTCGGCCCTCACCGTGACGAGATCGCCCTGCTGCTGGGGGGGGAACCTGCCCGTCGCTACGGATCAGCCGGCCAGCAACGCACCCTGGTGCTCGCCTTGAAGCTGGCGGAGCTGCAACTGGTGGAGCAGGTGGTGGGGCAGCCCCCCCTGCTGCTGCTGGACGACGTGCTGGCGGAACTGGACCCCCATCGTCAGCAGCTGCTGCTGGAGGCCGTGGGGGAAGGCCATCAATGTCTGGTGAGCACCACTCACCTGGGCGCCTTCACCAGGGGATGGCGGGAGCACTCCCAGGTGGTCACGATGCAGGCGGGGCGCATCTGTGGGGAGGAACCGCAGGGGTGAACGCCAGCACGTAGTGTGGGCGACCTGTTTGGGCCTCCTCGATGACCCAGAGCCTGCCCTGCCTCCACCCCAATCCGGGATGGGACGGTGCCTCCGCTGTCACCAGCGCACCCGCTGCCCCCTTGCCGCACCAGATCTCCGACACGGTGGGCAAACACTGCATCCTCGAGCTCTATCACTGCGACAGCTCCAGGCTCGACGACGAAGCTTTCCTCAGGGACACCATCACCTCCGCTGCGAAACGGGCTGGTGCCACCCTCCTCAACCTGATCACCCACCGCTTCGAGCCCCAGGGGGTGACCGGGCTGGCCCTCCTGGCCGAATCCCACATCTCCATCCACACCTGGCCGGAATCCGGCTACGCCGCCGTGGATGTGTTCACCTGTGGAGATCACACCATGCCGGAGCGCGCCTGCCAGGTGCTCGCCGCTGAACTCGGCGCCCGCGACCACAAGCTCACCAGCTTCCGCCGCGAAACCCCCTCCGCCATCGCCGAAAGCGAGCGCGAGCCCGCCGTCAGCGTCGCCTGAGGCGACCCTCAGGGCTGGAGGGCACGGTTGAGCTTCCCGCTCACCAGGCCCTCCAGGTCGAGGCTTACGGCCGTGAACCCCAGCCGGCGGAAAGCCGCCACCAGATCCTGGCGGCGATCACTGTCAGCCCATAACCCCAGGGCGTCCGCCAGTCGCGCCGCCGGCAGTTCGATGCGGGCGGTCTCCCCCTGGCTGCGCACCCGCAGCTCCTGCCAGCCCTGCTCGCGCAACCAGCCCTCCGCCGCCGCCACCCGCTGCAACCGGCTGGCCGTGATCGCCTCGCCATAGGGGAAACGGGAGGCGAGACAGGGCTGGGCCGGCTTGTCCCACCACGGCAGTCCGAGGGCCCTGGACAGCTGCCGCACCCCACTCTTGGCCAGACCCTGATCAGCCAGGGGCGAGCGCACACCCCACTCCCGTGCCGCCTGAATCCCAGGCCGGTGGTCGGAGAGATCATCGGCATTCACGCCATCAAGCACCACCGTTGCGCCGGCCGCCCGGGCGATGGGGGCCAGCAGCTGATGGAGCTCCCGCTTGCAGGCGTAGCAGCGATCGCTGGGATTGCTGGCGTAGGCGGGATCCGCCAGTTCAGCCGTGGGAATTTCCCGATGATCAATCCCCAGCCATCGGGCCTGCTGCGCCGCCTCAAGGCGCAGGTGGGGGGCCAGGGCCGGCGACACCCCGGTGATGGCCAAAGCGCTCGCACCCAGTTGCTCCACGGCGATCGCGGCCACCAGAGCGCTGTCCACTCCGCCGGAATAGGCCACGACCACCCGATCCAGGGCCGCCAGCTGGCGGCGCAGGGCTGCCAGGGCAACACTGAGATCCACCGGAAGGGATTCGAGCAGGGTGAAGGCCATGCACCGCAGCACTGCTGGGGAATCCTGGCAAGCACCAGGAGATGCTGTCGTGGCGAGCCTCGGTAGCATCCGGGAGCCTGCAGCCGTTCCATGAGCCCCAGCAGCACCCAGACGCCGCAGCGGGGCACGGGCCGGGGCATCGGCATTCGCACGGCCGCCGGCAGCGATGAACGCGCCCACGGTCAGCTGCATGTCTACGACGGCGAGGGCAAGGGGAAAAGCCAGGCCGCTCTTGGGGTCGTGCTGCGCACGATCGGCCTGGGAATCTGCGAGCAGCGACGCACTCGGGTGCTGCTGCTGCGCTTCCTGAAGGGGCCTGGTCGGGCCTACGACGAGGACGCGGCGATCGAGGCCCTGCAGCAGGGCTTCCCCCACCTGATCGACCAGGTGCGCACCGGCCGCGGTGAGTTCTTCACCGCTGACGAGGTCAGCAAGTTCGACCGTCAGGAAGCCCAGCGGGGCTGGGATATCGCCAGGGGTGCCATCGCCAGCGATCTCTATTCCGTGGTGGTGCTTGACGAGCTCAACCCGGTGCTGGATCTGGGCCTGCTCGACGTCGACGAGGTGTGCCACACCCTGGCCGCCAAACCGGCGGGGATGGAGGTGATCTGCACCGGCCGGGGCGCGCCGCGGCAACTGGTGCAGCTGGCCGACCTGCATTCCGAGATGCGGGCTCACCGCCGCGAGGGCCAGGGAGCCGAGGAGGCCATTCCCCTCGGCCTCGATGGCATTGAGATCTACACGGGCGAGGGCAAAGGCAAGAGCACCAGCGCCCTGGGCAAGGCCCTGCAGGCGATCGGCCGTGGCATCAGCCAGGACAAGAGCCACCGGGTGCTGATCCTGCAGTGGCTCAAAGGCGGCAGTGGCTACACGGAAGACGCCGCCATCGCCGCCCTGCGCGAGAGCTACCCGCACCTGGTGGATCACCTGCGTTCCGGCCGCGACGCGATCGTGTGGCGCGGCCAGCAGCAACCGATCGACTACGTGGAGGCCGAGCGTGCCTGGGAGATCGCCCGCGCCGCCATCTCCAGCGGCCTCTACAAAACGGTGATCCTCGATGAGATCAACCCCACCGTGGATCTCGAACTGCTGCCGGTGGAGCCGATCGTGCAGACCCTGCTGCGCAAACCCACCGAGACGGAAGTGATCCTCACGGGCCGCTGCAAGAACCGCCCCGCCTACTTCGACCTGGCCTCAGTGCACTCCGAAATGGTGTGCCATAAGCACTACGCGGAGCGGGGCATCGACCTCAAGCGGGGGGTGGACTACTGAGCCACACCCCCCACTGCAGGCAAGCTCAGTAGCGCTGAACGCTCGGATCGACCTCCTGGCTCCAGGCGTCGATGCCCCCGCTCACATTCACGCCCTCGATGCCGTGCCGCCCCAGGGCGATCAGCGCCTTGGCGCTGCGGCCGCCCAGCTTGCAGTGCACGTAGAGCTTTTTGCCGGCGGCCAGCTGACGCACGTCCTCGATCGCCTCACCACTCTCGATCCGATCCAGCGGCACGAGCACCGAGCCAGGAATCACGGCGATGTCGGCCTCCTGGGGGTTGCGCACATCCAGCAGCAGGATGTCCTCGATCTGACCATCGATCACGGTCTTGAGCTCGGCCACGGTGATGCTGGGCACGGCTCCCGCCTCCTCCTGCCCAGGGGCAGTACCGCCCACGCCGCAGAACTCCTGGTAGTCGATCAGCCGGTCGATCACCGGCCGCTCCGGGCTGGGCCGCAGCTTCAACTCGCGGAACTTCATGCCCAGGGCATCGAACAGCAGCAGCCGGCCGCTGAGGGTGGTGCCGATGCCGGTGATGATCTTCACGGCCTCGGTGGCCTGGATCACGCCGATGATCCCGGGCAGCACGCCCACCACACCGCCCTCGGCGCAGGAGGGCACCATGCCCGGCGGCGGCGGCTCGGGGAAGAGGTCGCGGTAGTTGGGGCTCTCGGCGTCGAGGTTGAACACCGTGGCCTGGCCCTCAAACCGGAAGATCGAGCCGTACACGTTGGGCTTGCCCAGCAGCACGCAGGCGTCGTTCACCAGGTAACGGGTGGGGAAATTGTCGGTGCCGTCGCAGACAAGGTCGTAGGGCTCGATGATCGCCAGCGCGTTCTCACTGGTGAGCGCCGTTTCGTAGAGATCCACCTGGCAGTGGGGGTTGATCTCGAGGATGCGCGCCTTGGCGGATTCGATCTTCGGCTTGCCCACCCAGCTGGTGCCGTGGATCACCTGCCGCTGCAGGTTGGAGTGATCCACCACGTCGAAATCGACGATACCGATCCGGCCCACGCCGGCGGCGGCCAGATAGAGCAGCAGCGGCGAACCCAGGCCGCCGGTGCCCACGCACAGCACCGAGGCCGCCTTCAGCCGCTTCTGTCCGTCCATGCCCACTTCCGGCAGGATCAGGTGGCGCGAGAAGCGGGCCACCTCATCGGGGCTGAGCTGAACGCCGCTGATATCGGGAGGAAGCAAGGCCGGCCGGCGCGATCAATCCACCATTCTCCATGGCAACGGCCGGGGCTGGGCCGTTCCGTCCTCCAGCCACCAGGCCGCCAGCGCACCGTTCTCCCCCTGGATCACCATCAGCGCCGGCGGCACACACAGCCGGCAATCGGCCCGGGAGGGGATGGCCGCGCTGCGGGGATGGCGATGGGCCACCCCCAGCAGATCCAGCCCCCGCCCGCGGCCCCAGCGCTGGGCCACCAACTGCTCCCGGGGGTCCACCGCAAAGCGGTGGTGCCGCTCCCCAGCCGCGGGCCACACGTTGCAACAGGGCCACAGCCGCTCCAGCGTCCAGGTGTGCTCCTGGCGGCTGCCGAGCAGCAGCGCGCATCCCTCCTGGGGGTCTGCCACCTCCAGCAACCCCCGGAGGGTGATCAGGAGGCGCTGATCAACACACAGCGCAGTTGGCGCGGAGAGGGGCACACCGATACCTTGTGAAGCGATTCCAGGCAAGCAATCCCCGCTCCATGATCGACACCACTGCGACCACAGCTGAGCAGGGCACCGCTGAGCAGGACGCTGCCACCGAGACCCAGGGCAGCCAGGCAGCCGGAGCTGGCACCGAAGGGTTGAATGCCGCCACCGAGACCCCGTTCAGCGAGCGCTACAGCGAGATCCTCGGCAAGGTGAATCAGACCCTGGACCAGGTCGACTGGCAGCAGATGGGCCGCATCGGTAAGTCCGTCGGCATCCTGGTGGCGGTGATCGTGGCCCAGATCCTGATCAAGGGCGTGCTCGACACCATCAATCTGCTGCCGATCGTGCCGGGGCTGCTGGAGCTGCTGGGCCTGGTGGTGGTGGGCCGCTGGAGCTGGGACAACCTCACCACCGGCGACAAGCGCTCGGCTGTGGTGTCGCGCCTGCAGCACCTGCGCCAGGAGTACCTGGGCTGAAGAGCTGGGGCTGCCAGCGGCCCTCCAGCAAGGGGCTCAGCCCGGTGGTCCGGCGGCCAGGAGCCCGTCGATACAAGCCTGACTCGCCTGCCAGTACGACCCGCCAAAAAGATTGGCGTGGTTAAGCAGGTGATACAGGTTGTAGAGGTCCCGCCGTTGCCGATCGCCCGCCGGCAACGGCCACTCCTGCTCATAGCCGCTGAAGAAGCTGGCCGGAAACCCTCCAAACAGGCGGGCCATCGCCAGATCCACCTCCCGGTCGGCCCAGTGGCAGGCCGGATCGAAGAGCGCCCCTTGCCCCCCGGCCACCAGCCCTGCATTGCCGCTCCAGAGGTCCCCGTGCACGAGCACGGGCTCCGCGCCGTTGCCCGCCAGCCAGGCGGGTAACTGGGCCAGCAGCCGATCCGCCTGGCGCAGGGGGCGTCCCACCCGGGCCGCCCGCTCCAACTGGGGCTGGAGGCGGGCCTCGGCAAAGAAGCGCGGCCAGTCGCTGCACCAGCGGTTCGGCTGGGGCGCGGATCCGATGTAGTTGTCCTGCGCGAAGCCGTAGCCGCGGCCGCCATTGCCCGACCGGCTGGCCCGGTGCAATTGGGCCAGCGACTGCCCGAGCGACCGCCAGCCCCCCTCCCCATCCGCCCTGGCCGCAGGGCCGAGGTCGAGCCAGGAGAGGAGCAGCAGCGCCCGTCCGTCCACCTCGACCAGCGCCAGGGGGGAGGGGATCTGGAGCTCGGGAGGGGCCCAGGCCGCAAGGGCCCGCAGCCCGTCCACCTCCGCCTCCAGCATCGGCAGGGCCGCGGCGACGTTGGTCTTCAGGAACGCAGCGCCCCCTCCGGCGAGCTGCACCTGCCAGCTCTGATGAATGCAGCCCCCGGAGACGGGCCGAAGGTGCCGCACCTCCGCGCCGAGGCTGGTGCCCAGCCAGGCCAGGACAGGGGCGGGCAGGGCAGCGACCATGGCGCACCGCGACTGGAGCCCTGCCAGCATGCCGGGATGAATGCGCCTCAACAGCCGCCCCACGGGCGGGTGGTGGTGGTGGGGGCCGGCATCGCCGGGCTCACTGCCGCCGCCCTGCTGGCTCGAGCGGGATTGGAGGTCACCCTGCTGGAGGCCCACCAGCAGAGCGGCGGCTGCGCCGGCACCTTCCGCCGCGGCCCCTACATCTTCGACGTGGGAGCCACCCAGGTGGCCGGCCTGGAACCGGGAGGTAGCCATGCACGGCTGTTTCAGCACCTGGGGATCCCCCTGCCCGCAGCCACCCCTCTCGATCCTGCCTGCGTGGTGGATCTGGGCGATGGCAGCCCGCCGGTGCACCTCTGGCGGGAGCCTGGACGCTGGCAGGAGGAGCGGCGCCGGCAGTTTCCCGGCAGCGAGCGCTTCTGGCAGCTCTGCCAGTGGTTGCACCAGGCCAACTGGGCGTTCGCCAGCCGCGATCCCGTGCTGCCGCCCCGCAACGGCTGGGACCTGGCCCAGCTGCTGGCGGCCCTGGGCCCCGCCAACCTCGCGTGCGCACCCCTGGCTGCCGCGACGGTGGCCGACCTGCAGACCCTGAGCGGTTGCGGCGGGGATCAGCGCCTGCGTCGCTTCCTCGACCTGCAGCTTCGCCTTTACTCCCAGGAGCCGGCCGACCGCACCGCCGCTCTCTACGGGGCCACGGTGCTGGCCATGGGCCAGGCGCCCCTGGGGCTCTGGCATCTGCAGGGGTCGATGCAGGAGCTGAGCCGGGCCCTGGAACAGGCCCTGAGCGCGGCAGGGGGTCGCCTGCTGCTGGGGCACCGGGTGCAGCGGCTCAGCCGGCGCGGCAGCGGCGACTGGCTGGTAGAGGGGGAGGCGCGCGGGGCGGGGACAGGCGGTTCGCAGACAGACGGGGCAGCGGGATTTCGCCTCGAGGCCCGCGACCTGGTGCTGGCCATCCCGCCCCAATCCCTGCCCGCCCTGCTGGGCGACGGCCTGCCTGCCGCCTACCGGCGGCGGTTGGAGGCCCTGCCGGATCCCTCCGGCGCCCTGGTGCTCTACGGCGCCGTGGAGCGCCACCAACTGCCGCCCGCTGTGCCCGCCCACCTGCAATTCAGCTGGGCGGATCCGGGACCGCTGTTTGTATCGATCAGTCGGGAGGGCGATGGCCGGGCCCCCGCCGGTGAGGCCACGGTGATCGCCAGCGTGTTCACCCCGGCACGGCGCTGGTTCACCCTCGACCGCCAGGCCTACGCAAGCGCCAAGGATCAGGCCCTGCAGGGGATCTTGCGGGGCCTGCAGCAACGGCTGGGCATCCCGGTCGACGGCTGGCGCCATCGGGAGCTGGCCACCCCCCGCGGGTTTGCGCGCTGGACGGGCCGCCCCTATGGATTCGTGGGGGGCCTGGGCCAGCGGCCGGGCAATTTCGGACCCTTCGGCCTGGCCAGCCGCACCCCCCTGCCGGGGCTCTGGCTCTGCGGCGATGCGATCCACCCCGGAGAGGGCACCGCGGGGGTGAGCCTCTCGGCCTGGATGGCCTGCCGGCAGCTGCTGGCCCGCCGCGGCCTGCCAGGCACCCTCGCAACCGGCTGAGCACCGAGGCCAGCGCGGGACGTTGCAGCGCTGAGGAGGGCGGCTCAGAGAAAGGCGGGGCGCAGCTGCCGGCAACGCTCCAGTTCCGCCTCCAGTGCCGGCCAGTCGGCCTGCTCCAGCAGCGCTTCAAGCTGCTCCAGCTGGCCGCGGTAGGCCCCCAGCGCTGCCTGCAGGGAGCTGCGGTTGCAACGGGCCATGAGGGTGCCGAGGGCGGGGTTTCCCCCTCCCACGCGGGTGGTGTCGGCGAAGCCGCTCGACGCCAGCGCCCGCACCAGAGCAGCCAGCTGGGGAGAGCCACAGGCCTCCGGACGCGACGCGCGGTCGGCGGTCTGGAGCAGGGCAGCACTCGCCAGCACCGGCAGATGGGAGATGAGCGCCACCGCCCGGTCGTGCTCCCCCGCCTCGCAGCACAGCCAGCGGGCCCCCACCGCCTCGGCCAGCATCTGCACCGCAGCGAGGGCCTCAGGATCTGTCCCGGGACCGGGGGTGGCCACCCAGGGACATCCTTGAAACAGATCCACCTGCCCCGCCTCCACGCCCGCCTGGGCCGTGCCCGCCATCGGGTGACTGGCCACGAAACGGGGATGCAGGGGCTCCCAGCGGTGGAGCACGGGCTGCTTCACCGAGCCCACATCTGTGACGACCGCCTGGCGGGGGAGGGCCGCCAGCAGGGCGGGATCAGGCTCCAGCAGGCGATCCAGGGGCAGTGCCAGCACCACCAGGGCGCAGTCGGCCAGCACCGCCGGATCGGTGGAGACCTCCTGAGCGAGCCCACGCTGGCGGGCTCGCTCTGCTGTCTGCGGTCGATGGACCAGGGCGCGCACAGCCACTCCCCGCCTCTGCAGGTCGAGCCCCAGCGACCCGCCGATCAGGCCCAAGCCCACCAGGCCCACCGGCGAGGCTGGCAATGGGCCGGCAGTCATGTCGGAACGGGGGGGGGAGGCAGACGCTGTCATCGCTGCTGCAGTGCGATCCACTCAGCTTCCTACGATTCGAAGCCATCGGCTGACGGCGGATGCTCGAGGCCCACGCCCACCACCAGCTCAAGGCCCTTCTGCAGGGGGAGGGCAGCGAGACCTGGCCCCATCACCTCACCCTCAGCCGGCTGGTGGCGCGCAGCCTGCGCCGTGGCGATCACACCCTTGTGCGGCTTGTGCCGGGCAGCGATCCAAGCTGGCTGATCAGCCTGCTGGTGCCCCTGGCCCTCAGTGATGCCCCCCTGGCGGTGGTGGTGAGTGGCCCACTGCGGCAGCGCCTTCTGCAGGTGGAGCTCCCCAGGCTGCTGGCTGCCGATCCCTCCCTGGCCCTGCCCTGCGTGGAGGGGGCAGACCCCGGCCGAGCCCGCGTGTGGCTGCTCAGCCACGGCGAGCTGCTGAAGGCCTGGCAGCAGGGCCGGCTAGGGGAGCGCCAACTGGTGATTCCGGAGGCCGAACTGCTTGATGGCCAGCTCCGGCAGGCGCTGGAGATCTGCCTGGAGGCGGAAGACTGGGAGCAGTTGCGCCGCGCCCATCCCAAGGCCGAGTCGAGCCTGCTGGAGCTGCATGGCCGACTCAGCCGCCGGGTGATGGCCCAACCGCGCCACCCTGACGGCCTGGTGGCCCTGGCCCCCGAGGATGAAGCCCCCCTGCGGCAACTCCTGGCGCTTCTGGATGGCCTGCCCCCGACCTGGCGTCGCTGGCTCGCCCACGGGGATCCGAGCTGGACCAGCTGGGCCCGACGCCACTCCCGCCTGATGCAGTGGAGCCTGCATCGCCAACCCCTCGACCCGGTTCAGGCCGTTGCCGGCCTGCTCGACGAGCGAGGGGCCGTGGTGCTGGGCCAACTGGGCGCTGGCACCGAACCCTCCGGACTCCTGGGCCTGGAACCGGATGTGACTGTGGACCTGGGCGATCCCCCCCTGGCCGATCCCCTCCCGCTCTATGCCCCCTGGCGCCAGCCCCTGCCCAACACCCCTTGCTATGTCGAGCACCTCCTTGAGCAGAGCCGCCGCCTCGTCCTGGGCCAGCCAGGCCTGACGGTGGTCCTGGCCGACGATGACGGCCTGCGTCGCGGGTTGGCGAGCGGCCTGGCCGCCGAATTCGGCAGCCGGGTGGTGGAGGAATGCACTGCGCCCGAGAGCAATGGGGTGCTCTGCTGCCGGTGGAGCTGGTGGCTCGAACACCAGGTGCGCCTCCCCCTGCCCAACCAGGTCGTGGTGGCGCTGCTGCCGATCGCGAGCCTGGAGGATCCGCTCACCGCCGCCCAGGTGCAGCACCTGCGGCTGCAGGGACGCGACTGGTTCCGCGAACGTCTTCTCCCGGACGGCCTCACCCGCCTGCAACTGGCCGTGGCCGGCCTCCGGCGCCAGGGCGGACGACTGGCAGTGCTGGATGGGCGGCTGCGCGGACGCAGCTGGGGGCGGCACGTGCTGCAGGCCCTGGAACCCTGGCTGGCCCTGAACCGGCTTCTCCCCCACTGAGTGGAGCCGGCTGGGCCCCCGGTGCCTGGCTCCCCACCGGCAGACCTACCCTGGCCTCTGCCACGAGCGACACCGATGGGTGAGGCCCGACGCCGCCAGATCCAGGGACTGGCCCCCCGACAACCCAAAACCGGCAAAGCGGCCGGCAACGCTGTGGACACCTCGCCCAAGCTGGCGAGCTGGCTGCCCCTCAGCCGCAACCAGGCTGATCAGTTCGTGACGATCACCACCAAGGGGGCCTGGATCGGCATCGCCGCTCTGGTGATCTTCTGGCTCACGGTGCGCTTCATCGGCCCCGCAGCTGGCTGGTGGACCCTGGCCGATGGATGAGCCGCGCCCAAAACCGTAGGGATTCCTACTCACGGAAACCTGAAGGAAACCTTATGCTTGTCTCATCCGAGAATCACGAGCCATGTTTCCCCGTCTGGCGGAGCAGTACCGCAGCGTCGTCCACGACCTGGTGCTGAGCCTGCAGGCCCTGGCCCGCAGCCTGCAAAACCGCGGGCTGGCAGCCACCTGCTACACCTGCGGCGATGGCCGCGATGGTCAAGGCGCCTCCTTTGTGGCCAACCTGGGCGCCAACCACATGGTGCGATTTCTGGTCTCCGATTTCGGGATCAGCTGGGTGGAATCCCGCGATGGCCATGAACTGGTGAAACTCGAGGGGGCCGAAGCGATTCAGGAGCTCCAGCGGGTGGCCCAGGTGCTTCAGCTCCCGGACGCCGTGGCCAGCCAGGGGCGCCTGGGCAAGGCCGCAGGCTGAGCAGGAGCCAACCCGAGGCCCCAGGTGATCCACTCAAGCCCGGATCACCTGGGCCTCGGCAACGATCAGCCGGCCGCAGCGAGGGTGTCGGCGACGGCAGCCACAGGCTCCGCGGCAGCAGCTTTCGCCGCAGCCGCCAGGGGTTTCAGGGAATTGGCAGTCACCTCCGACCCTTCCGTGAGCTTCTGACGGGTGAATTGCTCAATCTGATCGCGCTGTTGGGGGTTCTGCTCCAACCAGGCGATCGTGTTGTCACGCCCCTGGCCGATGTTGTCACCGTCGTAGCTATACCAGGCGCCCTTGCGGGTCACCACGCCAGTCTCCTCTGCCAGATCCAACAGGCAGCCCAGGGTGCTGATGCCGCGACCGAAGAGGATGTCGAACTCGGCGATCCGGAATGGGGGTGCGACCTTGTTCTTGGCCACCTTCACCTTGGCCCGGATCCCATATTCCTCAGTGCCGCGCTTAAGCGTCTGAATTCGACGGATATCGAGACGCACCGAGGCATAAAACTTCAGCGCGTTACCACCCGTTGTGGTTTCGGGGTTTCCGTAGGTGACACCGATCTTCTGACGCAACTGGTTGAGGAAGATCACCGTGCATCCTGATTTGCCGATGTTGCCGGTGATCTTGCGCATGGCCTGGCTCATCAGGCGCGCCTGGCTACCCACCGCCAGATCACCCATCTCCCCCTCAATTTCAGCCCGCGGAGTCAGGGCAGCCACCGAGTCGACCACAACGATGTCGACGGCGGCGGAGCGCACCAGCTGGTCCACGATCTCCAGAGCCATCTCGCCGGTATCGGGCTGCGAGACCAGGAGGTTCTCGATGTCCACTCCCAGGGCCGCGGCATAGACCGGATCCAGGGCATGCTCAGCATCGACGAAGGCCGCCACGCCTCCACGCCGCTGCACTTCGGCAATGGCATGGAGGGTGAGGGTGGTCTTACCGGAACTCTCCGGGCCGTACACCTCCACCACCCGTCCCTTGGGATAGCCGCCGCCGAGGGCCAGATCAAGGGTGAGCGCTCCGGTGGAAATGGTCTCGACCCGCATGCGCGAGGCGTCCCCGAGGCGCATGATCGAGCCCTTGCCGAAGTTCCGCTCGATCTGGTTGAGCACGAGCCCCAGGGCCTTATCGCGCTCAGCCGCGGCCCTGGCGTCGGCCGCCGTCGACGCAACGGAACGCGGCTCGGCAGTGCGGGGCTCGGCGGAGCGGGAATCAGCGGCCTTCGGGTCAGCAGGCATGGATCAGAAATGCGATGGAACAGGCCGTGGCGCCATCCTTACGGAATTTGCACCTGGATCAGGCCCCGCAGGGCCCAGATCGCCAGGGGGCATGTGCGGCCTCCAGGGAACAAGTGCCACCGGGAGGCACAGGCGTCTCAGTCACGCCCAGGAGCCGGATCAGGGCCGCACACGACTTCGCGCTTAGTACAAGTGTATCCTAGCGAATCAGGGCCATTGCGCCAGGGGGGCCTGGAACGCCTCGGGCTCCAGCCAGTGGATGCCGGCCGGCAGGTCGAGGCGATCGGCCGGCGCCAGATAGCCCCAGCTCACGAGAAAACAGCGCACGGCCTCCAGCTCGCCCTGACGGCGCACCTGCTCGAGCGTGGGGCGACGATCCTCCAGAAACCAGAGGGGCCGCGGCTGCTCACGCAGCAACTGCGCCAGCACCTGGGGCTTGCTGCCGTGCTCATGGCCGTACACCGCCCAGTGCTCCAGGGCAGCAGCCAAGAGGATCTCGCGGGCGAAGGCCCCTCCCTTGGTGGTGAGCACGGCCCAGCTCGCCCCCTCCTCCGCCAGACGCCGCAGACGCTCCAGCACCCCGGGGTAGAAGCGATGGCGCCCGAGCCAGCCCTGGCGGTCCGCGGCGATCGCATCGGCGCGCACCTGCTCAAGGGCCTGCTGCAGGCGCTCCTCCGTCCAGCCCCAGCGCTCGCGCACCGCGCCGAGAGCCGTGCCGTAGTCCGCCAGGAGGGCCGGAAAGGCAAGGCTTGGCCGGGCAAGCTCCGCCGCCATCAGCACCATCTCCCAGCCCTTGTGCATCAGGGGGCGGAGCTGGACAAAGCCCTGGGGCGCCTCCTCCGGCAGCACCAGGGAGGGGTCGAGGGCCAGGGCGGCGCGGCGCGCCGACCACCAGTACTCCGGCATGCCGTCGATCAGCACACCATCGAAGTCGCAGACCAGGAGGGGAGCGGCGGCCATTGGTAGGGGAGCAGGCTGCTCACCAGGACACAGGGGAAGACGCCAAGCCCTGGGAAATCAGAAGGAAAAAACTGGGCCGCTAGGATTCGAACCTAGGAATGGCGGGACCAAAACCCGCTGCCTTACCGCTTGGCGACGGCCCAATGCTCCGGAAAACCGCTGAATGTCAGCTACCGGACTGCGCACCAGCGACGCCGAAGCGCTTCCGGTGTCCTGTTAGTTACCCATAGCGGCGGGCCCTTCGTCAACTTGTGGGGGTGAGGCCCGCTGCGGCCCTCCCCTCAGGCCGGGAACACCCGCAAACGCCGCTGGTCGCCGTGGCCGAACTCCGCAGAGCGCAGGCGGTAGCGCTCGGCCAGTTCCGCCTGTTGCAGACGCACCGCGGCGCTGCGGGGCAGCAGTTCAACCGGCTGTCCCTGGGCCAGCACCACCCGTTCCACCGCCAGCCGGCACTCCTCGAGAGCGGCCAGGGCGTCATCGCCATCCGCTCGGGCGTCAGCCAGCTCCAGTGCGGGCCGATGGCGCTGGACCAGGCGCTCCAGAGCCCGCTGGAGCTGGGGAGGCCCCGCACTCTTGATCACCAGGATCGGCAGGCCGAGCTCCTGGGCCTGCCGGCGCATGTGGGGATCCCGGCCGAGCTGCTGGCGCACGCTGAGCACCACATCGGCCAGCTCCACACTGCCCACCACCTGCACGGGCAGCTGACGGGCCCGCACCACCTGCTCGAGGGCGCCGCGGCTGATGCCGACGCTATACACCCGCAGGGGGGCGGGCGGCTCGGTCAGCTGGCCGATGGTCGCAGGGGGAGGAGTGCTGGCAGGCAGTGAGGCGGAGCCCGCTGCAGGCGGTGGGGCGGAGCCTGGTGCCGGCAGCGGACGGGGGACCTGCCGTCGCAGGCCTGCGGCAGGAGGAACGAGGGGCATCACGGAGACACGGCTGTCCTCCAGGCGCACCTGCCCATCGGCCGTGAGCTCGCGCACCTGGGGGCGCGCCTGCTGTCCGCGCAACAGGGCATCGACAGTGGCGGCCACATCGGCGTGCACCAGCCAGCGACTGCGGCTGTGCATCTCCACCGCCAGCGGGAAAGTGGGTTCAGCCGCGCGCTCCAGCACCGTTTTCTGGGTGCGGCGGCGGCGGGCCTCCTCATCCCCCAGGGTCACCGACTGAATCCCTCCCACCAGATCGGAGAGGGTGGGGTTCTTGATCAGGTTGGCCAGAGCATTGCCGTGGGCGGTGGCCACGAGCATCACCCCCCGCTCGGCGATGGTGCGGGCCGCCTGGGCCTCCAGCTCGGTGCCGATTTCATCGATCACGATGACCTCGGGCATGTGGTTCTCCACCGCCTCGATCATCACCTGATGCTGCAATTCGGGGCGCGCCACCTGCATGCGCCGGGCCCGGCCGATGGCCGGATGGGGGATGTCGCCGTCACCGGCGATCTCATTGCTGGTGTCGATCACCACCACACGCTTGGCCAGGTCGTCGGCCAGCACCCGGGCGATCTCGCGCAGGGCCGTGGTCTTGCCCACGCCCGGGCGGCCCATCAGCAGCAGCGACGCGCCGGAATCCAACAGGTCGCGCACCATGGCCACCGTGCCGAACACGGCCCTGCCCACCCGACAGGTCAGCCCCACGATGTCGCCACGCCGGTTGCGGATCGCGCTGATGCGATGCAGGGTGCGCTCAATCCCGGCGCGGTTATCGCCCCCGAAATCGCCCAGTTGCTGCACCACAGCGGCCAGATCGGCCCGCTCCACGGGCACCTGTCCCAGATTCACGGCCCGGCCCGGGTAGCGCGCCTCGGGTACCCGCCCGAGATCCAGCACCACCTCGAGCAACGATTCCCGCACGGGGTCGGCGACAAGGGTCTGGGCCACGGCGGCAGGCAGCACCGCCAGCAGGCGATCAAGGTCATCGGTGACCCGCTGGGGAGGGGAGGTCTGCAGCTCGGGGCTGGACACCGAAGGCGGCGGTCGGACGATCAGGACCGTTCTAGCCAGGGCGCCACCAGGTTCCTGGCCAGGGCCAGGGCCTCCGGCCACAGATCCTGGGCCTCGAGCAGGCGCTGGCCCCTGGCCTGGGCCTCGCGCAACAGGGGCTGGAGCTGACGGCGCGCCACACCGCCGAAAGCCACCCCAGCGCAGGCACGCTCCAACTGGGGAGACCGGCGCAGTTGGGAGAGGCTGCGGCCATTGGTGCCCCCGGCCAGCTGCAGAGGGCCCGGCGGCATCCCGTGGCGGCGGTGTGACAAGAGGGTCACTGCCGCCCGGGCCGTGCCGTCTCCCACATCGCCGCTCATCGGCCGGCCATCCAGTTGCCACAAGGGGCGATGACCGCACCGCCGCAGAGCAGCGAAGCGCTGCCACAGTTCGGCCAGCGACACCTCGGCTCCCGCACTCACCGCGAGTCGGCGCAGGCGGAGCCCGCTGGCCGCGACCTGCGCGAGGCGCTCCGCAAAGGCCAGCTGGCGGCCGGGCTGGGTGTGCAGTTCCAGGGCATCCGGCTGGAGCGCCTGCAGCAACGGGGCAACAGCGTCAGCGTCCAGCACCTGGTCGCGCTCCTCAATCAGGCCCAGGGGGCAGGCGGGCAGACAGCGACCGCAGCCATAACAGCGCTCAGGCAGCACCCCGGGGCGGCCCGTGGCGGACAGCCCGATCGCAAGAGCCGGACACACCCGCTCACAGGGCCGGGGACAGGTGGGCGGACAGCGCTCCGGTGCGAACCAGGCCTTGCGGAAATGGGGATCCTGTCCATCGCTGAGGCTCACCATCAGCCAGGGGCGACGGGCTCCCCGCGCCTGGGCCCAGTCCATGCCCCGGCGTGCCGCGGCCACCACTGCCGGGTCAGCCGCCACGTCCAGACAGTGCACACCGGCCAGGGCATACAGGCCCGCCAGATCCTCGATGGCGGCCAGGTCCTGGTTGCTGGCCCCGGCGATCCACTTCACCCAGCGCCCCGCGCGCAGGGCCGCCTCCGCAGGATCGCCCGTCACGGCAGAGGACGGGGCGAAGCGGTTGTCTCTCCGGCCGCCAGGGCAGGAAAGCGCAGGCTCAGGGCCGCTCCACCCAGGGCCGAGCGAGCCACAGTCAGGCTCCCGGCGTGGTTCTCCACAGTGGTGCGAACCACGAACAGACCGATGCCCATGCCCCCATCCTTGGTGCTCACCAGGGGCACCTCCTCCAGGGTGGAGGGGGGCAGTCCGGGGCCGTTGTCGGCCACCTGCAGCTCCACCATTCCCCGCGCCCGCCGCAGCGCGATCCGGATGCGGGGATCGGGCACCGCGGCATCCAGCAGGGCCTCGATCGCATTGCGCAGCAAATTGGCAACGGCGATCTGCAACTGGGCTCCATCACCGGCGATCCAGGTGCCCTGGCCCAGCCCCTCGCACTCCGGAGTGATGCCGGACTGATCGAGGGCACGCTGCAGGAACAGGAGGCTGCTTTCGACCACCTGGGTCAGGTCGACGGGATGGTGGGGCGTCTGCACGTTGCGGAGCAGCGAGCGCATCTTTTCGGTGGTGAGCTGCAACTGGTGGGCCTGCTCCAGCTGGGTCTCCAACAGGTGGCGGAGGGCTGGGGGCCTGGGCTCAGGGGCCTGATCGAAAGCAGAGAGGGCCAGACGGGCCCCGATCAGCAAGGTGCTCAGCGGCTGCTGGATCTCATGGGCCATCGCGGCTGCCGTGAGGCTGGAGCGGAGCTTGCGCTCCAGCTCCTGGCGTTGGCGGACACGGAGCTGGCGCTCACGGCGCCTGGCGAGGGCGAGCTCCAGCTGGGCGCGCCGACGCTCACTCACGTCCAGGAACGCCGCAACCAGCAGATCGTCGAGCACCACCGCGCTGATCAGGACGTGGCGGCGACGCCCGTCCTGGGAGGTCACCCGGTACAGCCGCGGGGGCATGCGGCCATCGGTGGCCATCGCCGCCGCCAGGTCCCGTTGCCAGCGCTGGCGGTAGTACTGGCGCCGGAGCGGATGGGGGTAGGCCTGGGCAAACCAGTCCTCCACCGCTGGCAGCATGTCGAGGCTGTAGCCGAAGGTCTCGCTGAAACAGCGATTGAAAAACAGCCCCGGCTGCGGCCCCTGCAGTCGGTTCAGGCCCACGGGAATCGGCAGGTTCTCGAGAATCCGCATCAGATTCCCCTCGCTCTCCTGCAGACGTTGCTGGGCCAGCACCCGATCGGTCACATCGGAGATCACGCCCTCCCAGACGGTGCTGCCATCAGCCAGATCCCGGGGGACCGACTCCGCCAGAATCCAGCGCACCTGGCCATCGACCAGCAGGCGCGTCTCCCCGCGGAAGGGCAGCTTGTGGGCAAACACATGGGCATTGAGAGCGACCCAGGCGTCGTAGTCGTCGGGGTGCACACAGGCGAAGGCCAACATCGGATCGGAGGCGGCCGCCTCCCGCTCCAGCCCACAGATCTCCAGAAACCGTTCGCTCATGAACGAGAAGCTGGCCAGCGGGCACTCGGGCTGTTTCACCATGGTGTAAGTGCCCACCGGAATCGCCTCGGTGATCGCCAGGGCGGTGTCGGCCAAGCTGCGGCGAGCGATCTGGAGCTCCGCTTCCATGCGGCGCTGCTCGGTCACGTCGACGAGGCTCACGAGCAGCATGTCTTCGAGCACGATGGCGCCGATGAGCACATTCAGCCGATCGCCGGCCTTGTTCACCACCTGGAAGGCCATCGACTCCACCGTGCCCGCCCGGTCCCGGGCCCGATCCACGGCAGCCATCCAGGTGGCCATGGCGGCCCGGCGGTCCTCTGGATCCGGATAGGCGAGCTCAGCCCACGCCGCCAGCGTGGGCAAATCGTTGAGGGTATAGCCGAAGGTGGCGACGAAGCGGGCGTTGACGAACAGCAGCCGCGGCTCCGGATCCAGGCTGTTGCCCGCGATGGCCACCGGCAGGTTGTCGAGAATGCGGCTGAGTTCCTGTTGGCGCCGCTGCAACTGCAGTTCCTGCTGCTTCAGGTCGGAAATGTCCACCATGACCCCCTCCCAGAGGAGACCGCCATCAGCCAGGGGTGAGGGGCAGGACTCGATGCGAACCCAGCGCACCTGGCCGCGCACAAGCAGACGCCCCTCCCAGCGGAACACCTGAGCGGCAGCCACCCGTTGGTCATTGAGGTGGATGAAGGCATCCCGGTCGTCCGGGTGCACGGCCGCGAAGGCCAGGGAAGGATCTGCCAGCAAGGCGTCGCGTTCAAGCTCGAGCATCGCCAGCCAGCACCGGCTGGCGAACAGGAAAGCGGGCGTCCCATCCACCCCTGTCTGCATCACGTAGATGCCAACAGGAATGCTTTCACTGAGCTCAGCCCAGCGTGAAGCGCGCTCCGGAGAGGTGGCCGGTCGCCAGCTCGCCGCTGCCAGCGGCGCCTCGCTCACACCAGCTCAGCCAGGGGCTGCCAGCGCAGGGCCCGGGAACCACCCATCTCCACCACGAGCTTCAGCCGCGGCTCCCGCTGGCTCAAGGCCACCAGCGAAGAGAGCTCGGCGGAGGACAGCACCTGGCCTTCCAGCAACCAGAGCACCACCGGCCCCGCGCCATCGAGCAGGGCGCCCAGCATCGGCATCACCCGCTGCACCTCACCCACGGCCGCTCCGCGGCCCACACTCTGGTGGCCGAGATGGGGGGGGCGCACCCCGTGCAACTGCAGGAGATAGGCCTCCGGGTCTCCCAATCCCCGCGCTGAGGTCATCTGCGCCCGGTAGCCGGCCGCCCGCAGACGCCGGAGCAGCCGGGTTTCAGCACCGCCCTCCAGAGGGGAATAGAGAGCCAGGGCCCCAGATCGCTCCAGCTCCTGGCGGAATCCGCGACCGGAGAGCAGCAGAGGCATGGGGCCGGAAACAACTCGAACAAGTCTGACAGGAGGAAAAACCACAGAACGGCAAGAACAACCCTGAGGTCGGATCACAGGGGAGCGCGAGGGCCATGCGCTATGGTCATTGGCTGTGCTTCGAACCTGCGCCCGTCCGCTAGCCGGGCCTCCAGGTCTTTGCACCAGGTCGCCAGTGGTGGCGGCCTCGCCCTGGTCTCTGGAAACTGACTGAACGCGCCGCCCCGGTGGTCCGGTTCAGCCAAGTCCCGAGCCGACGCTGATCAGAACCTGATCCGTCCCGCTAGCTCCTCGGACTTTTTCATCCCTGGACAGCAGCGGCGTTGCCTACCGGCACCGCTGCGGCCCCCGCGGCCGGGCACGACGTTCAGTTCCCCTTTCAGCTCCGCCGGACCAACTCCGGCACCCGGACATGTCCGGTTGTCCAGCTGGCGCCTATTCCCCTCCTATGTCCATCGGCATTCTTGGGAAGAAACTGGGCATGTCCCAGTTCTTCGACGACGAGGGCAGGTCCATCCCGGTCACCCTGATCGAGGCGGGCCCCTGCCGCATCACCCAACTCAAATCCAGCAGCACCGACGGGTACACCGCCGTGCAGCTCGGTTTCGGCGAGATCCGCGAGAAACTGGTCAACAAGCCGGCCCAGGGCCACCTGGCCAAGTCTGGCGACGAGGTCCTGCGCCATCTCAAGGAATACCGGGTCGACAGCCTCGACGGGCTCGAGCTGGGTGGCTCCGTCACCGTCGCCGCCTTTGAGGCCGGCCAGAAGGTCGATGTGAGTGGCGACACGATGGGCCGCGGCTTCGCGGGCTATCAGAAGCGCCATGGCTTCAGCCGCGGCCCCATGACCCACGGCTCGAAGAACCACCGGGAGCCCGGCTCCACCGGCGCCGGCACAACCCCTGGTCGCGTGTACCCGGGCAAGCGCATGGCTGGCCGCTACGGCGGCAAGCAGACCACCACCCGTGGCCTCGTGATCCTGAAAGTGGATGTGGAGCGCAACCTGCTGGTGGTGAAGGGTTCGGTGCCCGGCAAGCCCGGCGCCCTGCTCAACATCCGCCCGGCGAACCGGGTGGGCGCCAAGGCAGCCAACTGAGGAGGAGCGAAACAATGGCTGATTGTGTTGTTCGCGACTGGCAGGGCAAGGAGGCCGGCAAGGCCAGCCTTGACCTGAAGGTCGCCAAGGAGAGCTCCGCCACCGACCTGGTGCATCGCGCCGTGGTGCGGCAGCTGGCCCACGCCCGTCAGGGCACCGCCAGCACCCTCACCCGTGCCGAAGTGGCCGGTGGTGGCCGCAAGCCCTACAAGCAGAAGGGCACCGGCCGCGCCCGTCAGGGTTCGATCCGCACCCCCCTGCGTCCCGGCGGTGGCGTGGTGTTCGGGCCCAAGCCGCGCATCTACAACCTGGCGATGAACCGCAAGGAGCGTCGCCTGGCCCTGCGCACCGCCCTGATGAGCCGGGTGAACGATCTGGTGGTGGTGAAGGATTTCGGTGCCGGCCTGGCTGCTCCGAAGACCAGCGAGATCCTGGCTGGCCTGGCCCGCCTCGGCATCGAAGGTGGAGCCAAGGTGCTGGTGGTGCTGGATGCCCCCAGCGAGGTGGTGCGCAAATCGGTGCGCAACCTCGAAAAAGTGAAACTGATCGCCGCCGATCAGCTCAACGTGTTCGACCTGCTCCACGCCAACAAGTTGGTGGTCGGCGAGGCGGCACTCGCGAAGATTCAGGAGGTCTACGGCGATGGCTGAACGTTTTGAAGGGCGGCTCGCGGATGTGATCCGCCGGCCGCTGATCACCGAGAAGGCCACCCGTGCCCTCGAGCTGAACCAGTACACCTTCGAGGTGGATCACCGGGCTGCCAAGCCCGACATCAAGGCGGCCGTGGAGTCGCTGTTCGATGTGAAGGTGATCGGCGTCAGCACCATGAACCCGCCGCGCCGCACCCGCCGCGTCGGCCGCTTCGCCGGCAAGCGCGCCCAGGTGAAGAAAGCCGTGGTGCGCCTGGCCGAAGGCAGCGCCATCCAGCTGTTCCCTGAGTCCTGAGGGGTTAACGACACATGGCAATCCGTAACTACCGCCCCACAACCCCCGGCACCCGCACCCGCGTCGCCAGCGACTTTGCTGAAGTCACCGGCCGCGGGCGCGAGCGGGGCCTGGTGGTGGCCAAACACCGGCGCAAGGGCCGCAACAACCGCGGCGTGATCACCTGCCGTCACCGCGGCGGTGGCCACAAGCGCCTCTATCGCATCGTGGATTTCCGCCGTGACAAGCACGGCGTGGTGGCCAAGGTGGCCGCCATCCACTACGACCCCCATCGCAACGCCCGGCTGGCGCTGCTCTTCTACGCCGATGGCGAGAAGCGCTACATCCTGGCTCCGGGCGGCATCGAAATCGGCCAGACCGTGGTATCGGGTCCCGATGCTCCGATCGAGACCGGCAACGCTCTGCCCCTCTCGGCCATTCCCCTCGGCTCCAGCGTTCACAACGTGGAGCTGTATGCCGGTCGTGGCGGCCAGATGGTGCGCACCGCCGGTGCCAGCGCCCAGGTGATGGCCAAGGAGGGTGACTACGTTGCCCTCAAGCTGCCCTCCACCGAGGTGCGCCTGGTGCGCCGTGAGTGCTACGCCACCCTGGGCGAAGTGGGCAACTCCGAGGTGCGGAACACCAGCCTCGGCAAGGCCGGCCGCAAGCGTTGGCTGGGTCGTAGGCCCGAGGTGCGGGGTTCGGTGATGAACCCCTGCGATCACCCCCACGGTGGTGGTGAGGGCCGCGCCCCGATCGGCCGCTCCGGCCCTGTCACCCCCTGGGGCAAGCCAGCCCTTGGCCTCAAGACCCGCAAGCGGAACAAGCCCAGCAATCGGTTTGTGCTCCGGAAACGTCGCCGCACCTCCAAGCGGAGCCGTGGCGGACGCGATTCCTGATGAACCACACCGCTTTGCTCGCCGTTTAAACCGCTATGGGACGCTCACTCAAAAAAGGTCCGTTCGTTGCCGACAGCCTGCTGCGCAAGGTTGAAAAGCAGAACGCCGCCGACGACAAATCCGTGATCAAGACCTGGTCACGGGCTTCCACCATCCTGCCGATGATGATCGGCCACACGATTGCTGTGCACAACGGCAAATCGCATGTGCCTGTGTATGTCACCGAACAGATGGTGGGCCACAAGCTGGGGGAATTCGCCCCCACGCGCACCTTCAAGGGCCACATCAAGGACAAAAAAGGAGGCCGCTGAACCATGGCTAACACCCCTGCCAATCAGGCTCAGGCCCATGGCCGCTACATCCGCGGTTCGGCCTCCAAGGTGCGCCGGGTGCTCGATCAGATCCGGGGGCGCAGCTACCGCGATGCCCTGATCATGCTCGAGTTCATGCCCTACCGGGCTACCGGGCCGATCACCAAGGTGCTGCGCAGCGCCGTGGCGAATGCTGAGCACAACCTCGGCCTCGATCCGGCCACCCTGGTGATCAGCCAGGCCTCGGCCGACATGGGCCCGGTGATGAAGCGCTACCGCCCCCGCGCCCAGGGTCGCGCCTACGCGATCCAGAAAAAGACCTGCCACATCAGCATTGCTGTGGCTCCTGCCGCCTGACCCCCGAGGACACCGCCCGATGGGACACAAGATCCATCCAACCGGCCTGCGCCTGGGGATCACCCAGGAGCACCGCTCCCGCTGGTATGCCCCCAGCAAGACCTATCCGACCCTCCTTCAGGAGGACGACCGGATCCGCAAGTTCATCCACAAGAAATACGGCGCCGCCGGCATTTCGGACGTGCTGATCGCCCGCAAGGCTGACCAGCTCGAGGTGGAACTCAAGACCGCGCGCCCCGGCGTGCTGGTCGGCCGCCAGGGCAGCGGCATCGAGGAGCTCCGCTCCGGAATCCAGAAGACCGTGGGTGATGCCAGCCGCCAGGTACGCATCAACGTGGTCGAAGTGGAGCGCGTCGACGCCGACGCGTACCTGCTTGCCGAATACATCGCCCAGCAGCTGGAGAAGCGCGTGGCCTTCCGCCGCGTGATCCGCATGGCCGTGCAGCGGGCCCAGCGGGCCGGCGTGCTCGGCCTGAAGATCCAGGTGAGCGGCCGCCTCAACGGCGCCGAGATCGCCCGCACCGAGTGGACCCGCGAAGGCCGTGTGCCCCTGCACACCCTGCGTGCGGACATCGATTACGCCACCAAGCTGGCCAGCACCACCTACGGCGTGCTGGGCATCAAGGTGTGGGTGTTCAAGGGCGAGGTGTTGCCTGGCCAGAAAGAGCAGGCCCCCGTGGGCGCTGCCCCCCGCCGCCGGACCAGCCGGCAGCCCCAACAGTTCGAAGACCGCTCCAACCAGGAGTGATCAGGAGGCCTGAACCATGCTGAGTCCAAGACGCGTCAAATTCCGCAAACAGCAACGCGGCCGCATGCGCGGCGTTGCCACCCGGGGCAACACGATTGCCTTCGGTGAGTTTGCCCTGCAAGCCCAGGAGTGCGGGTGGATCACCTCCCGCCAGATTGAGGCCAGCCGCCGGGCCATGACCCGCTACGTGAAGCGGGGCGGCAAGATCTGGATCCGGATCTTCCCCGACAAACCCGTCACCATGCGCCCCGCCGAAACCCGGATGGGTTCCGGTAAGGGCAACCCGGAATTCTGGGTGGCCGTGATCAAGCCCGGTCGCATCCTGTTCGAGATGGGGGGTGCCGACATCACCCCCGAGATCGCCAAGGAGGCCATGCGCCTGGCCCAATACAAGCTGCCCGTGAAGACCAAGTTCCTGTCCCTGGCGGATCAGGACGCTGACCAGGCCGACCAGGCCACCACCGTGGAGTCCTGACCATGGCCCGTCCCTCCATCGCCGATGTGCGCGCGCTCGCCGACAGCGCGCTGAGCGAACAGATCGACGCCACCCGCCGTGAGCTGTTCCAACTGCGTTTCCAACAGGCCACCCGTCGCCTGGAAACCACCCACCAGTTCAAGGCAGCCCGCATCAAGCTGGCTCACCTGCTCACCGTGCAGAACGAGCGCCAACGCTCCGGCGGCACGGCGGCCGTTTCGGCCTAATCCAGCCTCCTGATTCCCCGCATTTCCCATGGCAACCAAGGAACGGGTCGGCACCGTCGTCAGCGACAAGATGGACAAAACGGTGGTGGTGGCGGTTGAAAACCGCTTCCCTCACCCCATCTATCAAAAGACGGTGAGCCGCACCAAGCGCTACAAGGCGCACGACGAGACCAACAGCTGCAAGGTGGGCGACCAGGTTCGCATCACCGAAACCCGCCCACTCAGCCGCACCAAGCGCTGGACCGTGGCCGAGGTGCTTTCCACCTCCGCCTCCAACTGAGGAGGACTGACCGATGATTCAACAGGAAACCTTCCTCAACGTCGCTGACAACAGCGGCGCCAAGCGCATCCAGTGCATCCGGGTGCTGGGCACCAACCGTCGCTATGCCCACGTTGGCGATGTGATCGTGGCCGCCGTCAAGGACGCCATGCCCAACATGGGTGTGAAGAAGTCGGATGTGGTCAAGGCCGTGGTGGTGCGCACCAAGGCCACCCTGCGCCGTGACACCGGCAACTCGATCCGCTTCGACGACAACGCAGCGGTGATCCTGGGCAACGACAACAACCCCAAGGGCACCCGCGTCTTCGGGCCCGTCGCCCGTGAGCTGCGCGAGCGCAACTTCACCAAGATCGTGTCCCTCGCCCCGGAGGTGATCTGAGATGGCCACCGCAACCCCCAAGGCCAAAACGCCCGTGCGCACCAAGATGCGCATCAAGAAGGGCGACACCGTGCAGGTGATCGCCGGCAAGGACAAGGGCAAAACCGGTGAGGTGCTGCGCACCCTGCCCACCGAGAACCGCGTGATCGTGCAGGGCATCAACCTGCGCACCCGCCACGTCAAGCCCACCCAGGAAGGCGAGACCGGCCGGATCGTCACCGAGGAAGCTTCCGTGCATGCCTCCAACGTGATGCTCTATTCCACCGACAAAAAGGTGGCCAGCCGCGTCGAAATCGTCGTCGACAAGGACGGCACCAAGAAGCGTCGCCTCAAGAAGACCGGAGAAGTCCTGGATTGAGCGGGCCCATCGCCCTCGATCCTGTCCTGATTCCCCCTCCACGGCTCCTGTCCCTGTCCGCCTTCTGACCCAGCCCAGAAGCGCACCCCCCTTCCCCCGTCATGTCACTGAAACAGCGCTATCGGGAGACGATTCAACCCAAGCTCCTCAAGGATCTGAATCTCTCCAACGTCCACGAAGTCCCCAAGGTGGTGAAGATCACCGTGAACCGGGGCCTCGGTGAGGCAGCCCAGAACGCCAAGGCCCTGGAGGCCTCGATCGAGGAACTGGCGACCATCACCGGCCAGAAGGTGGTGGTGACCCGTGCCAAGAAGGCCATCGCCGGCTTCAAGATCCGCCAGGGCATGCCGATCGGCGTGGCCGTCACCCTGCGGGGTGAGCGCATGTATGCCTTCCTGGAGCGCCTGATCCACCTGGCGCTGCCCCGCATCCGCGACTTCCGCGGTGTGAGCCCGAAGAGCTTTGACGGCCGGGGGAACTACACCCTGGGGATCCGTGAGCAGATCATCTTCCCCGAGATCTCCTTCGACAAGATCGACGCGATCCGTGGCATGGACGTGACGATCGTGACCACTGCCCGTAACGACGAAGAGGGCCGGGCCCTCCTCCGCGAGATGGGAATGCCGTTCCGCAGCAACTGAGCCCTCTTCGGACCCGACCATGGCCAACCACGACCCTATTTCCGACATGCTCACCCGCATTCGCAATGCGAGTGAGAAGCGTCACGAAACCACCCGCATCCCCGCCTCGCGGCTGGTGCGCAACATTGCCAACGTCCTCCAGCAGGAAGGCTTCATCGCTGGCATCAGCGAAGAGGGCGAGGGCGTGAGCAAGGAGCTGGTGCTTGAGCTGAAGTACAGCGGCAAGCATCGCCAGCCCACCATCCGCTCCGTGCAGCGCGTCAGCAAGCCCGGCCTGCGCATCTACAAGAACAACCGTCAGCTCCCCAAGGTGCTGGGCGGTCTCGGTGTGGCCATCATCTCCACCTCCAAGGGAGTGATGAGTGACCGCGACGCCCGCAAGCAGGGCGTGGGCGGCGAAGTGCTCTGCTACGTCTACTGATCAGGGGGAACCATCCATGTCTCGTATCGGTAAAGCTCCCATCCCCGTTCCCGGCGGCGTCACGGTGACCCTCAGCGGTCTCGACGTCACCGTGAAGGGTCCCAAGGGCGAACTCAGCCGCACCCTCCCGGAAGGGGTGGCCATTACCCAGGAGGGCAACACCCTGGTGGTCTCACCCGCCAGCGACAGCCGTCGCTCCCGCGAGCGCCACGGCCTCTGCCGCACCCTCGTGGCCAACATGGTCGAGGGCGTGAGTCAGGGCTACACCCGCAAGCTGGAGATCGTCGGCGTGGGCTACCGCGCCGCCGTGCAGGGCAAGAAGCTGGTGGTCAGCGCCGGCTACAGCCACCAGGTGGAGATGGTGCCGCCCGAGGGTGTCACCTTCGCCGTCGACGGCAACACCACCGTGCTGATCTCCGGGGCCAACAAGGAGCTGGTGGGCAACGAGGCCGCCAAGGTCCGCGCCATCCGTCCGCCCGAGCCGTACAAGGGCAAGGGCATCAAATACGAAGGTGAGCGCATCCTTCGCAAGGCCGGTAAGACCGGCAAGAAATGAGGTCTGCCCGCGCGCCGTTACCCTGACTCCCCATGTCTTCCCTTTCTCGCAAGCAGCAGACCCAAAAGCGCCATCGCCGTCTGCGCCGCCATCTCAATGGCACCGCCGAGCGTCCGCGCCTGGCGGTCTTCCGCTCCAACAATCACATCTACGCCCAGGTCATCGACGACGCGGCCCAGAGCACGCTGTGCTCGGCCTCAACCGTCGACAAGGAGCTCCGCTCCAGCGTGTCGACCGGTGGCACCTGCGATGCTTCCGTCGCAGTCGGCCAGTTGGTCGCCAAGCGTGCCCTCGCCAAGGGCATCTCCCAGGTGGTCTTCGATCGCGGCGGCAACCTGTACCACGGCCGGGTCAAGGCCCTGGCTGACGCCGCCCGGGAAGCGGGCCTTCAGTTCTGATCCCTGCTCTCACCATGACCGAAACCAACGACCAGATTCAGTCCACCGACATTCCCGGCGCTGCCGATGTGCCCGCCGCCGCTGAGGGGCAGGAGCGCCGGGGCGGCCGGGGCGAAGGCCGGGGCGACCGCCGCGGCGGTGGCCGGGGCCGCGACAACCGTCGGGGCCAGGAGCGCGATTCCGAATGGCAGGAGCGGGTGGTTCAGATCCGCCGCGTCTCCAAGACCGTGAAGGGCGGTAAGAAAATGAGCTTCCGGGCCATCGTTGTCGTCGGCAACGAGAAAGGCCAGGTGGGCGTGGGCGTCGGCAAAGCCGGCGATGTGATCGGCGCCGTTCGCAAGGGCGTGGCCGATGGCAAGAAGCACCTGGTGAAGGTGCCCCTCACCCGCCATTCTTCGATCCCCACCCTCAGCAATGGCCGCGACGGTGCCGCCAGCGTGCTGATCCGCCCCGCAGCCCCGGGTACCGGTGTGATCGCGGGTGGTTCGATCCGCACGGTGCTGGAACTGGCTGGCATCAAGAACGTTCTCGCCAAGCGCCTCGGGTCCAAGACCCCGCTCAACAACGCCCGCGCCGCCATGGAGGCCCTGGCCGCCCTCCGCACCCACAAGGAGACCGCCAAGGAGCGGGGCATCTCCCTCGAGCAGATCTACTCCTGAGGCCTCGCCATGACGATCAATCTTCAGTCCCTCAAAGCCAATCCCGGCGCCCGCCGCCGCAAGCTGCGCAAGGGCCGGGGCATCGCCGCCGGCCAGGGTGCCAGCTGCGGCTTCGGGATGCGCGGTCAGAAGTCGCGTTCGGGTCGCCCCACCCGTCCCGGCTTCGAGGGGGGCCAGATGCCCCTCTACCGGCGCATCCCCAAGCTCAAGCACTTTGAGCTGGTGAACCGCAAGGAGTTCACGGTGATCAACGTGGCCAAGCTGGCCGACTGCAAGGCGGGCAGCACCGTTTCGCTCGACAGCCTGGTCAAGGACGGCATCGTCACCAGTCCGAAGCACCCCCTCAAGGTGCTCGGCAACGGCGAACTCAGCGTCAAGCTCACGGTTCAGGCCGCTGCCTTCACCGCCAGCGCCCGCGCCAAGATCGAAGCCGCCGGCGGCACCTGCGAGATCATCTGATCCCGCGGTCAGTGCCGACCTAGGGTCTGAGCCGTTCGCCTGGCAATCCCGGCGAACGGCTTTTTGCATGCAGGCCCTCGAGGGCCTGCCGACGCCGCCCGTTCCACCCTGTCCATCCCAACCAGCCACCCATGCTTGTCAGTCGGGGACGCAATCCCAGCGCCGGCGAGATCGTCAGCCAGCTGATTCAGTCGAAAAGCCTGCGCGACCGGGTGCTCACCACCCTCGGCCTGCTGCTGCTGGTGCGCCTGGGCATCTACATCCCCGTACCCGGGATTGATCGGGTGGCCTTTCAGGATTTCCTGGCCCGCGGCGGCCAGCTGATCGGCTTCCTTGACATCTTCACCGGCGGCGGTCTCTCCACCCTGGGGGTCTTCGCCCTCGGGATCCTGCCGTTCATCAACGCCTCGATCATCATCCAGCTGCTCACGGCAGCCCTGCCCCAGCTCGAGGACCTCCAGAAGAACGAAGGGGAAGCCGGTCGCCGCAAGCTTGCCCAGCTCACCCGTTATGTGGCCCTGGGCTGGGGAATCCTGCAGAGCACGGTGTTTGCCCTGATCCTGCGGCAGTACGCCACCCAGGGGCTGGCGGAGCCGGTGTTCGTGATTCAGACGGCCCTGGCCCTGGTCACGGGCTCCATGGTGGTGATGTGGATCAGTGAGGTGATCACCGAGCGCGGCATCGGCCAGGGCGCCTCCCTGGTGATCTTCGTGAACATCGTCGCCACCCTGCCCAAGGCCCTCGGCTCCACCATCGAACTGGCCCAGAGCGGCGACCGGGCCACCGTGGGCGGGATCGTGGTGCTCGTGCTGGTGTTCCTGGTCACGATCGTGGGCATCATCTTCGTGCAGGAGGGCAGCCGCCGCATCCCCATCGTGAGCGCCAAGCGCCAGGTGGGGGGCGCCGGGGTGCTGGCGGCGCGCCAGAGCTACCTGCCGCTCAAGCTCAATGCCGGCGGCGTGATGCCGATCATCTTCGCCTCGGCCGTGGTGTTCCTGCCGCTCACGATCGCCAACCTCACCCGCTCCCCCTGGCTGATCCAGTTGGCGGGCTACCTCAACCCCAACAGCAGCACCCCCTGGCTCTATGCCCTGGTGTTCTTCGCGCTGATCGTCGGCTTCTCCTTCTTCTACGCCTCCCTCACGGTCAACCCGGTGGACGTGGCCAGCAACCTCAAGCGCGGGGGCGTGGCCATCCCCGGCGTGCGGCCGGGCTCGGCAACAGCCACCTATCTCGGTGGCGTGCAGAACCGGCTCACCCTGCTCGGCGCCCTCTTCCTGGGGGCCGTGGCCATCATTCCGTCTGCCGTGGAGGGCGCCACCCAGGTGCGCACCTTCCAGGGTCTGGGAGCCACCTCCCTGTTGATCCTGGTGGGCGTCGCCATCGACACCGCCAAACAGGTGCAGACCTACGTTATTTCCCAGCGCTACGAGGGGATGGTGCGCCAGTAGGCGCGTCTTTGCTCCAGTCCCCTGCCCCGGCCCGTCTGCCGCTCGCCCCCCCACTGTCCTTCCGCTACCCCCTGCCATGACGTCGCGCCTCCTCTTCCTTGGCCCCCCCGGTGCGGGCAAGGGCACCCAGGCCCAGCAGCTGGCGGCGGCCCGCGGGCTCCTGCACCTCTCCACCGGCGATCTGCTGCGGGCCGAGGTGGCAGCCGGCACGGCCCTCGGCCTTGAGGCCGAGGCCGTGATGGCCCGGGGCGAACTGGTGAGCGACAGCCTCGTGCTGGCGATCGTGCGCAGCCGCCTCGAGCAGCAGGCCGCAGTCGGTGCTGGTGGCTGGCTGCTGGATGGCTTCCCCCGCAACGTGGCCCAGGCCGATGCCCTGAAGACGCTGCTCGACGACCTGGGGCAGCAGATCGAACTGGTTGTGCTGATGGAACTCGATGACGGCGTGCTGCTGCAGCGGCTGCTCAGCCGGGGCCGGACCGACGACAACGAGGCCGTGATCCGCCATCGCCTGGAGGTCTACCGGGAGCAGACCGCACCGCTGATCCGCTACTACCGCGAGGCGGGCCTGCTGCAGGCCGTGGAGGCGGACGGCACGGTGGAGGAAATTGCCGGCCGGATCACCGCCCTGCTCGACTGACTCCGCCAAGGGGGCATTGCCCCCTGTGATAGGTTGGCGGTTTGCAAATTCGGAGAGCACAACGCCCATGAAGGTGCGTGCCTCAGTTAAGAAAATGTGCGACAAGTGCCGGGTGATCCGCCGCCACGGCCGGGTGATGGTCATCTGCACCAACCCCAAGCACAAGCAGCGACAGGGCTGATCGCCCCACCCTACGGCCGCGCCGCTGCGGCCTTCCCGCCCCCTTGGGGGCTTCCCTGACCCCTGAATCGTTTCCCACGTGGCTCGGATTGCCGGCGTCGATATCCCTCGCGACAAGCGGGTTGAGATCGCCCTTACCTACGTGTATGGCATCGGTCTGACCCGTGCCCAGAAGATCCTCGCCAAGACCGGTGTCAGTCCCGACACCCGCGTCAAGGATCTCAGTGATGCCGATGTGCAGAAGCTGCGCGGCGCTGCTGAGGGCTACACCCTCGAAGGCGACCTGCGTCGCCAGGAGGGCATGGCCCTCAAGCGCCTCCAGGACATCGGCTGCCTGCGCGGTCGCCGCCATCGCATGGGCCTCCCCGTGCGCGGCCAGCGAACCCGCACCAATGCGCGCACCCGCCGCGGCGCCCGCAAGACCGTGGCCGGCAAGAAGAAGTGAGTCTCGCGTTCGCGAGCGTCTCTGCCTGTCCAGCCGGCCGCAGCGCCGGATTGCCTCCACCCGTTCTGCCGCTCCTCCGCCGCCCCATTTCGGTTCGGCACCTGGGGGCGTCACCAGAACGTCCATCAGCCTCCCGATCACCTCGCCTGCATCAGCAGGCCTAAACCCATGGCCAAGCCCGCCAAGAAATCCGGCCCCAAGAAGGCCAAACGCAACGTGCCCAACGGCGTTGCCCACATTCAGAGCACGTTCAACAACACGATCGTTTCCATCACCGACACCGCCGGTGAGGTGATCTCCTGGAGCTCGGCTGGCGCCAGCGGCTTCAAGGGAGCCCGCAAGGGGACCCCCTTCGCAGCCCAGACCGCAGCAGAAGCGGCGGCCCGCCGCGCCCTTGAGCAGGGCATGCGCCAGATCGAAGTGTTGGTGCGTGGCCCCGGTTCCGGTCGTGAAACGGCGATCCGTGCCCTGCAGGTGGCCGGCCTGGAAATCACCCTGATCCGCGACGTCACTCCGCTGCCGCACAACGGCTGCCGCCGTCCCAAGCGCCGTCGCGTCTGATCCCTCGTTCCCGCCCCTGCGGGCAACCCGCCATTTTTCCGAGCCTTCAGACCGTGCTGCACTACCAAATTGATCGCATCGAGCACCAGGTCGCTGAGGACCGGTCCCAGACCGGCGTGTTCCTGATCGGCCCGCTCGATCGCGGTCAGGCCACCACCCTCGGCAACGCCCTGCGTCGGGTGTTGATCGGCGCCCTCGAGGGCAGTGCCATCACTGCCGTGCGCATCGCCGGCGTCAACCACGAATACGCCACCGTGCCCGGTGTGCGTGAAGACGTCCTCGACATCCTGCTCAACTGCAAGCAGGTGGCCGTGAGCAGCCGCAGCCGCGAGCTGGAGATCGGACGCCTTGTGGTGAACGGACCGGCCAGCGTCACCGCGGCCGACCTCCAGTTCTCCTCCCAGGTGCAGGTGATCGACCCCGATCGCCTGATCGCCACCGTGGCCGATGGCCACAGCCTGGAGCTGGAAGTGCACGTGGAGCGCGGCGTGGGCTACCGCCCCGTCGACCGCCACACCGAAGACACCAGTGCCATCGATCTCCTGCAGATCGATGCGGTCTTCAAGCCCGTGAAGCGGGTGAACTACAGCGTGGATGAGACCGCTGTGGGTGAGGGTGGCTCGGCCCGCGAGCGCCTCCGCCTCGAAATCGAGACCAACGGCAGCATCACCCCTGATGACGCCATGGCCCAGGCGGCCAACCAGCTGATCGCCCTGTTCCAGCCCCTCGCCAGCCTCACCGCTGCCGAGGAGCCCGGCCATGAGCCCGAGCCCTCCGCTGAGGCCCAGATTCCCGTGGAGGAACTGAACCTCTCCGTGCGTGCCTACAACTGCCTGAAGCGCGCCCAGGTCAACTCCGTGAGTGACCTGATGGGTTTCAGCTACGAAGATCTGCTGGAGATCAAGAACTTCGGCTCCAAGTCAGCCGATGAGGTGATCGAAGCGCTCGAGCGCATCGGCATCACCCTGCCCCAGAGCCGCACCAGCGCCTGATCGGCGGCCCTTACCCCTCCCCGTCGTTCACACCAGGAGCACCAGACCATGCGCCACCAATGTCGAGTCCCCCAACTGGGACGCCCCGCTGACCAACGCAAGGCCATGCTGCGTGGCCTCACCACCCAGCTGATCCGCGAAGGTCGCGTCACCACCACCAAGGCCCGCGCCAAAGCGCTGCGCGACGAGGCCGAACGGATGATCAGCCTGGCCAAGGAGGGCAGCCTGGCCGCCCGCCGCCGCGCCATCGGCTACATCTACGACAAGCAGCTCGTGCACGCCCTGTTCGACAAGGCGCAGGAGCGCTACGGCGACCGGAATGGCGGCTACACCCGCATCATCCGCACCGTGCCCCGCCGCGGTGACAACGCTGAAATGGCCATCATCGAGCTGGTGTGAGCCAGAGGCCGGGCGGCCCAGCCGCCTCTCCCCCTCTGCAGAGCCGCGGCGGTTCCCACCGTCGCGGCTTTGTTGTGAGGAGCCTGCGGATCCCTCCCTCCAGCCACGGTCAGGCAAGCCATACCAGGGAAGGGCATGACTGAGCACCCCCTCCAACGCATCGCGCTCTGCCTGCAGTACGACGGCAGCGCCTTCCACGGCTGGCAGCGCCAACGCAATGCCACGAGCGTGCAGGCCATCCTGGAGCAGGCGATCCAGGCCCTCGATCCGCAAGGGCCTGGCACGGTCATGGCCGCCGGGCGCACCGACACCGGTGTGCATGCCGCTGGTCAGGTGGTGCATTTCGACTGCGCGGGCCCGATTCCGCCAGGGCGCTGGCCAAAGGCCCTCAATGGCCGGCTGCCGCCAACGCTGCGCGTGGTGGCCGCCGCAGCCGTGCCCAGCCAGTGGCACGCCTGCTTTTCGGCGACCTACCGGCGCTACCGCTACACGCTCTACAACGGGCGGCGTCCGAACCTGTTCCTGGCCCCCTGGAGCTGGCACCGCTACCAGGTGCACCTCGACGAGACGCTGATGCGACGGGCTCTGGAGGCGATGCTGGGCGAACACGATTTCGCGGCCTTCCAGCGGGCCGGCAGCCGGCGAAGCCATTCCCGCACGCACCTCCAAGCGGTGACGGTGGAGCGCACCGGGGATCTGCTGCAGGTGGAGCTGCAGGCGAGCGGCTTCCTCTACGGCATGGTGCGGCTGGTGATGGGCCAACTGGTGGCCGTTGCCGAGGAGCGACTGAGCCTGGATGCCTTTGAAGCGCGCTGGCGCCAGCGCCAGCGGTCGGCCATCCGCGAGGCAGCCCCGCCCCAGGGGCTGTGCCTGCTGCGGGTGGGCTACCCCTCACCGGTGTTTCCGGATGCCGCCTGGTATGATTGCCAACCGCGGTTTCAGCTGGGTTTTTCCGATCCGCCAGAGCCTCCCGGTTCCCAAAGGGTCCCGGTTTCTTCAGGCGATCACCAGGACCATTCCCAAGCTGGCCCATCCGACGATCCGCAGGGCCCCACCCGGCCAAGCGGTAGGGTCGATTGATCGTGATCGCTGCCGATGCTCCGCCACCGGTGCCCATCGATCCCGCGACCACCAGCCCAGCCCCCTACGGCCTGCCGGTGCCTGACCAGGCGATATGAACAAGACTTCCCTGCCCTCCACCGATTCTCTCGACCGCCAGTGGTATCTGGTGGACGCTGAGAACCAGACCCTCGGCCGCCTGGCCAGCGAGGTGGCATCCGTGCTGCGTGGCAAGAACAAGCCCAGCTACACGCCGCACCTCGACACCGGCGACTTCGTCATCGTGATCAACGCTGACAAGATCCGGGTCAGCGGCAACAAGCCCACCCAGAAGATCTATCGGCGGCACTCCGGTCGTCCTGGTGGCATGAAGACCGAGACCTTCGCCCACCTGCAGGCCCGGATCCCCGAGCGCATCGTGGAGAAGGCCGTGAAGGGCATGCTTCCCCACAACGCCCTGGGCCGCCAGCTCTTCCGCAAGCTGAAGGTCTACAAGGGCGCTGAGCATCCCCACGCCGCCCAACAACCCCAGGTTCTCGCCCTCGATCCCGCCGCTGCTGCCCAATGAGCTCCACCAAAGTCGTCTACTGGGGTACTGGTCGCCGCAAGACCGCCGTTGCCCGCGTGCGCCTCGTTCCCGGGACCGGCACGGTCACCATCAACGGCCGCCCCGGTGACAACTACCTCAACTACAACCCCGTCTACCTGGCGGCGGTGAAGGCTCCCCTGAACACCCTGGGGCTGGCCACCGAGTATGACCTGCTCGTGAATGTGCGCGGCGGCGGCCTCACCGGCCAGGCTGACGCCATCAAGCAGGGTGCAGCCCGGGCCCTGTGCGAACTCTCGGGCGACAACCGCAAGCCCCTGAAGACCGAGGGCCACCTCAGTCGGGATCCCCGCGCCAAGGAGCGCCGGAAGTACGGCCTCAAGAAAGCCCGTAAGGCTCCCCAGTTCTCCAAGCGCTGATTGCGCTGCTGCCCCTTCAGCCCCATCCAGCCATGCCCAAGGCCGAAATCCACCCCACCTGGTACGCCGATGCCAAGGTGATCTGCAACGGAGAGGTGGTGATGACCACCGGCTCCACCCATCCCGAACTCCACGTCGACGTGTGGAGTGGCAACCACCCCTTCTACACCGGTACCCAGAAGATCCTCGACACCGAGGGCCGGGTGGATCGCTTCATGCGCAAGTACGGCATGGCTGGTGCCTCAAGCGCCAGCAAGGACGACGCCAAGAGCTGATCACCACTCTCCCTGGAATCGCCAGGGCAACTCCCAAGGAGCCGGGTGCTGCTCAGCATCCGGCTTTTCTGTGTGCCAGCATCCAGCCGATGGATCCCTCCCTGTTGCACGAGCGGCTTGAGACCGCCCGCCGCACCTTCGCAAGCCTGGAGAGGCAGCTGGCCGATCCGGACGTCACCGCCGACCCGGCCCGGCTCCAGTCGATCGCCCGCGAACGGTCGCGGCTGGAGCCCCTTGTGCACGACCACGCGCGGCTGTGCAAGCTGCAGCAGGAGCAGCGGGAGGCCAGGGAGTTGCTGCGCGACCACCGCGGCGATGGCGCCATGGAGGAGCTCGCCAATGAAGAGCTCAACCGCCTCGGGCAGGACATCGCCAGCCTCGAACACAGCCTCACCCTCGCCCTGCTGCCCCGCGACCCCCGCGATGAGCGCAGCGTGATGCTGGAGATCCGGGCCGGTGCCGGGGGGGATGAGGCGGCCATCTGGGCCGGTGATCTGGCCCGCATGTACGAGCGCTACGCCCAGAGCCAGGGCTGGCGGGTGGAACCGGTGAGCGCCTCTGAGGCCGAGCTGGGGGGCTACAAGGAACTGATCCTGGCCATCCGGGGTGAGGGGGTGTTCAGCCAGCTGAAATTCGAGGCGGGGGTGCATCGGGTGCAGCGGGTGCCGGCCACCGAATCCCAGGGCCGGGTGCACACCTCCACCGCCACCGTGGCGGTGATGCCGGAGGCCGATCCCGTGGAGGTGCAGATCGATCCGGGCGATCTGGAGATCAGCACGGCCCGCTCCGGCGGCGCCGGCGGCCAGAACGTGAACAAGGTGGAGACAGCAGTCGACCTGCTGCACAAGCCCACCGGCATCCGCGTGTTCTGCACCCAGGAGCGCTCCCAGCTCCAGAACCGCGAACGGGCGATGGAGATCCTGCGCGCAAAGCTCTACGAGCGGGAGCTGGCGGCGGCCAACGCCCAGGAGCGCTCCGCCCGCCTGGCCCAGGTGGGCACCGGCGATCGCAGCGAAAAGATCCGCACCTACAACGTCAAAGACAACCGGGCCACGGATCACCGTCTGGGCCGCAACTTCAGCCTCGATCCCGTCCTCAATGGGGAACTGGGGGACCTGGTGGCTGCCTGCATCGCCGCCGAGCAGAACCACCAGCTGGAAGAGATGGCAGCCCAGGGGCAGAGCTGAGCACGGCTGGGCCTAACCCAAGGAACCCACCGCCCATCAGGCGATGAGCCGGTCCTCCTGCTCCCGACCCCCTTCCGGGTCGAGGCCGATCACATATTTGGCCCATTCGTGGTGCCGGCCCGTGCGAATCAGCCTAGTCGCCTCAAATCCAGGGCCGCTCAAGGGGCGATGGGGAGGTCGCAGCAGGGCCATGCCTGCCTCCCGAGGCGTGCGGTTGCCCTTGCGCACATTGCAGCTGAGACAGGCTGTGGTCACGTTCTCCCAGGTGTCACCGCCGCCCCGGCTGCGGGGGAGCACGTGATCGATGGAGAGCCGCTCGTTGGCGCTCCCGCAGTATTGGCAGCGATGCCCATCGCGCTGAAACAGGTTGCGGCGGGTGAGGGGCAGGGGGCGGTAGGGCACCCGCACGAACTGGCGCAGACGAATCACGGTGGGTAGCAGCAGGCCATCACGCAGAGCGCGCCCAGGGGCATGCTCCAGACCCTCGGCCTTGCCCTTGAGGACCAACACCACCGCCCGCCGCCAGGTGGTGATGTTCAGCGGCTCGTAGGACGCATTGAGGACGAGAACCTGAGCCATGCACCCTTGCAGCACAGCAGGGAACGGACCAAGCCTGGCCCTGGGCGGCATGCTAGAGGGAATTTCACAGCTGCTCCGTGACCCAGGCCACCAAAGCTGGATGGCTCCACCCCGACTCCAGCCCCTCGCCGTGCTGGGGTGCATCGGGTCTGGAACGCCAACGGGCCTGGGTGCAGGTGGATCCGGATGCCATTGCCGCCAACGCTCGAACCCTGGTCCGGCGCCTCCAATCCCGGACCCGGTTGATGGCTGTGGTGAAGGCCGATGGCTACGGCCATGGGGCGGTCACCGTCGCCCGGGCGGCCCTGGAGGGTGGGGCCCACTGCTTCGGGGTGGCGACTCTGGCCGAGGGCATCGAACTGCGCCAGGCCGGCATCGAGGCGCCGGTGCTGGTGCTGGGAAGTCTCAGTCAGGCCGAGGAACTGCGCAGCTGTCTGCAATGGCAGCTGATGCCGACGATCAGTGGCATGCGCGAAGCCCTGCTCTGCCAGAACCTCGCGACGGGTCAGGGACGGCCGATGGCCCTGCAGCTGAAGCTCGACACCGGCATGGCGCGCCTTGGGGCCGACTGGCAGGAGGGCCCCCGACTGGTGGCCGCCATCCAGGGGCTGGAATGCGTGGAACTGGCCGGGGTCTACTCCCACCTGGCCAGCGCTGATCTCCCCAGTGGGGAGGACGGCGGTCTCACCGCTTGCCAGCAGCGGCGGTTCGAGAGCGTGCTCTCCAGCCTGCGCCAGCAGCAGCTGGATCCCGGCTGCCTCCATCTCGCCAATTCCGCCGGCACCCTGCGCAGCACCGACCTCCACTACGACATGGTGCGCGTGGGGCTGACCCTCTACGGCCATCGGCCGGCGGGACACCTGGGCGAAGACCTGCTGCTCCAGCCCGCCATGCACCTGAGGGCCCGGGTGAGCCTGCTGCGGGAGGTCGGCAGCGGTGTGGGGGTGAGCTACGGCCACCGCTTCCGCACCAGCCGGCCGAGCCGGCTGGCGGTGGTGAGCATCGGCTACGCGGACGGGGTGCCCCGTCAGCTGTCGAACCAGCTGGAGGTGCTGTTCGCAGGCCAGCGCCTGCCCCAGGTGGGCGCCATCACCATGGATCAGCTCATCCTCGATGCCACCGACTGCCCAACCCTGGAGGTGGGCGATGTGGTAACCCTGCTGGGACGGGACGGCGACGATGAAATCACTCCGGCCGACTGGAGTGAGCGCTGCGCCACCATCCCCTGGGAAATCCTCTGCGGCTTCAAGCACCGCCTGCCGCGCCTGAGCGACAGCGAGGCCAGCGCCGTGGAAGCGGCCCCCCTCGCCCCGGATCCGGAGAGGGCCCGCTGATCGGTTGCACCCGTGACGCGACGCACTGATAAGCTCATCTGGCCGCTGGAGAGGTGGCTGAGTGGTTGAAAGCGGCTCCCTGCTAAGGAGTTACAGGAGGCAACTTCTGTCGAGGGTTCGAATCCCTCCCTCTCCGTTGAATTCGATGGGCTGGACAGAGGTTTGACCTGGAGGTTTGACCACAGATTCCCTCTCAACCAGACAACCCGCACCCGATGGCCCCGCTGCCATCACCCGGATGGCGATCCGGGCGACTTGAGCGACTGCCGCTGGCGGCCACAACGCTCGGAGCAGTAACGCACCTCATCCCACACATCCTTCCACTTGCGCCGCCACTGAAAGGAGCGGCCACAGACCGGACAGATCTTGGAAGGCCGATCAGCGTGATGAGGCATCCGACAGGTCGCGTTGACAGAACCGAGACCAGACTGGTCACGACCAGGCCTGGGTGGTGAGCCGGCGGGCGATCTCCGGGAGCAGCGCCTCGTCGCGGGCGCAGGCGGCCCCCTCGCTGAAGACCACCAGCAGCAGGGGGGGCTGGCCGTCGACCTCCACATAGGCGGCGTCGTGGCGGGCCGCGCTCATCCAGCCGGCCTTGCTCCACAGCCGGGCGTCCGCGGCCAGGCCCTCCCCCAGGAAGCCATCCACCTGATTCTCCGGATCGGCAGCCCGATCGGCCAGGTCCAGACTGCGTTCCAGTACCGCCTGCATGCGCCGGCAGGCGGGGGGGGAAATGAGGCGGGAGGCCATCACCGCATCCAGCAACCGGGCCGTGGCGTCGGTGCTGAGCCGGTTGCGGTTCTCCAGCTCGGGCCCGTAAAAGATGCGCTCTCGGCCGAAGGGCCCGTCACCCCAGGTCTTCTGGCAGGCGTTCACCCCATCGAGATCGGGCCATCCCAGGCCGGCCAGCCATTGGTTGACCAGCTGCCGCTGCTCCATCCAGGCCGCCATCCGCTCCGGCGGCAGAGCCGGACCACTGGTGGTGCCGCTGAGTAAGTCGACCACCAACCCGGTCGCGTCATTGCTGGAGTCGCGGATCATCAGCTCCATCGCCCGCCGCAACTCGGGATCGTCCTCGAGCAGGCCCTGCTGCAGCCAGGCTTCAGCCGCAACGAGATACACCAGCTTCACCACGCTCGCGGGATAGCGCTGGCGGTCGCCGGCCCAGCTGGCGCCGCGGGGGGTGCACTCCGGATCGTCCCCGAGGAGAGAGCGGCCGTAACACACCCAGGTGACAGACAGCTGCTGGGCCAGACCGGGGCGGCCGTCGAGCTCCAGGGCCCGCACCAGATCCGCCAGGGTCTGGGCCATGGCCGGATCGGGGCTGTAGAACGCCATCACTGCCGGCAACCTTTGTGGCGAGATTAGACATGGTCCCCAGCAGCACCTGGCGGCTGGGGCAGGCGCTCGACCTCTACAGCCGTGCGCGGGGCCTGGGCCTGGCCACCCAGGCCGCTGCGGGCCGCCCTCTGCAGGTCCTCGGGGAGCGCCAGGGCAACCGGCTGCGCGTGCGACTGCTGGACGATGGCTACCCCGGCTGGGCCGAAGCCGGTCCTCTAGCCGCCGCGGCGGAACCTGCGCCGCGGCCCCAGCCCCGGGTGCTGCAGCGCCACCAGATCGAGGCGGCTCTCCCGGGGGTGCTGGCCCTGGCCCTGGGCTGGATGGAGCGGCCGAACACCTACCTCTGGGGCGGCACCCTCGGCCCCGATTTCGACTGCTCGGGCCTGGTGCAGGCCGCCTTTGCCAGTGCGGGCATCTGGCTGCCGCGCGATGCCTACCTGCAGGAGCGCTTCTGCCAGCCCGTGGCGGTGCATCCGGGGCAAACCCAGCTGCTGGCAGCGGGGGACCTGATCTTCTTCGGCACACCCCAGCGCTGCACCCACGTGGGACTGCATCTCGGTGGCGGACGGTACCTGCACAGCTCGGGGCGGGAGCATGGCCGAAACGGGCTGGGCATCGATGACCTCCATCCCCACAACCCCCACCCGGTGGCGCGTCACTACCGGCAGGAGCTGCGCGGGGCCGGGCGGGTGATGCATGGTCACGACGGCAGTCCGCTGCCCGCCTAGGTTCGCCGCAGGCACAGCGGGAGCTGGGATCGGTCCATGGATCGCACCGTCGCGGATGGCAGCGTTGCAGAAGCCGCCCCCCTGGATCGGCCGGGATCCCAGGATCCGGGCCCGGAGCTGTCCGTCGTGGTGCCGCTCTACAACGAGGAAGCCAGCGTGCCGCTGCTGGTGGAGCAGGTACTCGCAGCCGTGCGGCCCCTGGCGATTCCCTTTGAACTCGTGCTGGTGGACGACGGCTCCCGCGACGGCACGGCGGCGACCCTGGAGCGGTTGAGCGGCCAGGTGCCGGAACTGGTGGCGGTGCTGCTGCGGCGCAACTACGGCCAGAGCGCGGCCATGGCGGCGGGCTTCGACGCCAGCCGCGGCGCCGTAATCGTCACCCTCGACGGCGACCTGCAGAACGATCCGTCCGACATCCCCCTGCTGCTGGACAGCCTGGCGGAGGGCTACGACCTGGTGAGCGGCTGGCGGCACCAGCGCCAGGATGCCGCCGTGAGCCGGCTGCTCCCGAGCCGCATCGCCAATCGGCTGATTGCCCGGGTCACGGGCGTGCGCCTGCACGACTACGGCTGCTCCCTCAAGGCCTACCGCCGCGAGGTGGTCGACGACCTCAACCTCTACGGCGAACTGCACCGCTTCCTGCCGGCCCTGGCGTTCATCGAGGGGGCCCGGATCACAGAGGTGAAGGTGAACCACCACCCGCGTCGCTTCGGCCAGAGCAATTACGGCATCGATCGCACCTTCCGGGTGCTGATGGACCTGCTCACGGTGTGGTTCATGAAGCGGTTTCTCACCCGGCCGATGCACGTGTTCGGCTTTGGCGGTCTGCTGGCCATGGCCAGCGGGCTGGCCGTGCTGCTCTGGCTCACCGCCGAGAAACTGCTGCTGGGGGCGGACATCGGCGACCGGCCCCTGCTGCTGGCGGGATGGATCAGCCTGCTGGCGGGGGTGCAGCTGTTCTGCTTCGGCCTGCTGGCGGAACTGCAGATGCGCACCTATCACGAGAGCCAGGGGCGACCGATCTACCGGGTGCGGGCCACGTTGCGGGGCAAGCGCGGCTGACCCGCCTGAGGAGCGGCCACCTGGCCGCCACCGCGAAAGCGGGCCATTGCCAGGGCAGCCTCCTGCACAACGGCGGGATCGGGGGCACGCAGGCCCCTGCGCACCAGGGGGAGCGTGGCGGGATGCCCCCAGGCCCGGGCCAGGCGCATCACCTGCAAGCGCATGGCGGGCACCGTGGCGTAGGCCTGGGACCACTCACGCAGCAACCGGGTGCGAGCACCACCATCGCCGGGAGCTGGGAAGGACGGCGGAGTGCCTTGTTGGCCGCCAGCGCCATCGGCGGCTCCATCCACCACTGGAAGGCACTCCGGGTTGTCGCTGGACGGCGGTTCCATCCGCAGCGCGGCGATCTGCTCACGATTGAGGGCCGCGATGGCGGCACCATCGGTGGAGCGCAGCAGCTGCGGCGTCCGTTGCCGCGACAACCAGAGCCAGACAAGCAGCAGAGCCGCTGCACCACCAACAATCGGGGTGTTCATGGATTGAACTTTTATGTCGCCACCTGCAGGCCGCAAAGGCTGGCCTGAAGACGATCCTTACAGTACCGGCGGTTGCTATTGGCCCGCGCCATGACTGGAGAATTCGCCGCCGCCTGGATGCCCTCGGTGTTTGTGCCCTTGGTGGGCATCCTCGGCCCCGCCGTGGCCATGGCGCTGCTGTTCAACGTGATCGAAGCCCGCGACTGAGCCCCGGTCGCTTCGTTCGCCCTCCGCTCCGTTCAGCCCTCTCTCCATCCATGACCGTGACCCCCGTGGCCGACCCCTGCGTCGGCAATCTGGCCACCCCCGTCAACAGCAGCTATTTCACCCGGGCCTTCCTGAACGCCCTGCCGGCCTACCGCCCCTCCCTCTCCCCCAACCGCCGGGGGCTGGAAGTGGGCATGGCGCATGGCTTCTTCCTCTACGGGCCCTTCTCCATCACAGGCCCCCTGCGTCTCACCGAATACGCGAGCACCGCCGGCCTGCTGGCCACCATCGGCCTGGTGTCGATCCTCACCGTCTGCCTGTCGATCTATGGCACCGCGGGCAACGGTCCCAGCGTGCAACCGGCCGACGCCACGATCAACAATCCCCCGGCCGATCTGTTCACCAAAGCTGGATGGGCTGAGTTCGCCAGCGGCTTCTGGCTCGGCGGATGCGGTGGTGCCGCCTTCGCCTGGTTCCTGTGTGGCACGGCCCTGGTGAGCCCCCTGGTGAACATCGCCGGTGGCGTCTGGAGCGTGGGCTGAGGCCCAGCCAGCCAGCGAGGGGCGCCCCCCTCAAAACCCAACTCCCTCCGATGCCCTGCCCCTGGCAGGGCATTTTTTTGGCGTATGTGCTTGGTTTCCAAACCCCTGGACTGGGGAGGGCGAGCTGGCCGTCGCCGGGGCAAGCCGCCATCGTGGAGGCAGTGATCCGAGCCACACACCGATGGGCAACCCGGCAAGCCCCTGGTCTGTTCTGAGCCGCCTGGCCCTGCTCGCGAGCCTGGCCCTGGGGCTGGGCGCCTGCAATCTCAATGCCATGCAAGAGGTGATGCGGCAGGGACATGCAGCCACCATCGATTGCCTGCAGGGGGAGCGCGCCATCACCGACGGTGATGAACTGCGATGCGAGGACTGGCGCTACGTGAGGGAGAACTACCTGGAGCGCAGCAAGACACCGCAGAAGCCCTGAGCCAGCCTGCAACGCTGCTCCACCCTCCCCAGCCACGGCCGCCTACACCCTGAGGGCCATGGAGAGCTCCAGGGGTGAGCATGGAGATCACACCTCCTGGAACAGATCAGCATGAAAAAACCCCGGCCACGGGGCCGGGGTGAACAGTCGTCCCTCAAGGGGTTCGGGGATCAGCCGAACTTGCCGGAGGTGGACGCGATCAGGAAGGCGGCGTAGGTGAGGAAGTAGCCGATCGTGAAATGGGCCAGACCCACAACGCGAGCCTGCACGATCGAGAGCGCCACAGGCTTGTCACGCCAGCCCACCAGGTTGGCGAGCGGGGTGCGCTGGTGTGCCCAGACGATGGTCTCGATCAGCTCCTGCCAGTAACCGCGCCAGGAGATCAGGAACATGAAGCCGGTGGCCCACACCAGGTGACCGAACAGGAAC
>VGPU01000007.1 GCA_016882525.1 Cyanobacteria bacterium M_surface_10_m2_119 | reverse complement strand
AAGCTTGGCGACTCTGTTCTGTTCGTCCCAGAAGCCTCTTTGACCCACAGCCTGAGCGAATCAGATGACTCATAATAGCGGGTTTCATCTGGCAATCACGCTCTATTCGGATTTTTCGAGGTGCCCTAAAGTCTGCAAGATCATAAATGATGCAGGAGTCGGGTCTGCCTTGATTGATATACAGATAGACTGTGCGGACTAATTCTTTTGGGTATCTCCCAATTTCCTCTGGCTCTGGCTTGATCGGATTTCCTTTCCGTGTGATTTGTACGGCCAACAATCTAAGCTCAGCGCCGCGTATGAGAGAGGGCAGAATTGGCGATGTTGGTGAAATAGTAGACTATCAGGATGGTCTGGAAGATTCATGAAGCTGCGGTCGTAATTCGCTGCGAGCAAATATTGACTTGGTGGCGTGATCCCCAAGATCCGGAGATCATCCTTGAAATCTGTCTGGGAGCTGAACACCCATTGAATCGGACGCCTAGGCCAGGCAGGGTTGATATCATTCCAATAAATCTGGCTGCGCTTGCGTGAGAGCTTGGCAAGGATATCGAGAGGAATGACTGTAGCAAAGTTATTGCTCTTGGGAACGACAAAGCCTCGTATACTATGGCCAATTGGTATCCGTAAGGTCTTGAATCTGCCGGCGCATGGCGCGGATGATTCTTCAATTCTTTGTCTGCGGATTGTCACTGCTCCAAGGTATGGGTTGTTGGCAATGCAGAATTTTTCTATGGTTGAAAGGGTAGGAGCCGAGAAATAGCCAAGTTAGGTGAGCTTGCCTTGGAAAACTTCTGGCGAAGAATTGGCAATAATGGAAGTTAGAAACTTCCAATAGCTATTCAGAATCAACGGCCGAGGCAATTCAGAGCCGAGAACAGCGAGATATGTATTGGCAAGGCTTTGGTCGTATGCTCTCTGAATAGCTTGCTGGTTCAAAGAAGATCCATCAGCAGCGAATCTGGTGATAAATGGGTTATCATGAATACCAAATCGATCTGTGCATCCCTGCATCGAGATCGGCAGCAGCAGGACGATGCCTTTCGATATCAATTGCTTGATTCTCGATCGACGGGAGATCGCCATGGTCAAGCTTCAATGTGCCAATTTTTGGAAGTTACTGAATGATTTGGTCGACTGCGGGTGAATGGCTTAGCCCTTTCGATTCTATGCGCGACCAGCAGAGAAAACAAGTCCGCCTGATTTCGTACATCTTTACGCAAGATCGAATCCAGGCGACGCAGCCTCTGCGGCAAGTGCGGGTTGCTCCATGCGCTGGATCGGCTCAACGCCGATTTCTTTCCGTTTTACCCGGGGGTATCGTTCCTCGATCCTACCCGAAAATGCTGGGTGCCGACAAGGACTACGACACCAGAGATTTTGAAGCCGACCTACGCATCAGTGGGATCACACCCCATGTAGCTCAAAAGATACAGGCTCGCTGCAGTTCACTGATTGTTGACCGCTCTGCACCATCAGAGCTACAGCTAATCGATCAACACCAAAAAGCGGATTGAACAGATGTTTGCCTGGATCAAGCTGGCCGCCGGCCTCAGGTAGTTCAAGACCAGAGATCGATCCAAGCTGGTTCGAAACTTTGAGAAAGGATGGCAACCACTTAATGACATTAAATTGATGTAGTGGTCGGCTGCTGTCAAGAAAGGGCCGCTTTATATGTCACTGAAGGCGTTTCGGCTCATCGAAGATGGTCGCTCTCCTGAAGCGAGCGCCGAACAAGCCCTTCGAGTGGCCAGGCCGGCACCAGTTTTCAGCTACACCACCTCAAGTGCCAGCCTGCTACTCAAGGGAAGCGTTAGGAGTTGAACCACGGCAGTTTCAGACCAAGAGTTTCGAGGGGATCCATCACGAGCTTGTTGAGAGCACGGCCTAGGACGACTTGTGGTTCGTCTGCGCGAATCGGGAGAACGGGATGCGCGTGACCGGCACCGTTTACAATCTTGCGCCTGATCAGGGAATTTGCTGCCTCCAGCCCGCACACATAGGCTCGCTCCTGACACAGCCCCTTGGCGCCATGTTCTTGATCGCCCATCCGCACCCAGTCGCCAGCGCAGACGATCGACGCCACTGAGGTTTCCAAGGGTGGCCGTTTTCTGAAACTGCCCGGTGAAAAGAGCGACACCGAGCCTGGATAGCGCCGCACCTCGGAATCAACCACCCTGGCATGGCTGAATTCTGGATGTGCGATGGGAAGGAGGTCATGCGTGAGCCGATCAATGATCTCTTGATCGCTCATCGCTGCGATGGCCGATGCGTTGTAAAAGTCGCTGGCGATTACCGAGCCCTGGGGCTGCTCATCACCCCAGAGAGCCTGTTGCGCATCCTTTTGCAGCTGATCCAGCATGAAAAACGTACCCCCAGAGCCCTTCAGAGCGTCGAAGCGCGAGAACACGTTCGCTGGGTAAGCGATTGGAACAGCACGATCCAGCCATAGGCGTGCGGACACGACATCGATGGAGCCAAGCGAAGCAGCCCCAACCAGCTCTGGTGCTGCCTGGCTGAGTTCTGGAGACTGTGCCATCAGAGCCTTGAGCCCTCTGACTCCAACCGCCAACACCACCGCATCCGCATCGTCAATCACCTGCATCGTGTTGGTCGCCACGTGTTGAAGCTCAACCGAGCTGACCCGCCGTGAGTCAGGCGACACAATGATCCGTGTCGCCAACGTTCCTCCGAGGACCTGCAGACGATGACGGGAGATCAGCCTTCTGCTCAGAGGTGCGAATAGATGTTCGGCGATGCTTTTCGATCTGATCCAACGGACATCAAAGGAGTCTTGATGGGCCAGGGCGTAGTAATAGAGGAGCTCCATGGTGACCGCGGCCGAAAGCTCCTCGGGTGGCTTGAACAGGCCAACCAGCAAGGTGGGGCGCAAAAACTCATTGATGAGGCGATCGCTGATGCCGAGCTTGACAAAGAGTGATTGGGCATCGAGATCGTCGTACTGCTGAAAAATCCTGTCGCTGCGATAGAGGTCCAGCATCGCGTAGAGAAGCCCTGCGATGCTGAGCCTGTCCTCAATGGGTAGTCGTGTGAAGTTGGTGACGGTTGCCAGCATCTGGCCAAGGGGGCTTGGCCATTGGGGTGCGTCTCCAAAGACAGGAGCTGTTGCTTCTAACCCATCGGGCGACCAGAAGGCACTGGTGGTGAAGTCAGTGAAAATATCGGCAACGCCGAGTTCATCGGTGAGGGCATTGATGTTGGGATAGTCTTTCCAAAAGCCTCTGGTGCCTGCCTCGAACGGTTTGCCGCTTTTGGTCGTGATGGGTTGACTGCCTGTTGGATCGGGCATCCCATCAACCAAGGTGACACGACTACCGGCTTGACAGAGTGCCTTGGCTGCGCCCCAACCAGCCCATCCGGCTCCGATGACGACCACATGGGATCGTCTTCCGCCAGGCATGGTCTCGTCTGGCATGGCTCCTACGTAGATCGGCTCATCTGCCGCAAGTTACTCAAAGCGTGTTTGTGCTTGACGCTCCGTCGTTCACTGAACTGATGGGTGCGATTTCTCCACCGCGTACTGTTTCGTGCCAACAGCTAAGCAGTCTTCCTCAGCTTGGTGCTGACCGTTCTGCCACCCCCTGAGTCAGCCACACATCGAGTCCGCCATACACCTGACCCGTCGCCCCGGCGTCACACTTCCGCACCCAGCTGCTCCTGCAGCTGCGGCGCCAGCCGGGCAAAGGCCTGGCCCCGGTGGCCGATGCGGCCCTTGAGCCCCTTGTCCATCTCGGCGTAGGTGAGGCCGGCCTCGGGCACCAGGAACACCGGGTCGTAGCCGAAGCCGCCCGAGCCGCGGCTCTCCTCCAGGATCAGGCCCGGGCACTCGCCTTCCACCTCCAGGCGAATCGTGCCGCTGGGATCGGCCACGGCCAGGGCGGCAATGAATCGGGCTGAGCGGTCGCCAGCCCCTGCCAGCTCCCGCAGCAGGCGGGCGATGCGGGCCTTGTCGCTATCGGCGTAGCGGGCCGAGTGCACGCCGGGGGCGCCCCCGAGGGCCGTCACGCTCAGGCCGGAGTCGTCGGCCAGGGCCCAGCAGCCGGTGGCGCCGGCTACGGCTGAGGCCTTGATCCGGGCGTTGGCAGCGAAGGTGTCGCCCGTTTCCTCCACCTCCAGGCCCTCGGGCTGGGCTCGGATCTCCAGGTCCAGATCGGCCAGCAGGTGGCTAAATTCGCGCACCTTGCCGGGGTTGCCGCTGGCAATCACCAGCACGGGGCGAGCGGCTGAGGAGCCGGTGGCCATGGCTCTCAACCCTCCAGGGCGTAGCAGCGCGCCCAGGCCAGCACGGCGGCCACTCGCTCGGCCGTGGGCGCCTCGCAGTAGAGGCGCAGCAGCGGCTCGGTGCCGGAGAAGCGCAGCATCAGCCAGTGGCTGGGCCCCAGACGCAGTTTCACGCCGTCTGTGCAGATCACGTCCTGCACGGGGCTGCCGGCCACAGTCGCCGGGGGCGCCTGGGCCAGACGCTCCTCCAGCTGGCGGCGGGCGGCCATATCGGGGAGGCGCAGGTCGAGGCGGTCGTAGCTGGCGGCGCCGCCATGGGCCTGCTGGAGGGCATCGAGCCGCTCGCCCAGGGGCACGCCCCCCTCCACCAGCGCCTCAATCAGCAGCAGGGCGGCAAAGGGGGCGTCGCGCTCCGGCAGGTGCATGCCAAAGCCCACCCCGCCCGATTCCTCGCCGCCCACCAGCACCTCGCCGGCCAGCATCTCGCTGGCGATGTACTTGAAGCCCACCGGCTTCTCCAGCACGCGGCAGCCCAGGTGCTCGGCCACCAGCTGCATCAGGTCGGAGCCGCTCACCGTTTTCACCACGGTGCCGGGAAGCTGGCGGGCGCGGGCCAGGTGGTCGATGAACAGGGGCATCAGCAGCTGGGTGCTGCAGAAGCGGCCCCGCTCGTCGATCGCGGCGATGCGGTCACCGTCACCGTCGAAGACGATGCCCATCGCCGGCCTCCCGGCGGCGGTGCTGGCCTGCACGGCGGCGATCAGCTCGCCCAGGTAAGGGGCCAGGGGCTCCGGGGGGTTGCCGCCGAACAACGGATCGCGGTTCGCCCGGATCTCCTGGATCACGCCACTGGCGGTGGCCTGCTCCCCCAGCAGGGCCGGCAGCACGCCGGCGGCCGAGCCGTGCATCGGATCCACGATCACCCGCAGGCCCAGGTGCTCCAGCCCCTCAGCCAGGGCGGCGGTGTTCACCTTGGCCCGCAGCCCGCCCACGTAGGCGCCAAGGGCGTCGAAGCGGGGTTCGCCGCCGGCCGGCGGAGGTTGCGGCACCGTGATTCCGCCAGCCTCCAGGCGGGTCTCCACCCGCCGGGTGAAGTCGCCCTCCACCGAGCCGCCGAACGGACCCTTGATCTTCAGGCCGAGCCATTCGGGGGGGTTGTGGCTGGCGGTGATCACCAGGGCCCCCAGGGAGCCCCGCTCCACCACCGCCCAGCTGGAGGCGGGCGTGGGGGTGGGGGAGTCGGCCAGCACCGGCTCCAGGTCCACGCCGCGCACGGCGCTGCCGATCGCCTCGGCCAGCTCCGGGGCCAGGAAGCGGCGGTCGTAGCCGATCACCACCTCGCGGCTGCTCAGCCCCTCAGGGGCGGAGTGGGCCAGTTCCGCGGCGGCGGCGGCGGCCACCGGCAGCAGCCGCTCCACCGTGATGTCGACGCCGAGGATGCCGCGCCAGCCGTCGGTGCCGAAGGCAATCGGGGCCGCCTCCAGGGGCAGGGGGGCAGAGGCCATCAGGGATCTGGACATCCAGGCCCCATTCAACTGTGCTGTCGCGCTGGCCAGGGGCGGCGCGCGGATCAGGGAGTGCGGCGATCGGGATCCACCGGCAACCCCCGCAGGGCGAGGGCGACGCGGCGGGCCAGGAGCAGCAGGGGGTAAAGCTGCCGCGCCCGCGCCGGCGTCGCCATCAGGGGTGCCAGCACCTGGAGCAGGGCAGCGCTGGGGGTCATGCGGGCGCACAGCCACTGGATGGCCGGAGCGCCGTGGAGCACCTGCTCCCCGTCGATCACCATGGCGCCGTCGCGCAGGTGGTAGCCGCGCGCGGCGAGGTGGGCGCGCAGGTCGGCATCCATGCGGCCATCGCGGATCTCCAGCCCGGGGATGCCGCTGCGCAGCTCGCTGAGCACCGCGAAGTGGCGGCAGAACGGGCAGCCGCCATCGAACACCAGCAGCGGATGGGGGGAGTGGGCCGGCGCAGGTGTCTGGCTCACCACGGGGGCCTCAGGGGCAGCGGTCGGGGCTTCAGGGTGGCAGAGGGCCCTCGCCACTAGCGTGCTGCCATGGCCCAGGAGGTGCTCACCGACCGGCTGCTGCGCAGCTGGCTGCGCTGCAAGCGCCGGGCTTGGCTCGATCGCCATGGCGACGCCTCCCAGCGGCTCTGGACGGCCCATCGTGCCCTGGCCCTCAGCGACCAGCTCGCCGCCTTCCAGACCCTGTTGCCGGAGAAGCCCGGGAGGGGGGAGCCGGCCTGCGCGGCCGGGGCGCCAGGGGTGGTGGGGCTGCGCCTGGCGGGTTCCGGGCCGGCGGGCCTGACGCTGCAGGCCCATCCGCCCCTGTTGGAGCGGGTCGCCGGCATCAGCGTCTGGGGCGACCATGCCTACCGCCCCGTGCTCGGCCGCCAGGGTCGCAACCTCACCCGCGAACATCGGCTGGTGCTCGCGCTCTGGGGCCGGCTCCTGGCGGAGCGCCAGGGTGCGCCGGTGCCCGAAGCCCTGGTGGTGGCCGGCAGTGGGCGAGGTCTCCAGCGGGAGCGGTTGAAGCTCACGGGTGGGCTCCAGGCCCAGCTGGAGGAGGCCCTGCCCAGGCTGGCTACGGATCTGGGGCGCCCCCAGCCCCCTCCGCTGGTGGCCGACCGCAAGAAGTGTGTGCTCTGCAGCTGGCGCGGGCTGTGTGACCGCGAGGCGGCCCGCGAGGGTCACCTCAGTGAGGTGAGCGGCATCGGCGGCAAGCGCCGGGAGATGTTGCTGGACCTGGGCATCACCAGCCTGGAGCAGCTGGCCGCCGCGGATCCCCGGCAGTTGGCCGAGGCCCTGGCGGTGCATGGCGAGCAGCACCGCGACAGCGCAGCCGCCCTGGTGGCCCAGGCCCGGGTGCAGGCCGCCGGCCGTCCGGAGCGGTTGCAGCCCGAGACCCCTGCTGCTGCCAACCCCCTGCCCGAGCTGGCCCAGGCCCCCGGGGTGCTGTTGCTGGACATCGAGTCGGACCCCGATGCCCGCGACGATTTCCTGCACGGCTTTGTGGCCGTGCCGCGGCTGGGCGATGGCACCTGGCCGCGGCTGGGCGATGCGCCCTGGCGCTACCAGCCGTTGCTGGCCCTGCAGCACCACGGGGAGGCGCGGCTCTGGCGCCGGCTGAGCCGGGTGCTGGCCCGCTATCCCGACTGGCCCCTGCTCCACTACGGCGAGACCGAGTCGATCGCCCTGGTGCGCCTGGCCCAGCGCCAGGGTGCCGATGCCCAGGAGATTGCCCGGCTCCGCTCGCGACTGCTCGACGTGCATGCCCGGCTGCGCCGCCACTGGCGCCTGCCGGTAAACAGCTACGGCCTCAAGGCCGTGGCCTCCTGGATCGGTTTCCGCTGGAGCCAGCCGGGGGTGGATGGGGCCCGGTGCCTGCTCTGGTGGCGCCAATGGCGACGGGATGGGGGACGGGCCCGCCTGCAGCGGATCTTCACCTACAACCGCGACGACAACCTGGCCACCTGGACCGTGGCCCGCTGGCTGCTGGACCAGGGCCCCGGGGGCTGATCAGCGGGCGCCACCGGCCCCGATCGGTGGATCAATGAACCGGTTGGGGCGTGACAGGAGGAGCCGGGCCTGCGCGCCGGCGCCGCCAGTGCGCAGGTGCTCCTGATCGAGGCCGCGGCGACGCACCACCGCCAGGCCGATCCGGTCGCCGTTGTCGAGGGCGAGCATCGAGGTGATCCGGCCAAGGCGGGTCTCCCCGGCGGCGGCGTCCGAGGGCGCGGCAGGGGTGGTTGGACCGGCCCAGAGCTCATCAGCCGGCTCGGGCGCCCGCTCCCCAGGGGTGTGGGGCCAGTGCCAGCGGCGCAGCTGCTGTTTCACGCCGTCGTAGGTGGCGAGCTTCGCCAGGGTTTCCTGGCCCACGTAGCAGCCCTTGGTCAGGCTCACCCGCGCGGCCAGGCCGAGTTCGAAGGGGTTGTGGTCCTCATTGAGTTCGCCGGGAGCTGCGGGCAGGCCCTCCTGCAGGCGCCAGCGCTCCTGCCCATGGGCGTCGAGGGGCCGGCGCTCCTGCCAGGCCGCGGGCCAGCTGGCTGGGTCCGGATTGCGCAGCACCAGGGCCTGCCCCAGGGCCCCGCCCCCCAGTTGCCAGCCCCGGTCATCGGCGAGCTCCTGGCAGATGGCGGCGTCGCCGGCCGGGTCCAGGGCTTCGCCCGGGCCTGCCACGGGCGTCAGCCACCAGACCGGCTCCACGGGGCCGAGCCGCACCCGGTCGGCGGGGAACAGCACCCGATCCAGGGCCGTGTGCACCTGGGCGCCGTCGCCGCAGTGCACCACCAGCCAGGCTCCACTGGCGTCGACCAGCACTTCCGCCAGGGCCCGCAGGCGGGCGGTCGGGCTGATGCAGCAGGTGGGAATCCACTGGCCGGGCCGGGCCCCCTCGATGGCGGCGCTGGTCTGGCCATGCAGCACCCGCAGGGCATCAGTGCCCTCCAGCCGGATCAGGCTGGCCGGTTGCAGGCTGCAGGCCGGTTGCCCGGGAGTCCAGTCCCAGACGCTGGTGGTGGTGGCGCTCATGCTGCTGGGCCGGCGGAAGCGCCGGTTGCTGCTGCGCCGGCAGCCGCCGTGGCCGCCACGTCCTCCAGCAGGAAGAGGCTGCACAGCTCGAGACCGGCTGCCACCATCGCCTCCAGCCCCCCCTCCTGCCGGTCAACGATCGTCACCACCCGCTTCACCACATACCCGGCCTGTCGCAGCTGCTGCACCGCCTTGAGGGAGGACCCGCCGGTGGTGACCACGTCCTCCAGCACGGTGATGGTGCTGCCGGGCTCCGGCAGCGGCCCCTCCAGCCAGGCGCCGGTGCCGTGGCCCTTGGCCTCCTTGCGCACGATCAGGGCATCGAGGCTGCGGCCCCCCTGGGCGGCCGCCATGGCGACGGCGCTCACCAGCGGATCGGCTCCCAGGGTGAGGCCGGCGACGGCGGACGCCTCAGGCTCCACCTGCTCCAGCAAGAGGCATCCCAGCAGGGCCAGTCCCTCCCCGCTGAGGCTCACGGGTTTGCAGTTCACGTAGTGATGGCTGCGGCGGCCTGAGGCGAGGGTGAACTCCCCATGCCGGTAGGCCCTGCGGGCCAGCCGCTCCAGCAGCTCGGCACGCTTCGCCGCTGCACTGGCGGGGAGCTGGATGCCGGGTCGGGCGGCCGGGAGTGCCACTGGTGAAAACGCGTCGGATTGACTAGTTTGCGTCCTACGAGGTTCTGTCGTCGTCGGTCGATCCATGCCTGCCTGTCGCTCCGCTCTGCCCGTTTCACTCGCCGGCCTGGCTCTGACCCTGCCTCTGCTGGCGTCTCCCGCCCTGGCCTCGCCGGTGGTCTGCACCACCACCCTGGAGGCACCACCCACGGCGTCAGCCGGTTCGGCCCCTGCCGCCCCGGTGGAGGTCACCCGCTGCGACACGGTCCAGACCGTTCCCCAGCTGGTGGAGCGTCGCTTCTACACCTGGAGTGCCCCCTTCGCCCAGAGCGTCAGCCTCACCAATCAGATCACCGACCTGTTCGGGATTGCCACCGGCGGCGTTGAGAACCGGGTGATGGGTCTGGGCTTCCGCGACCAGACGATCATCTGGGATGGCACGGCGGTGCAGAACACCTATCAGGTGCTGCTGGAGCAGCAGAGCGACCCGATGCCCTGGCGCACGGGTGATGTGTCCAACGGCTTTTCCGGCAGCCTGAGCGGGGTCCAGCCCTCGACCGGTTCCTGGCAGGATGGCGAGACCAGCTGGTCAGCACCGGTGCGGGGCCTCTGGTGATCCCGGCCGGGGGTCTAGCAATCTGGTGAATGCAGCGGACTCATAATCCGCCTTAGGCGAGTTCGATCCTCGCGACCCCCATGCCCTGGACCGTCGCTGACATTCCGGACCAGACGGGCCGGCTGGCCCTGATCACAGGAGGCAGCAGCGGCCTGGGTCTGGAGACTGCCCGTGCCCTCGTGGCCCGGGGGGCAACGGTGATCCTGGGCTGTCGCTCACCCGAGCGGGCTGAGCAGGCCCGGCAGGCCCTGTTTCCCTCCGTTCGCGGCGGTGCTCTCGATCTGCTGGATCTCGATCTGGCCGATCTGGCCTCGGTGGGTGCCGCTGCCGCCGCTGTGGCCGATCGCTATGGCCGCCTTGATCTGCTCATCAACAACGCCGGGGTGATGGGGCTGCCGCGCAGCCTCACCCGCGACGGTTTCGAGCGCCAGTTCGGCATCAACCACCTCGGCCACTTCGCCCTCACCCGGGCGCTTTTGCCCCTTCTGCACGGCCGTCCCGATGCCCGGGTGGTCACCGTCACCTCTGGCGCGCAGTATTTCGGCCGCATCAGCTTCCACGACCTGCAGGGGGAACGCCGCTACGACCGCTGGCAGGCCTACGGCCAGAGCAAGCTCGCCAACGTGATGTTCGCCCTAGAGCTGCAGCGCCGCCTGGATGCCGAGGGGCAGGCGGTGCGCTCCCTGGCGGCGCATCCCGGGGTGGCCCGCACCAACCTGCAGCCGGCTTCGGTGGCCGCCAGCGGTTCCTGGCTGGAGCCCCTGGCCTACCGGCTGATGGCCCCGCTCTTTCAGAGCGCGGCGATGGGGGCCCTGCCCCAGCTCTTTGCCGCCACGGCCGCGGAAGCGGTGCCGGGGGGCCATTACGGTCCTGATCAACTGGGGGGCCTGCGGGGGTGGCCCACGGCGGTGCGCGTCGCCCCGGCCGCCCTCGATGCCGACCAGCGCCGGCGGCTGTGGCAGGTGAGTGAGCAGCTCTGCGCCCCCGCCGACCCGCCCTGAAACGGCTTGGGAGCTCCGCCGCCCCCGCCGGGGCCTCAAGCGAGGGAGCGTCCCTTCCAGGTCCAGCCCCGGCCGGTGAGCGTGCGCCACACCGAGGTGGGGCCGATGGCGCCGACCAGCAGCCCGCCGGCCCCCATCAGCCACCAGTGACGCAGCGGCAGGCCAAACGCCCGTTGGGTCCACAGCCGCAGGGCCAGCTGCAGGGCGATCGCCACCAGGGCCAAGGCCAGGGCCAGCAGCAGCACGGCTCTGGCTGAGGGGATCAGGGCGGCGGCCACCAGGGCACTGGGGGCCAGCAGCCAGGGACCGCTGAACATCAGCACCACCACCGCTGCCGCGGCCAGGGCCTTGGCAATGCTTCGGTCGAGCCCCAGGAACCAGTTCTTGCTCCAGCCCTCCCAGAGGCCTGCCAGATCGGCGTACATGCGCAGTTCCAGGGCATCGACCCCCAGCACGTAGCGCAGGCGGAAGCCCCCGGCCTTGATGCGACGGGCCAGGGCCAGGTCTTCGACCACTTCAGCGGCCAGGTCCCGATGGCCGCCGATCGCGGCATAGGTCGTGCGGCGGAAGAGCATGAAGGGCCCGGCGGCGAAGGCGGTGGAATCGGCCGGGTCGTTCGCGGCAGCGATCGGAAAGCCCAGCCCCAGCAGGCTGGCCATGATCGGCTGCACCATCCACTCCGCCAGGCAGCCGCACACGAGCCGTGGCGCCAGGGTGAGCAGGTCGGCGCCCTCGGCCCGGGCCTGGTGCAGGGCCCGCCGCAGGGTGTCCGGCTGCACCCGCACATCGGCATCCATGAACAGCACCCAGGTGCTGGTCACCCCCTCAACGGCCCGGGAGCAGGCCCAGTTCTTGCCCACCCAGCGCTGGCCGACCGGCCTGGGGCCTGCCTCCAGCACGGAGAATCGGGCCGCCGTATCCCGGACACGGCCCTCCGCTGCGCCCTCGGCGCCGCTCTCCCCTTTCAGGGCGTCCACCGCCGCCCGGGCGATCGCGACGGTTCCATCGCTGGAGCCGTCGTCCACCAGCAGCACCTGCCAGTCGCCGCAGGGAGGAGCACTGCTCAGCAGGCTGGTGAGGCATGCCCCGATGTTGGCGGCTTCGTTGTAGGCCGGAACGATCACCGTCAGCGTGGTGTCCGACCGGGCCTCCGAGCCTGTCGCCGATGCGCTGGCTGCCAGGGGAGCCAGCCGCGGTGCCTCGCGGAACAACTGGACCAGGCTGGCGATCAGGATCACCAACCCAGCTGCAGCGGCCCCCGCCAGGAGCAGCAGGCTCCAGCCGAGCAGCAGCCCTCCCGGGGGCAGGACGGGCAGCACCATCGGGCTGGGCGGCGGCTGCGCCGGTCCTAACAGAGGCCGCCGCCCGATAATCCTGCCCAGTTCCTGACGTCTCGTCCTGCCGCCCATGCCTCACCCCAGCCGGGAGCGGCCCACACCGTGATGCAGCTGGTGTTTCTGGCGGCGCTGGTGCTGCTGCTGGCCTTTTTCTCTGCCGGTGAGATGGCCCTGATCCGGCTGCGGCCCAGCCGGGTGGCCCAGTTGGTGGAAGCCGGGGAGCCTGGTGCCGAGGCGGTGGCCAAGCTCCAGCGCCGTCTCCGCAGGGCCCTGGTGGCCACCCAGCTGGGCACGGTGCTGGCGCTGCTCGCCCTCGGCTGGGCTGGTCGGGGCCTGGCCGAGCGGGTGGAGCTGGCCCGCGCCCTCGCCCTGCCCCAGGCCTGGGTGGATGCGGGGGTCTTCCTGCTGCTGGTGCTCGTGGCCAGCCTGCTGGGGGGCCTGGCTCCCAAAGCCTGGGTGCTGCACCGTCCCGAGCACTCCGCCCTGCGGCTGGCGCCGCTGCTGGATGCCCTGAGCCGCAGCCTGGCGCCGCTGCTCAGCCTGGTGGAGCGGCTGGCCGGCCTGCTGCTGCGCCTGCTCGGTCTTCCCCGCAACTGGGACGAACTGGTGCCGGTGCTCTCGGCTGGAGAGCTGGAGACGCTGATCGAATCGGGCAGCGTCACCGGGTTGATGCCCGATGAGCGCAACATCCTCGAGGGGGTGTTTTCCCTGCGGGACACCCTGGTGCGGGAGGTGATGGTGCCCCGCTCCGGCATGGTCACCCTGCCGGTGGAGGTCACCTTCGCCGAGCTGATGCGTGCCGTGCACGACACCGCCCACGCCCGCTTCCCGGTGATCGGCAGCTCCCTCGATGACGTGCGGGGGCTGCTCGATCTGCGCCACCTGGCCGACCCGATCGCCCAGGGGCTGCTCCAGCCTGAATCCCCTTTGAAGCCCTATATCCGGCCGGTGACCCAGGTCCAGGAGAGCACCTCCCTGGCCGACCTGCTCCCTCTGATCCGCAGCGGTCAGCCCCTGCTGGTGGTGGTGGATGAACACGGCGGCACCGAAGGACTGGTGACGGTGGCCGACCTCACCAGCGAGATCGTCGGCGATGACGACAATCCCCTGGAGCCGGATGACGACCTGATCCCCCTTGAGCCCGGCTGCTGGTCGGTCGCAGGTGACCTCGAGATCTTCGAGCTCAACCGGCAACTGCCCCTGCAGCTGCCCGAGGCAGAGGGTCATCACACCCTGGCCGGCTTCGTGCTCGAACGGCTGCAGCACATCCCGGCTGCCGGTGAGGGCCTGCGCTGGCAGGGCTACCAGTTCCGCATCCTGGCCATGGATGGCCCCCGCATCGCCAGGGTGCAGATCGACTGCCCCCCGGCCGTGGACGGCTGAGCGCGTCTGCTCTTGCCGATCGCCGATAATCAGCCCGTTTGAGAGCCCCCGCCATGAATCCGGTCCGAGTGGGGGTGATCGGCATCGGCAACATGGGCTGGCATCACGCCCGCGTGCTCAGCCTGATCAAGGATGCCGTGCTGGTGGGTGTGGCCGATCCCGACGCAGAGCGCGGCCGGCTGGCCACCGAACAGTTCGGTTGCCGCTGGTTTGCCGATTACGCCGACCTGCTGCCGGAGGTGGATGCCGTCTGCATCGCCGTGCCCACCCTCCTGCATCACCGCGTGGGTCTGGTCTGTCTGCAGGCCGGCCGCCATGTGCTGATCGAGAAGCCGATCGCGGCCAGCCAGGAGGAGGCCGCCGAGCTGATCGGTGCCGCCGACCGTGCCGGGGTGCTGCTGCAGGTGGGTCACATCGAGCGCTTCAACCCCGCGTTCCGCGAGCTGCTCAAGGTCGTGACCAACGAGGAGGTGGTGGTGCTGGAGGCCCGCCGCCACAGCCCCAATCCCGATCGGGCCAACGACGTGTCGGTGGTGCTCGACCTGATGATCCACGACATCGACCTCGTGCTCGAACTCGCCGGTGCCCCGGTGGTGCGCCTGGCGGCGGCCGGGGGCCGCAGCAGCGAGGGCCCGATCGACTACGTGAATGCCACCCTGGCCTTCGCCAACGGTGTGGTGGCCAGCCTGACGGCCAGCAAGATGGCCCACCGCAAGATCCGCAGCCTCAGCGCCCACTGTCGCGGGAGCCTGGTGGAGACCGACTTTCTCAACCGCACGCTCCATATCCACCGCCGTGCCCACCAGTCCGTGAGCGCTGACCATGGCGAGCTCGTGTACCGCTCCGATGGTGTGATCGAGGAGGTGAGCACCACCTCGATCGAGCCTCTTTACGCCGAGCTGGAGCACTTCCTGGCCTGCGTGCGCGGCGAGGAGTCGCCGGCGGTGGATGGCCTGCAGGCCTCCCGTGCCCTGCTGCTGGCCGACCTGATCGAGCAGTGCGTGGAGCAGCCCAACCTCTGCATGAGCCTCGAGCAGCCGATCTGAGGCGGCCCCTGCGGAGGCGGCCTCAGCCGCCCAGGCTCAACTCCTTGAGGGCCTCCAGCTGCCAGCGGCGGCAGTCGGCGGGGGAGGCGCGGTAGAAGCGATCCCAGGCCGCGGCCTTGTGCTGTCCGTAGGCATCGGCGGGCACCTGGGGATGGCTCTGCTGCCAGCCGACCCGCACGGCGTGGCCGATCACCACGTCGAGGGCCAGGTCGTCGTCGAAGCGCACCTGGGGATTGCCTTCCACGAAGGCGATCAGGGTGATCAGGGTCTCGGTGCAGAGCTGGCGGTACTCGGGGGCCTCGATCTTGCCCAGCAGGTGCTCCACCAGGGCGGCGAAATTGCGCTCCCCGGCCGTTTTCTCGCTGAGCAGGGGGCCGCTCTCGAGCCGGTTGCGCTTCTCCAGCTTGTCGCCGATCACGATGCCCTGGCAGTGGTGGAGAAGTTCCCAGACGCCCGCATAGAAATTGCGGGGCACCCGGCCGAGTGCTCCCATGCGCATCCGGTGCTGGAGCCAGCATTCCCCGCTGGCGAGCTCCTCGAGCGGGTCGGGGGCCGTCCAGCGCACGCGGCCGCTCACGTGCAGCTGTTCCTTGCGCTGCAGGGCTGCCCGGGCATGGTCCACGTCCGCCAGCACCGCCCGCAGTCGCCGGCGGATGGCATGGGGCGGCTGTTGGCACAGTCGCTCGAATGCATCGATCGGATTGAGGTCGGCCTCGCTGGCCAGCTCACTGGTGAGCAGCAGCAGCAACTGGCCCAGCTGCAGGGTGAGACTGCCGCTGAGCAGGCTGGGCTCGTGGCGGGCCAGGCCGTCGAGGGCCAGCAGCAGTTCCTGCTGGAGCATCCACTCCCGGCCGTCCTCGCCGCTGAAACGCCGGATCATCGCCGCGATCGTGGCACTGTCCTGGGGTTCGTTGATCAGGGAATCGGCGGTGTAGTTGCGGCCCACCACCAGCTGTTTCTGGCGGACGAGCAGGTCGGTGAGGGCATCCTCGAGCTGGGGATGCACCAGCTCCAACTGGCCGGCCATCCGCCGCACCACGTCCCAGTCGCCCTCGGCCAGCCCCCGTCTGTAGACCTCCTCCAACAGCCCCCGCAGGGCCACCGGTTCCCCGTTCCCCGGCCCCTGCAGCAGGGCGCCGCTGCCCAGGCGCCGGCCCAGCTGCTCCAGCACCTCGGCCTGCTCCGCCAGGGAGGTGCTTTGCCAGAGCCGATCGGCCAGCTCGCCGATCGAGATCTCCTCCCGCTCCAGGGCCTGCTCTTCGGCGGCCGAGAGGGGCGCCTGCCGGCGGCTGGCCTGCAGGGGCACGCTGGCCGGGGGCGCCGCGGGGGCGGCCGGAGCCGCGGCGGCTGGCAGCTCCACCCAGGAGGCCCGGTCGGCCAACGCCTCGAGGGGGGCTAGCTCCACGCGCACGCCGTCGATCGTGCCGTTGCGCAGCTGCTCGCCGAGGCCGAGGAAGGTGCTTGGGCTGGCGTGGAAGGCCGCGGCGGGCACCGGGATCAGCAGCAGGGGCGAGCCCTGGCCGCGCCAGTGGCGCTGCAGGAGCCGCAGTTCCCCCACCACCGCATCCACCAGCTGTTCGGGATCGTCTGCCAGATAGAAGGTGCCCTCCTCAAGCACCGCTGGCAGGAAGGCCAGCTGCTCCACGCCGCCCGAGCGGCTGGGCCGGCGGTAGAGGCGGGCGGTGGCGAGGGTTTCCATCCGTCCCGGGGGGTGACCGCTCAGCCCGAGCCGCGCGTTGGCGCCCACCGCGGCCAGGCAGGCCGCCAGATCCTGGGAACTGCCGATGCGGATGGCTGCGGGACCGGCCTGGGGCAGGCCATGGGCCTCCAGGGCCTCGGCCACGGCGGCATCGGAGGGGACCAGGGCCACCAGCACCTCCGCAGCCCCTGGGGGTTCCGGCCGTCGCCGGCCGCTGGGGTCGAGATCAGCCGGTGTGATCAGGCCCGCCAGGAGCAGGTCGCCCAGCCAGGTGAGGCTCTGGGTCCAGAGCAGGGGCACGTTTTCGTTCGCCGCCCTGGGCTGGCTTCCGGGCTGCAGCCGCTCGGCCTCCACGGCCGCCTCCGGCACCCGGTAGAGCTCGGGCAGCAGGGCCGCCCCGTCGATGCTCACCGAGACACTGGCGAGGCGCTGACGCCACTGGCGGGCCTCCTGCCAGCGCTCCTCGCAGCAGGCCGTCACCAGTTCATAGGCCCAGAACAGGGGCCACTCGCACTCGATGTGCTCGAACTGGGCCAGTTCCTCCCGCTCGTAGTGCAGTCGGGTGTGGTCCTCCACCACGGTCTGGTGGCCATCGCGGCGGAAGCGCTTGTAGCCGTAGCCACCGCCCAGCTGGGCTCGGATCTTCGCCCGGGTGCGCTCCGTCAGCTGCGCGTCGTCGACGGCCCAGGCCGGGTAGCCGATCACCGACAGGCAGGCGGCGTCGACCTCCTTGCTGGCCGATTCGCGCGGCAGCAGGGCCTCCAGAGCCCGGCGCAGGCGCACGATCGCGTCGTGGGGGATCACCAGGCAGTGGCTGCCATCGCCATGGGGGCCGTAGAGATCCAGCCCTTCCAGGGACTCCAGGGCCGCTTTCACCAGGCCGATCGAGCTGGCGTTGCGCTCCGGCAGGCCGTGGTTGCCCTTGTCCCCCCGCTCCCAGATCCCGTAGTCGGCCACCCGGTAGGCCTGGGCGACGTAGTACACCAGGTTCTGGACGAAGTCGCGCTCGTGGCTGGAGCGCACCACCACCAGGCCGGCGCGGGTGAGCTGGGCCAGCTGCAGCAGGAACACACCGGTGGCGTCGAGCTGCAGGTGGCCCCAGCCGTCGTCGGGCACCACCGGGTTGCCGCTGGCGGTGTCGAACTTGGCGTGGATGGCGTCCAGCCGGTGCAGGCTGTGCTTGAAGCGCTCCACCTTGGTGGCCTGGCGCTCCATGGCGTTCATCAGCCCGCGCATCAGCAGCAGCACCCGCTGCTCCAGCTCGAACACGCGCCGGCTGGCCCCGCGCAGACGCCGGTGGGCCAGGGCCAGCCCCCAGACGCACTGGATCGAGTAGACGCAGTCGCGCACCCAGGCATCGCCGTAGTTGCCATGCACCGTGTGGGCCGTGCTGGCCGGCAGCAGGCCGGTGATCGGATGCTGGCGCTGCAGCACCACCGCGTCGATCTGGCGATCGAGCTCCTGGAGCAGGATCCAGGCCTGATCGGCATCAGCCCGAGCTGGCTGGCCCGGCGCGCTGGCCATCTCGGAACGCGGCATGGGCAAAGCAGGCGCCAGCCATAGATTCTCCACCGCGGCGGCGAACTCCCATGGCAGCAAAGGCAACGGACGTGCTGGGCGTGCCCGTGCATGCCTGCGACGACGTCCTTGCCGCCGCCCTTCACCTGGCCCAGCGCGGCGGCGGCCAGATCGTCACCCTCAATGCCGAGATGACGATGGCGGCCCGTGCCCAGCCGGAGCTGGGCCGGGCGATCGCTGCCGCCCAGCTGGTGATCCCGGACGGGGCTGGGGTGGTGTGGGCCCTGGCGCGCCAGGGCCTGCGGGTGCGCCGCAGCCCGGGCATCGAACTGGCCTGGCACCTGCTGGAACACGCGGCGGTCGCCGGTTGGCGGGTTGCCCTGGTGGGCGCATCCCCTGCGGTGATGGAGCGTCTTCAGCAAGACCTGCCCCAGCGGATCCCCGGGCTGCAGCTGGTGTTCTGCGTGCATGGCTATCAGCCGCCCGAGGCCTGGCCCGACCTGGAGCAGCAGCTGCTCGCCTGCCAGCCCCACCTCGTGCTCGTGGCCTTGGGCGTGCCCCGTCAGGAGACCTGGATCGCCGACTGTCCCGGCCGCAGTGGCGGCCTCTGGATGGGCGTGGGCGGCAGTTTCGACGTCTGGGCCGGCGTCAAAAAAAGGGCCCCCCGCTGGATGGGAGCCCTGCAGATCGAATGGCTGTATCGGCTCGTCCAGGAACCGAGTCGCTGGCGGCGGATGCTGGCCCTGCCGGCCTTCGCCTGGCAGGTGCTCCGCGAGGGGTGAGCCGGGCGGGCCCGCTGGATCAGCGGAAGCCGACCGAGGCCTGCCACACGAAGGCCAGCAGCAGGAAGAAGAAGGGAATGATCGGCAGGATGTCGACCAGGGGGGCGAAGGCCTGGTAGGCCTCGGGCAGCTGGGCCAGGGTTTGCAGGGCGTAGGCAGCCATCCCGGTTCTCAGGTGAAGCGTGGAGCGGACGCTACCACGTGTGTGCGGCCGGAGACTCCGGCTCCCAGGGAGCGAAATCCTCTGCAAAACAGCCCTCGCGGATGGCCTGGGCCATGGCCCTGCTGAAGCGCACGAGCTGGGTGATGTTGTGCAGGCTGAGGAGGATCTTGCCGAGCATCTCCTCGGCCTTGATCAGGTGATGCAGGTAGGCGCGGCTGTGCTGGCGGCAGGCCAGGCAGGAGCAGCTGGGATCGAGGGGGGTGTGGTCGTGGCGGAAGCGGGCATTCTTCAGGTTCCAGCGCTCGCCGCCCACCAGCGCTGCCCCGTGGCGACCGAGACGGGTGGGCAGCACGCAATCAAACAGATCGAAGCCGTTGGCCACGGCGATCGCCATCTCCCGCAGGGTGCCCACCCCCATCAGGTAGTGCGGCCTCGCCTCGGGGAGCAGTGGCCCCACCTGGCGCACGATCCGGTGCATCTCCTCGGCGGGCTCGCCCACGCTCACGCCGCCTACGGCGATGCCCGGCAGCCCCATGGAGCTCACCACCCGCGCTGATTCCTCGCGCAGATGGGGAAAGCAGCCTCCCTGCACGATGCCGAACAGGGCCTGATCCGGTCGGGTGTGACTCGCGATGCAGCGCTCCAGCCAGGCATGGGTGCGGAGGCAGGCGGCGGCCACATCGGCTTCGCTGGCGGGGTAGGGCGGGCACTGGTCGAAGGCCATCGCCACATCGGCGCCCAGGGCCATCTGGATCGCCATCGAGCGCTCCGGGGTGAGCTCGATGCGGGCGCCGTCGCGGGGGGAGCGGAAGGTCACCCCCTGGTCGTTGATCGTGTTGATGGCGCCCAGGCTGAACACCTGGAAGCCACCGGAATCGGTGAGCAGCGGTCCGTCCCAGGCCATGAAGCGGTGCAGGCCGCCGGCCTCCGCCACGATGCCTTCCCCCGGCTGCAGGTGCAGGTGAAAGGTGTTGGCCAGCACCATCTCGGCGCCGGTCTCCCCCAGCTGGGGACTGGTCACGCCCTTCACGGTGGCCAGGGTTCCCACCGGCATGAACCGCGGCGTGTGCACCGGGCCGTGGGGGGTGTGGAAGCAGCCGCAGCGGGCCCGGGTGCGGCTGCAGCGGGCCGTGATGGCGAAGCTGAAGGGCGCGCAGCCGGCGGCCGCAGGGGCAGGTGGGAAGCTGATGGGGCCGCAGCGGTGCTGCGTCGACGCTAGAGGTCGCCTGGCTCCCCGCACCCCCCTCCCATCTGACCCTCCGCCTGCCGGTCCGGGCTGGCTGCGGGATCTGGCGGGGGCCTGGATCTTCTATTCCGTGCTGCCGGCCTGGCCCCGGGTCACCCCCCGCTTTGCCCGCATCGCCCGCTTTGCCCCCCTGGTGGGCGTGGTGATCGGCGCGCTCCAGGCCCTTCTCTGGGGGATCACGGCCGGCTGGTTGCCGGCCGGGGCGCGGGTGGCCCTGGTGCTGGCGTCGGCCCTGGTGCTCAGCGGTGGCCTCCATCACGACGGGGCCCTGGATACGGCGGATGGCCTGGCGGCGGGTCCGGCGCGGCGGTTGGAGGCCATGGGCGACAGCCGGGTGGGTGCGGCCGCCGTGCAGGCGGCCCTGCTGCTGGTCCTGCTCCGGGGGGCAGGGCTGCTGGCGCTGGCCGCCCAGGCTCCGTGGTCGGGGGGATGTGCCCTGGTGTGGGCCGCGTTCTGGGGGCGGCTGGCGCCCTTGCTGGCGATGCAGGCTTACCCCTATCTGCGGGCCGATGGCACCGCCGCTTTCCACCGCCAGCACTGGCGGGGGCTCCGGCGGGAACTGCGGCCATCCCTGCTGCTGGCTGCGGGCCTGGCGCTCTGGACCGGGAGCCGGGCCTGGAGCTGGCTGCTGCTGGGGGTGGTGGGTCTGCTGCCGGCGCTGGTGGTGCCCCGCTGGCTGGGATGGCGTCTCGGAGGCCACAGCGGCGACAGCTACGGCGCCTGCGTGGAGTGGGTGGAGTGCCTCAGCCTGCTGCTGAGTGGCCTCCTGCTCGCGGCGCTTCCCCGGTTGGCGGCAAGCTGAGGCGAAAGACGTTGCCCTGCTGGGGGAAGGCTGGATCCAGCGCGGTCGGATGGTGCTCCAGCACCAGGGTGCCGCCCAGTCGCTGGGCCAGCTGGCGGGCCAGGGCCAGGCCGAGACCCGTGCCCGGGAGCTCGAGACTGCTGCGGCCCCGGGCGCCCGGCTCGAAGATCCGTTCGCGCTCCTCGAGGGGGATCGGCGGTCCCCCATCCCATACGCAGAGCTGGCAGGACTCCTGGCCGCCGGTGCCTGGGCGGAGGTGCAGGCCCACCGGGCATCCGGGAGGGCTGTAACGGAAGGCATTCTCGAGCAGGTTGGCGACGATCTCTGCCACCGCGCTGCTGTCCCCCCGCCATTGGGGCAGCTCTGCTGGGCCATGCCAGGGGCGCCCCTGGAGAGCCGCGGTGGCAGCGGCGCGCTGCACCAGGGGGCTGAGGCGGTCTTCGAGCTGTTCCTCAGGGTCCCCGTCCAGGCCGGGGGGCAGCAGCAGTGGGCTGGCCTCAGGGCCCGGGGCGAGTTGATCGCTGCGGGGCGCGATCGCATCGATCGCGTCCACGTAGCGCTGCAGCTGGCGCTCCTCCTGGAGCAACCCCTCCACCAGGGGGCGGTTGCGTGCATCGTGCTCCAGCCGACGCAGCAGCAGTTGACCGAAGGTGCGCAGGGCGGCCAGCGGGTTGCGCAACTGATGGAGCAGCACCTTCAGCTGGTCCTGTTGGAGGGATAGCTGCAGTTGCAGGCGCCGGTGTTCCAGGTCGAGGCAGAGCCCTTCCGTCAGGCACTGGCTCACGGCCTGCAGCCGCTGTTGCAGGGGGGCGGGCCAGGGCACGGTTGTGGTCTCGATCTGCAGGGCACCCAGCAACACCCCGCCATGGCGCAGGGCCAGCCAGCGCCGCCGATCGGCCGGGCTGCGCCGACTGTCATCGGTCCTCAGCGGCGGCAGGGCCCGCCCGCCCGCAGGCCATTGCCCGACCGGTATCAGGTCAGGAGCCCCGGTTCCCCCTGGTTCCGTCACGTAGACCACCAAGGAGGTGACATCGTCGCGGTCGGCGAACTGGGCCAGCTGGAAGGTCACCAGGCTCAGAAAGCGCTTCGAAACTGGCATCTACGCGTCTGAGGCGATCACGTCGAGCTGCTGAACGAAAAAAATCCGAAGGGCCCGAGGAAAATCTGGGAAAAAGTCTTAAGATCTTCGTATCGACCAATACCTCGCGGGTCTCGCGGGGTCCCACGGTCCTTTGACGCGCCCAGTCCAGTTGCGCTTTGTCGGAACTGAGGCTACAGCAGAGGTGTAAGCCGATGGCGGTCTCCGCCCCTGGCCTGGCCACCTCCCGGTCGGTGTTCCGCGTGGGCGGTTCATCGCTCCGGCGTCCCTATCCCGACGCAGTTCGACCCCTCCCGATCTGCGCCTGCCGGCGGGTCTTCCCGTTCTCCTCGTTCTCCTCGTTCCCCTCGACTCTCCCGCTGCCGGGAGTTCTTCCATGTCCAAGAAGCGCAAGCGGATCAGCCGCCGTCGTCTTGCCGGTCAGCGCGTGCTGGCTCACGTTCCCACCTTCAACCTCGAGACCGGCTCTCACAAGCCCGTCACCGCCGCCCGGCGCTACATCGCCGAACAGACGCTGGTGCCGCCGGCTCTCCTGAATGTGCGTCGAAACGAACACACCACGGACCGATTCTTCTGGGGGGAGAAGGGCCTGTTCAGCGCCCAGTACGCCGAGGAGAACCATTTCCTATTCCCTTCCCTTCGCGAGATCGTCGATCGGATCGGTGAAGAGGTCCTGTTCGAAGGCATCGAGGCCCTGGCTGCCGACGACTGGGAGGAAATGGAGGAGTACGAGTACGCCTTCGTCTGAGCAACCTCCCGGAGCAGCCCCTCCGGGTGTGTCCCGGCTCCCCTGAGTCACAAGCCGCTCCGGCCCGGAACCTGCCAGGTTCCGGGCTTTTTCATGGCTCGCGGTCCTGGGACCATGCCGCCTCGAGAAACCCCCGCATCAGGGGGAAGAGGAGCGGATCGATGCCGTGGCCGCCGCTGAAGTCCTGACGGATGACGGTGATGCCGGCACCCTCCAGTTGCCGCTGGAGCGTGTCGCAGTGCTGCCACGGCACCACGGGGTCCTCGCGGCCGTGGGTGAGCAGCACCGGAGTCCCGCTGGCCTGGGGAGACCAGTCGCGATGGGGATAGCCGCTGCAGCCGATCACCGCCGCCAGGGGAAGGGGGTGATCGCCCCCCGTCGCCACATCCAGGGCCATCGCCGCCCCCTGGGAGAAGCCCAGCAGGGCGGTGCGCGGCAGCGGCATGCTCTCGCCCAGCTGTTCCAGCCGCTGGCGCAGGGCCCTGCGGGCAGCCGGCACCTCCGCCCATGCCGGCTCCGGCACCATGGCCTGCCACAGGAGCGGGTACCACTGCCGGCCGGCGCCCGCGGGATGGGCCTGGGGTGCCTGCAGCGCCACCACGCTCACCTCCGGGTCCACCAGCAGATCGGCGAGGTCCAGCAGGTCGTCGGCGTCGGCACCCCAGCCATGCAGCAGCACGAGGCGCCTGTCGGAGCGATCAGGCCCCAGGCGAATGAGGCCCGCCTCAGGGAAAGCACGCATGCCGGCTCAGGAAACGGAGGCAGTCGCTGCGTAGGTTGGCCTTTCCCCTGCCCGATCGCGAGCCATGGCGCCCACGGCCCTCCTCAGTGTGTCGAACAAGGAAGGGCTGGTGCCCCTCGCCGAAGGGCTGCTCGCGGCCGGTTACCGGCTGATCTCCAGTGGCGGCACCGCTGCCGCCCTCCAGGAGGCCGGGCTGCCGGTGACGAAGGTGGCGGAGCACACCGGAGCCCCGGAGATCCTCGGCGGGCGGGTCAAGACCCTGCATCCGCGCATTCACGGCGGCATCCTGGCCCGGCGGGCCGATGCCGCCCATCAGGCCGATCTGGAAGCCCAGGCGATCGCCCCGATCGACGTGGTGGTGGTGAACCTCTACCCCTTCCGGGAGACCGTGGCCGATCCGGCCGTCGCCTTCGACACCGCCATCGAGAACATCGACATCGGCGGACCGGCGATGGTGCGCGCCGCCGCCAAGAACCACGCCGATGTGGCGGTGCTCACCAGCCCCGACCAGTATCCGGCGTTCCTGGTGGCCCTGCGGGAGGGGCGGGTTGACCAGGCCCTGCGCCGGGAGCTGGCTCTGGCCGCCTTCGAGCACACCGCCTGCTATGACACGGCCATCAGCCAGTGGCTGGGCGTCCAGCTGGCTGCCGCCACCACCGCGCCGCTGGCGCTGCAGTTGCCCCCCCTCCAGAGCCTGCGCTACGGCGAAAATCCCCACCAGCCCGCCACCTGGTACAGCCAGCCCGAGGCGGGCTGGGGCGGAGCCTGCCAGCTCCAGGGCAAGGAGCTCAGTTACAACAACCTGATCGACCTCGACGCGGCCCTGGCCACGGTGCGCGAGTTCGGCTACGGCCCTGCTGCCCAGCCCGCTGCCGTGGTGGTCAAGCACACCAATCCCTGTGGGGTGGCCGTGGGCCACGGCTGCGCCGATGCCCTGGCTCGCGCCCTCGATGCGGATCGGGTGTCCGCGTTCGGGGGCATCGTCGCACTCAACACCCCGGTGGATGGGGCGGCGGCCGACCACCTCACCAGCCTTTTCCTCGAGTGCGTGGTGGCACCGGCCTTCGACGCGGCGGCGCGGGAGCGCCTGGCCTCCAAGGCCAACCTGCGCCTGCTGGAGCTCTCGCCAGCGGCGATCGCCCGGGCCTCCCGCCAGCAGCTGCGCACCGTGCTCGGCGGGGTGCTGGTGCAGCAGCTCGACGATGAGCCGGTGGCGGAGAGCGCCTGGCAGGTGGTCAGTGAGCGCCAGCCGAGTCCCGAGGAGCTCAACGACCTGGTTTTTGCCTGGAAGCTGGTGCGCCACGTGCGCTCCAATGCCATCACCGTCGCCCGCGGTGGCCAGAGCCTGGGCATCGGCGCCGGCCAGATGAACAGGGTGGGATCAGCCCGGCTGGCCCTGGAGGCCGCCGGCGAACGCAGCCGCGGGGCGGTGCTGGCCAGCGATGGCTTCTTCCCCTTTGACGACACCGTGCGCCTGGCCGCCCAGCACGGCATCACCGCCGTGATCCAGCCGGGCGGCAGCATGCGCGATGCCGACTCGATCGCCGCCTGCAACGAGCTGGGGCTGGCGATGGTTGTGACCGGTCGTCGGCATTTTCTTCACTGAGCCCTGATCCGGCAGGCCTGCGACGCTTCTGATCCGGTGCTCCAGGTCTGCAGCTAGGTTCGCCCCACTGTCATCCCCTGCGGCAACGCCGCTGCTTCGATGCCTGAATCGCTCGGCTTCACCCTCAACTTCCTGCACCCGCTGCTGATGTGGCTGCTGCTCGCCCTGAGCGGCTACGCGATGCTGCTGGGCATCAAGGCCAAGAAGACCCGCACCGCCGACGCGGAGACCCGCAAGCAGCTGATCAAGGGGCAGTACGCCAAGCGCCATTTCCAGGTGGGCGGTCTGCTGCTTGCCCTGATGGTGCTCGGCACCTTCGGCGGTATGGCTGTCACCTACCTGAACAACGGCAAGCTGTTCGTGGGTCCGCACCTGCTGGTGGGGATCGGCATGACCTGCCTGGTGGCCCTTGCTGTGGCCCTGATTCCCCTGGTGCAGCAGGGCAATCTGATCGCCCGCAAGGCCCATGTGGGCCTGAACATGCTGATGATGACCCTCTTCCTCTGGCAGGCGGTCACCGGCATGCAGATCCTCAACCGCATCTGGGAAAACCGCCCCGTCTGAGGGCGGTTGCAGCTCAGAACTGGGCCCGTCGCCGTGGCGGGCACGGCAGCCCGTGGCTGGCGTGGAAATCTTCCTGCACCTTCCAGGTGAGGCGCCTTGAGATCTGGCGCACGATCTGGCGGAGCAGATGTTCGCCGCTGCTCTGCACGAGGTTGTCGGGCAGCAGGGTGATCACGCCGGGAAGGCGGATCCAGACGTGCAGATCGAGCTGCCAGCGCACCATGGTGAGGGAGGCGAGGCCGGCCTCCTCGCCTTCGGCCAACGGACTGTCATCGAGCTCAAGGGCGGCGTTGAACTCCACGTCGTACAGCGCGTCCAGGGCGCTGCCGCCTCCCTGGCCGGGTCCCACCGTGAGGATCCGGTAGATCCCCTCGCACTGGGGGAGGAGCTCCAGTCCGATGGTCGGCTCCACCTCAAAGCCGAAGTTGCCGAAGCGGCCCAGGGTGAGGGTGTACCCGTTGCGGCCCAGCGGGGTCACGGCCATCGGTGCCGCGCAGCGACGGAACCAGCCCTCATGGCGGTCGAGATAGGCCGAGACCTGGGCCGCCGGTGCGCGCATCTCCATCAGGTCCGCGAAGCGGCTGCTGTAGCAGCGAACCCGGGGATCAGGGGCGTCGCGCAGGCGCGGGCTGGCGGCCGCAGCATCTCCCCTGGAGCGGTGCTGGTCGGGCGAGGTCTCGGGAGAGGACAGCAGCGGACTGGACAACGTCACTCAACGGGCTCGCGCGACAGGGACAGCGGGGTGGCCGCGGGCCCAGTCAGCCGGCGGCAATGATGAATCAATGTAAAGCCAGTGCGGTGGCTGGATGGCCGTGCCCAGGCTTCAGCTCTGGCAGAGGGCGATCAGTCGCTCGATCACCTCCTCCACGATGCGGTCCGGTGTGGAGGCGCCCGAGGTGATGCCGACCCGGATCGCGCCCTCCGGCAGGAACGGTTCCTCGATGCTCAGGTCGCCTCCTAGGGGCATGTGCTCGATGCGGTTGCCCGGGCCGATCCGCTCCGGGGTGTCGATGTGGAAGGAGCGGATGCCGCGGCTCACGGCAATCTCCTGCAGGTGAGTGGTGTTCGAGGAGTTGTAGCCGCCGATCACCACCATCAGATCGAGGGGCTCATCCACCAGGGCGAACATGGCGTCCTGGCGCTCCTGGGTGGCGTCGCAGATGGTGTTGAAGGCCAGGAAGTGGTCGTTCAGCTCGGCAGGGCCGAAGCGCTGCAGCATGGTGCGCTCGAACAGCTTGCCGATTTCCTCGGTCTCGCTCTTGAGCATGGTGGTCTGGTTGGCGACGCCCACCCGCACCAGGTCGCGGTCGGGATCAAAGCCCGGCGAACAGGCCTTGGCGAAGCGCTGCATGAACGCCTGGCGCTGCTCCGGCGAGGGACCGTCTCCGTCGGCGCCGGAGAGGATGTAGTCGCAGACCAGCTGGGCTTCGGCCAGGTCGAGCACCACCAGGTAGGTGCCGGCAAAGCTGCTGGTGGCCAGAGTCTCCTCGTGCTTCACCTTGCCGTGAATGATCGAGGTGAAGCTGTGCTTCTTGTGCTTCTCCACCGTGTTCCACACTTTGGAGACCCACGGGCAGGTGGTGTCCACGATGTGACAGCCGCGCTCGTTGAGCAGCTGCATCTCCTGCACGGTGGCCCCGAAGGCCGGCAGGATCACCACGTCACCGCCGGCCACCTCGGAGAAGTCCTTCACCCCTTCCTCCACGGGGATGAACTGCACGTCCATCTCCCGCAGGTGATCGTTCACCGAGGGGTTGTGGATGATCTCGTTGGTGATCCAGATGCGCTCGGTGGGGAAGTGGCGGCGGGTTTCGTAGGCCATGGCCACCGCCCGTTCCACCCCCCAGCAGAAGCCGAAAGCCTCCGCCAGACGCACCGTGAGCCGCCCCTGGCGCAGTTCGTAGCCGTTCTCGCGCAGGCTGCCCACCAGGTCGCTCTGGTAGGCCGTCTGCAGGGTGCCCGCCACTTCGTTGCCCAGGCCGAAGCCGCGGCGGTTGTAGCGCTCCGAGTGGTGCAGGGAGCGTTTGAAGGCACGGGTATCCACAGCTGCCGTTCGCAGGGGGGACAACTGTATGGGCTTTCCGAAGAGACGGTCTGGTGCACGGCGCAGACCTGGTGCACGGCTCAGCCGGCCCCGCCGGTGATGGCGTGCAGGCCCGCGATGCCCTGCCAGCCCAGGTACACCCCCAGCAGCAGGGCGAAGACGCCCACCAGCCACTCGGCCCTGTGCACGAGCCAGTCGTTGAGCCGACTCAGGGGCTGGCGCAGGCTGCCGCCGCTCAGCAGCCAGGCCAGAGGGGGCAGCAGCAGCAGGGACGTGGTCACAGCCACGAACACGGCTCCCACCTCCAGATCCCCCAGCAGGGAAGTGTGATTGGTGAGCAGCATGCCGCCCTCCTTGGCATAGAACACCAGGTTTTCCGGGCTGACGAGGGCACAGCCGGCCCCGAGGCCGAGCAGGGGGAGCCAGTCGAGCTCGGGCAGCTGGCCCATCAGCTGCAGGGCCCAGCTCTCCTCGCCCATGGCCACGGCCGGGGTGAGCTGGAAGAGACCGAGGGCCATCAGGGCCCCAGCCCCGATCAGGTCCATCAGCACCTGCCCGCGGCTGCCCAGGTGCATTGCCCAGCTGAAGCGGCTCCCCACCAGCACCACGGTGCCCAGGGCGGCGCCATTGGCCAGCACCCAGCCCGTGAGGTAGGCGGCGCAGCGCCGCAGGGGGGAACGGCCCAGCAGGAGCAGGGCCACCAGGGCGATGTTCAGTGGACTGAAGGAGATTCCCAGGCCGAGCGCCACGGTCTGGGTGAGCCAGTGAAAGGGAAGCATGGCCGGATTGTGCCGCCTCGGGCTTCAGGCCGCGGGCTGGGACGGCTCGACGGCCGCCACCCCCTGCCAGAGCACCTGGCCCCCGCTGAAGCTGAAGATGCAGGGCAGCACCTCCACCCCCGCCGCCAGTGCCGTGCGGAAGAGCACGCCGTAGCGCGGGTCTGCCGCATCCCCCGGGGCGAAGCGGCGCACATCGCCCCGGCTCAGACAGGGCAGCAGCACGGCGCGGGCCCCGGGCGGCAGGGCGGCCAGCTCCTGCAGGTGCTTCTGCCCCCGCTCGGTCACGGTGTCGGGGAACAGGGCCAGCTCCCCCTGGGTCCAGGTGGTGTTCTTCACCTCCACGTAGATCGGCCGCGGATCGGCCGCCCCCGCGGCGGGCGTGAGCAGCAGGTCGATGCGGCTGCGGCGGTTCTCGCCGTAGGGCACCTCGGCTTTGATGGCCGCGATCGGCCCCAGCCAGTGCTCCAGCAGGCCCGCCTCGATCGTCGCCCGCACCAGCCGGTTGGGGAGGGCCGTGTTGACGCCCACCCAGATCGGCTGACCGCCGGCTCCCGGAGCCTCCGCCTGCTCCCAGGTCCAAGCCAGCTTGCGGCTGGGGGAGGGGTCGTGGCGCAGGCGCACCCGGCCGCCGGGGTGCAGCACACCGGTCATCGGGCCGGTGTTGGGGCAGTGGGCGGTCACCACCGTGCCGGGCAGTTCGCCGTTGGGGCCCGCCTCGGCCAGTTCCACATCGGCCAGAAAGCGCTTGTAGCGCTTCAGCAGCACGCCCTCCACCAGCGGGCCGGTCTCCAGCACGGCGATGGCGGCCGGTTGGCCTGCGGGCTTGGCGGCGGGCATGGCGCTCTGGCGGCGGGGGAGGCGGCCGCCATACTGCCGCTCAATCTCTGCTGCGCCCGGGCTGCGGGCCTGCGCCCCTGCCGCCATGGCCCCTTCCCTGCGCCGGATTGCCCTGATCGTGGCGGTGGCCACGGCCCTCAGCAAGCTGGCGGGGCTGGTGCGCCAGCAGGTGATCGCCGCTGCCTTCGGCGTCGGCGCCGCCTACGACGCCTACAACTACGCCTATGTGCTGCCAGGCTTCCTGCTGATCCTGCTGGGGGGCATCAACGGGCCTTTCCACAGCGCCATGGTGAGCGTGCTCGCCCGCCGGCCCCGCCAGGAGGGGGCCCACGTGCTGGCGGCGATCAACACCCTGGTGGGGGCCGGCTTGCTCGCGGTGACGGTGCTGCTGCTGCTGGCGGCCGATCCGCTGATCACCCTGCTGGGGCCGGGGCTGGATCCCGAACGGCATGCGATCGCCGTGCTGCAGCTGCGCTGGATGGCGCCGATGGCCCTGTTCGCCGGCCTGATCGGCCTGGGTTTCGGCGCCCTCAATGCGGCCGATGTGTTCTGGCTCCCCTCCGTCAGCCCGCTGCTCTCGAGCGTGGCGGTGATCGGGGGCATCGCCCTGCTCTGGTCGCAGGTGGGCGGCGAGATCCTCTCCCCCTCCACCGCCCTGGTCGGCGGCATCGTGCTGGCCGCCAGCACCACCGTGGGGGCCGTGCTGCAGTGGCTGATCCAGCTGCCGGCCCTCAGCCGTGAAGGGCTGAACAAGTTGCAGCTCGTCTGGGACTGGAAGGATCCCGGCGTGCGCGAGGTGCTCAAGGTGATGGGCCCGGCCACCCTCTCCTCGGGGATGCTCCAGATCAATGTCTTCGTCTCGCTGTTCTTCGCCTCGGGCATGCCGGCGGCCGCGGCGGGCCTCGGCTACGCCAACCTGCTGGTGCAGACCCCCCTGGGCCTGCTCTCCAACGCCCTGCTGGTGCCGTTGCTGCCGGTCTATGCCCGGCTCACATCCCCCGACGACCGGCCGGAGCTGATCGCCCGCATCCGCCAGGGCCTGATGCTCTCCAACGCCTCGATGCTGCCGTTGGGGGCGTTGATGGTGGGGCTGGCCGTGCCGATCGTGGCCCTCGTCTACGAGCGCGGGGCCTTCAACAGTGCCGCGGCCGAACTGGTGGGCCAGCTGCTGATGGCCTACGGCATCGGCATGCCGGCCTATCTGGCCCGGGACGTGCTGGTGCGGGTGTTCTACGCCTTGGGCGATGGTGTCACCCCGTTCCGCTGGTCTCTGGCGGGGATCGGGATGAATGCGCTGTTCTGCTGGCTGTTCGTGGGCGGGCCCACTCCCTGGGCTGCGCAGACGCTGCCCGTCAATTTCGGGGCCTCCGGTCTGGTGCTGGCCACGGTGGCCGTCAATCTGATCACCTGTCTGGGGCTGTTGCTGGCCCTGCAGGGGCGCCTGGCGGGACTGCCGCTGCGGGTCTGGGGCCGCGACAGCGCCCTGCTGCTCCTGGCGGCCGTGGTGGCCGGCCTGGCGGCCTGGGCCCTGGCCAGCCTGGTGGCCTGGCCGGCGGGGCTCTGGGGCCGGATCTGGCAGACCGGTCTCTGCAGCGGTGTGGGTCTGTTGCTCTATGGCGCCGTGGCGGCCTGGAGTCGTGTGCCTGAAGCCCTCGACCTGATCAACCAGGTGCGCCGGCGGCTCCGCCCTGGCAGGACCTGATCAGGGCAGCTGCACCTGGCGCTCATCCCGCACCTGCAGGGGCAGCTCCAGGTGGGAGCGCCCCACCAGCTGAAGCCCATCCACCGACAGGATGCGGGCCTCGATTCCGGATTCCCGGAAGGCGTTCTCCAGTTCCTGGATCAGGGCCTTCTCCACCTGGGCCTCCGCATCCACCACCCTGCCGATCAGGCGGCTGCCGAGGCTGCCGATGCGCTGGCGCATCACCTCCCGCGCGTTGGTGACCTCAATCAGCAGCACGCAGGCCCTGCAGGGGCCGCAACCTTATCGGCAAAACGGTTCGAGGATGTCCTCGAGATCGCGCAGTTGGCCTGCCGGAATCAGCCGGGCGAGGGGCAGTCGGGTGCTGCCGCCCCCGACCGGCACCTGCACCGCCTCCAGCGCCTGACGACCACACACCGCCGCCCCCTGATCCAGGCGTGCGGCGCACTCGATGGCCAGCGCCTGAGCCAAGCCGGCGTCGCCCAGGTAGAGGTGCCAGCCGGCGATCTGCAGGTAGAGGCGATCGGCCAGGGCCACCTCCAGGGTCTTGAGGTCTGCAGCAGGCAGGGTCATGGCTGGCGTGGGGGGCGCAGGGCGATCACCACGCCAGCGTGCACCAGCAGCGCCGCGAGCCAGCCCAGGCTGAGCCAGTTGAGGTGAGCCCAGGGGTGGCGCAGTTCCTGCACCACCCACAGGCCGCTGTTCACCGCGGCATAGAGCGCGGCGTGGAGGGTGAAGTTCACGATCCGCTCGAAGTGCCGGTAGGTGGGATCGGCAGGGTCGGCCGGGCCGTACCAGCGGATCGGCATGGCTGAGGAAGCCGCAACGTCGTGTGAATCATGCCGCCACCGCTCCGTGGCCGCACCGGGGGCCGGATGGTTGACGGAAGGGCCCCCCGTGCGGTGAGAATGCTGGGGTCGCGGTTGCGACACCTGCGCTTGTAGCTCAGCGGATTAGAGCATCTGACTACGGATCAGAGGGTCGGGAGTTCGAATCTCTCCAGGCGCGCTTCAATCTCCCAGCCGTCCTTCGGGGCGGTTTTTTGTTTTGTCGACCTTTCCCGCGGTCGGCTCCGTCCTTCCGCCTGGGCGACACGGGGATGATGCTGTGCCGGTTCTGCTGCGGTTTCTTACGATCGGGTTCTCAACCCTTCCCGATCTGCCATGGCGGAATTCACCGGCGCAGCCATCAACCAGACCCTGGCGGCCGGTGATCCCGCGATCGCGGCCCTGATCGGCAAGGAGCTGGAGCGCCAGCAGACCCACCTGGAGCTGATCGCGTCGGAGAACTTCGCCTCCCGCGCCGTGATGGAGGCCCAGGGCTCGGTGCTCACCAACAAGTACGCCGAGGGTCTGCCCGCCAAGCGCTACTACGGCGGCTGCGAGCACGTGGATGCGATCGAGGAGCTGGCGATCGGGCGCGCCAAGGAGCTCTTTGGGGCCGCCTGGGCCAACGTGCAGCCCCACAGCGGCGCCCAGGCCAACTTCGCCGTGTTTCTGGCGCTGCTGCAGCCCGGCGACACGATCCTGGGCATGGATCTGAGCCATGGCGGCCACCTCACCCATGGCTCGCCGGTGAACGTGAGCGGCAAGTGGTTCAAGGCCGTGCACTACGGGGTCGATCCCGAGACCCAGCAGCTCAACTTCGACATGATCCGCCAGCTGGCCCTGGAGCACAGGCCCAAACTGATCGTGTGCGGCTATTCCGCCTACCCGCGCACCATCGATTTCCAGGCCTTCCGCGCCATCGCCGATGAGGTGGGTGCTTACCTGCTAGCCGACATGGCCCATATCGCCGGCCTGGTGGCCGCCGGTGTGCACCCCAATCCCGTGCCCGTCTGCGATGTGGTGACCACCACCACCCACAAGACCCTGCGCGGCCCCCGCGGTGGTCTGATCCTCTGCCGCGACGCCGAATTCGCCAAGCAGTTCGACAAAGCCGTGTTCCCCGGCAGCCAGGGCGGTCCGCTCGAGCATGTGATCGCCGCCAAGGCCGTGGCCTTCGGCGAGGCCCTGCAGCCCAGCTTCCGCAGCTACAGCCAGCAGGTGGTGGCCAACGCCCAGGCTCTGGCCGAGCGCATCCAGGAGCGTGGCATCGCCGTGGTGAGCGGCGGTACCGACAACCACCTGGTGCTGCTCGATCTGCGCAGCATCAACATGACCGGCAAGGAGGCCGACCTGCTGGTGAGTGATGTGCACATCACGGCCAACAAGAACACCGTGCCCTTCGATCCCCAGTCGCCGTTCGTGACCAGCGGCCTGCGCCTGGGCACCGCCGCCTGCACGACCCGTGGCTTCGATCAGGCCGCCTTCCGCGAGGTGGCCGATGTGATCGCCGATCGGCTGCTCAATCCCGAAGATGCCGCGATCGAGCAGCGCTGCCGGGAGCGGGTGGCGGCCCTGTGTGAACGCTTCCCGCTGTATGCCCAGACCCGTGAACTGCAGCACGCCTGATCGCTCCAACCGTCCGTAAGGTGGCGCCCAAAGGACGTCATCGCGGCGTTCGCACCGGTCCGTCGCTGTGACCCTCGCCTACAGCCCCAACGCGGCCGCGCTGCTCACCTTTGCGGTGGCAGCGATGCTCACGGCGCTGGTCGTGCCGGTGGTGCGCCGTCTTGGTCTGCGCTGGGGGTTGACCGACACGCCGGATGCCCGCAAGCAGCACACCAGGCCGATGGTGCGTCTGGGCGGGATCGGCATCGTGCTGGGCTTCAGCCTGGCCCTCACGCTCACCTGGCTGCTGGGAAGCTTCGCCGAACTGGAGCCCAGCAAGGACCAGTTGATCTGGACCACCCTGGCGGGCTGTCTCTGCTTCTTTGCGATCGGGCTGGCGGACGACCTGTTCGCCCTGCCGCCCTGGCCGCGGCTGGTGCTGCAGTTCGGAGTGGCCATGGCGGCCTGGGCGGAGGGCGTGCGCATCGGCAGCATCGAACTGCCCTTCGGCTGGGCGGATCAGGCCCCGGCCCTGCTGCAGCTGCCTGACTGGCTCAGCCTGCTGGCCACCCTGATCTGGCTGGTGGGCATCACCAACGCGATCAACTGGCTGGATGGACTCGATGGCCTGGCCGCCGGGGTGAGCGGCATCGCCGCGGTGGGGCTGCTCTCGGTGAGTTTCAGCCTCCACCAACCGGCAGCCGGGCTGCTGGCCGCGGCCCTGGCGGGGAGCTGTTTTGGTTTTCTGCGCCACAACTTCAATCCCGCCCGCATCTTCATGGGCGATGGCGGCTCCTATTTCCTCGGTTTCGCCCTTGCCGCCATCAGCATCGTCGGGCCGGCCAAGGGGCTCACCAGTGTCAGTTTGCTGTTGCCCCTGCTGATCCTCTCCCTGCCGCTTGCCGATATGTCGGCGGTGATCATGGGACGTCTCAGCGAGGGCCACTCCCCCTTCTATCCCGATCGGCGCCACCTCCACCACCGCCTGCTGCGCACGGGCCTCAGCCATCGCCGCACGGTGCTCGTGATCTACGCCTTCACCCAGTGGCTGGCGGCCCTGGCCCTGGTGCTGGTGAACGCGGAGATGCGCTTTCTCTGGCTCGCCCTGGCCACCGCCCTGTTGATCTGGGTGCTGGTGAGCACCCGTCGGGTGCTGCAGCGGGCTGATGCCTCCCACCCTGGCGAGAACTGAGGCCGCGCACCATGGCCGCTGAAATCCTCTGTGTGGGCACAGAGTTGCTGCTGGGCAACATCACCAACGGCAACGCCCGCTGGATCGCCGAACAGCTGGCGGCCCTCGGCATTGCCCACCATCGCCAGCAGGTGGTGGGCGACAACCGCGAGCGGTTGATCGCCGCCGTGCGCGAGGCCGCCGGCCGCTGCCGGCTGCTGATCACCACCGGCGGCCTCGGCCCCACCCCCGACGACCTCACCGCCGAGGCCATCGGCGCCGCCTTCGAGACGCCCCTGGCGGAGCGTTCGGAGGTGTGGGCCGACATTCAGGCGAAGCTGGCGGCGCGGGGCCGGCCGGTGACGCCCAGCCTCCGCCGTCAGGCCCTGCTGCCCGTGGGGGCGGCGCTGCTGCCCAATGCCACTGGTTCGGCGCCGGGGATGATCTGGCGTCCCGACCCCGCTGGGCTGCCATTCCCGGTGCAGGAGGGGTTCACGGTGCTCACCTTCCCCGGGGTGCCCAGCGAGATGCGGGCGATGTGGACCGCCACCGCCGTCCCCTGGCTGCAGTGCAGCGGCCTGGCGGAGGGGGTGTTCGCCAGCCGCATGCTGCGCTTCTGGGGGGTGGCCGAATCCAGCCTGGCCGAGCAGATGGCCGACCTGCTGGAGAGTTCCAATCCCACCGTGGCCCCCTATGCCGGCAGTGGGGAGGTGAAGCTGCGGCTCACCGCTCGAGGGATCCGCCAGGCTGAGGCCGAGGCCCTGCTGGCTCCGCTGGAGCGGGAGATCCGTGCCCGTGCCGGCATGGCCTGCTTCGGCGCTGATGACGATTCCCTGGCCTCGGTGGTGCTCGAGCGGTTGCGCCAGCGCCGCCAGACCCTGGCCGTGGCCGAGAGCTGCACCGGGGGTGGCCTGGGGGCTGCCCTGGCGGCGGTGCCGGGGGCCTCGGAGGTGTTTCTCGGCGGGGTGATCGCCTATGCCAATGCCGTGAAGCAGGGGCTGCTGGGGGTGCCAGCCGAGCTGCTGGCGGCCCATGGCGCGGTGAGTGATCCGGTGGCCCAGGCCATGGCCGAGGGTGCGCGGCGGGCCACCGGGGCCGACTGGGCCCTGGCGGTGACCGGCATTGCCGGCCCCGGTGGCGGCAGCCCTGAAAAGCCGGTTGGGCTGGTGCACATCGCGGTGGCCGGTCCTGATGGCTGCAGCAGTGAAGGGGTGCGCTTCGGATCCAGCCGGGGCCGCAGCTGGATCCAGCTGCTCACCGCCGGGGAGGCGCTGGACCGGCTGCGTCGCCGCCTCGATGCCACGCCCCAGGCCCGCTGACGGATGCCGCATCGTCCACCGTTCGCGATGGATCTCCTGTCCCGCACCCTGGGCTGGATCGCAAACTGCGACGCAGATAGTCTCGGTCGCCGGCACCGTCGCGAAAATGCGGTCTCTGGACAGGGGGCGCAAGTGGCTTCCTGTCCCCACGCCTTACCCGTCTCCGGCTTTTCCTGACCCCTTCTCCCCGTCGGTGCGCCGTCCTGGCCCACAGCTCTCTCTGACCGGAGCATGGAGCCGCTGAACTCCGCCCTCGCTCCAACCCTGCTGATCGTTGCCAGCCAGCCCTCCCTGGCGACCCCCTGGCTGGCTGGTTTCCAGGCCCAGGGGCTTCAGGTCGCCTGGGTGGATCCCGCCTGCATGGCTCCTGGGCAGACGCTTCAGGAGTCGGGGGCGGCCGATCTCCTCGCGCTTCTCCACCCCGAGGCCTGGCTGCTGCTGGAGGAGGAGTGGCTCACGCCCGTGTTGCAGTCCGACCAGCGGCGTGGACGCCAGACCCCTGTGCTGGTGCTGATTCCCCCTTCCGAGCTGGATCGCGCCCCGGAGCTGCTGCAGGCCGGCGCGGCGGATGTCTGGTCGCGGGAACTGCCCATGCCCCTGCTGGTCCGACGGCTGGAGGTGCAGATCCAGCTGCGCCGTCACCAGCGGGCGCTCGCCAAGCAACAGGGCCGCGACCGTATTGCGGCCGAGGCGGTGATCGCACCGATTTAGGGTGAGCGCTCGGGTCAGAAAGGGTCAGGGGTGAGCGCGGCAACGCTGTACGACAAGGTCTGGGATCTGCATCGCGTGGCAGAGCTGCCGGGCGGCTCCACTCAGCTGTTCATCGGTCTGCACCTGATCCACGAGGTCACGAGCCCCCAGGCCTTCGCGGCCCTGAAGGATCTCGGCCTCACGGTGCGCCACCCCGAGCGCACCGTGGCCACGGTGGATCACATCGTGCCCACCACCAGCCAGGCGCGGCCCTTCGCCGATCCCCTCGCCGAGGAGATGCTGGCCACCCTCGAGGCCAACTGCGCTGAGCACGCCATCACCCTCCATGGCATCGGCAGCGGCCGCCAGGGGATCGTGCACGTGATCGCCCCGGAGCTGGGCCTCACCCAGCCGGGCATGACCGTCGCCTGCGGCGACTCCCACACCTCCACCCACGGCGCCTTCGGCGCGATCGCCTTCGGCATCGGCACCAGCCAGGTGCGCGACGTGCTGGCCAGTCAGAGCCTGTCGATGAACAAGCTCAAGGTGCGCCGAATCTGGGTCGACGGCCAGCTGCAGCCGGGCGTGTTCGCCAAGGACCTGGTGCTGCACGTGATCCGCACCCTGGGGGTGAAGGGTGGCGTGGGCTACGCCTATGAGTTCGCCGGCCCGGCGATCAACGCGCTCTCGATGGACGAGCGCATGACCCTCTGCAACATGGCGATCGAGGGCGGTGCCCGCTGCGGCTACGTGAACCCCGACCAGACCACCTTCGCCTACCTGCAGGGGCGCCCCGCCGCCCCCAGCGGCGAGGCCTGGGAGCGGGCCGTGGCCTGGTGGAGCAGCCTGGCCAGCGGCCCCGATGCCGTCTTCGACGACGAGGTGCGCTTCGATGCCGCGGCCCTCGCCCCCACGGTCACCTGGGGCATCACCCCCGGCCAGGGGATCGGCGTGGATGAGGCGGTGCCCACCCTGGAGCAGACGCCTTTGGAGGAGCGCCCCCTGGCCGAAGAGGCCTACCGCTACATGGATCTGCAGCCCGGCACGTCGATCGCCGGCACGCCGGTGGATGTGTGCTTCATCGGCAGCTGCACCAACGGCCGTCTGAGTGACCTGCAGGCGGCGGCGGCGGTGGCCCGGGGTCGCCAGGTGGCCCCCGGCACCAAGGCCTTCGTGGTGCCGGGCAGCGAGCAGGTGGCCGCCGCCGCCGAGGCCGAGGGGCTCGACCAGGTGTTCCTGGCGGCGGGCTTCGAGTGGCGCGAGCCCGGCTGCTCGATGTGCCTGGCGATGAACCCCGATCGTCTGGAGGGTCGCCAGATCAGCGCCAGCTCCTCCAACCGCAACTTCAAGGGCCGCCAGGGCTCCGCCAGCGGCCGCACCCTGCTGATGAGCCCGGCGATGGTGGCCGCCGCCGCGGTCACCGGCTGCGTCACCGACGTGCGTGAGCTGCTGCAGGCCTGAGCGCCCTGCCTGCCCCCGCCCCAGCACCGTTCCGGATCGTTTCTGCCCTTTCCCCGCCATGGCCAGCTCCGCCCCCTTCCCCTCCGGCCCGATCCGCCAGCACCGTGGCCGCGGCGTGGCCGTGGTGGGGGCCGACATCGACACCGACCGGATCATTCCGGCCCGTTTCCTCAAGTGCGTCACCTTCGACGACCTGGCCCGAGGTGCCTTCGCCGATGACCGCACCGAGCTGGCCAATGCTGCGGCGGGTCCCCATCCCTTTGATCGCGATGCGCACCGGGAGGCCTCGGTGCTGGTGGTGAACAGCAACTTCGGCTGTGGTTCCAGCCGCGAACACGCCCCCCAGGCGCTGATGCGGTGGGGCATCCGCGCCCTGATCGGTGAGAGCTTCGCCGAGATCTTCTTCGGCAACTGCCTGGCCCTGGGCATCCCCTGTCTCAGCGCTGAGCCCGACACCGTGCGGGCCCTGCAGGAGGCGATCGCCGCCGACCCAGGCGCCGAGCTCCTGCTCGATCTGGAGGCCCTGGAGGTGGAGCTCGAGAGCGAGTTCGTGGGCGCCAACCGCTGGCGGGTGCACCTCGATCCCGGCCCCCACCAGATGCTGGTGAGCGGCCAGTGGGATGCAACCGGCCAGCTGCTGGCCCACGATGGTGATCTGCGGGCTACGGCAGCCCGCCTGCCCTACCTGGCGGGCTTTGTCGCCGGCTGAGTGAAGCGCCGTGCTGCGGCCAACCTCAGGATTGGCCGGATCGGCGCGGGGGGGACTGCGGTGATGCGCTGGCTGGTCGGGGCACGAACGGGGTGCCGCCGCCACCGAAGCTGAAGTCGTTGAGCTTCACCCGGATGCCACCGATGCCGTCATAGGGGCTGTAGTAGATCCCCAGCTCATAGGAGCGCTGCTGCAGCTTGAGCTCCACGTAGGAGTAGCTCACATCGCCGTAGAAGCGGGAGTTGTTGTCGACATTCACCGTTGCGCCGGCCTCCAGCACCACGGGGCCGTAAAGCTGTTGGGCCGCGCGGAAGCTCACGGTGCGCAGATCGACGGCCCGGTCGAATCCGAAGGGGCTGAGGCCATCCCGGAGGGTGCCGCCGAAGAGCACGGCCACCTGGCTGTAATCCAGCCAGGGGTTGCGGAACCGTCCCAGGGTGAAGGATGGCCCTCCATAGAGGGTGAGGGTGTTCTGGCGGGCTCCCTCCTCGTAGCGGGCCAGGGATGTGGCCAGGCCGTAATCGAGGGCCAGTCCCGGTCGGACCGGCACGGGTGAGTAGAGCAGAGCAGGCAGGCTCTCCCGTTCCGGATCCAGTTGGGCTTCCCAGAGCCGCAGGGATCCCTGCAGGCCGGCATTGAACCGGGTGCGCCATTGGCTGTCGAGGTCTTCGCTGCGAAACAGGGCGGCTCGGTAACTGCCTCCCACGGCCCGCCAGTCCACAGCGACGGGGCCCAGGTAGGGGGTGCGGCGGCTTTCCAGAGCCGGATCCGTGGGATCGGGATTGAACTGGAGAGTGCCTCCCGCCTGCCCGCCGTAGGCATAGGCCACGGTCTGCAGTCCGAGGCTGCCGTTGTAGACCCGCTCGCGGTAGGCCCCGAACACCTGGGCTTCTGAGGTGGCATGGGCCGGCAGCCCGAGGGGTGTGCCGAGGTTGACGATGCTGCGGGTTCCCGCCGCCAGGTTGTCCGGGCTGAAGGTGGAGAGGCTGGTGTCCGCCTTCAGGCGGAACCGCCCCAGGGGGGCGTCGAGGGCAGCCACCAGGCCGAACAGATCCCCCGCCTTGAGATCCTGATTCACCCGGGGGCCCGCCAGGCTCTTGCCGGGGGCCGTGTAGCTGTCGGTGCGTCCCTGGATCGCCCGCTGCACCAGGAACTGGGGCTGGAGTTCCAGCTTGCCCTTCTCGCCGATGCGCAGGCGGGGGAGGTTGTAGCCCAGAAAGATGCCGTCCCGATCGCGCTGGTCGGTGTCGAGGGTGAGCTGCAGGGCTTCCTCGCCGATCGCTGCCCGGTTGACGCCGGGCACCGAGACACGATTGCTGAGCAGGATGCGGGTGCGGCCGGCGCGGATGCGGGTGATCCCGTCGGTTTCCACCTGGGCTTCCACCTGATACCCGATCGTCCACGACTGGGCGGGGGTGAACGGGTCGTTGGTGAAGGCCACCTGGGCGGCGGTCCAGCGGTTGTCGCGCACCGTGAGCCGGGTGGCCTGAAAGCGCAGGCGATTGAGCTTGCCCCGGCTCGGCTTGGGCCGGCGGATCACGCTGGCCCCCGTCGGCCGGCCGCCGGCGGAGTCGGTCTCCTCGTCGCTGTCGATCACCGCCACCAGATCGAGCTTGATCGAGGTGTCGACGCTCTGGCGGAACCGCACCCGCTCCACCCGCTGCGGCACCGGTTCGCCGCTGCTGGACACCTCCTGGGGGGCAGCCGGGGCATCGAGGGGCGGCAGCGCCTGGCCCAGGGCCACATCGGTGAGGGCCTGCTGCAGGCTCACCGGTCGGCCCGCCGGATCCGCCCCAGGGCAGCCGGGGGGGGGCGGCATGGTGGGCAGTGCCTCCCGTCGCGGGGGCGCCAGATGCACAACCTGGCGTTGGGCCGGATCGCTCTGCAGGGGCGGACAGGCAAAGGCGGAGGCCTCTGGCTCCACCGGGGCGGCCCCGCTTTCCTGCTGCGGTGAGCGCAGGAGCGTCAGGTCCCGGTTGACGCCTTCCTGGTCGACAACCCCATAGACGTCATCGAGTTCCCCGCTCCCCTCGAGCTGGCTGTAGCGCAGCCGGCTCGCCTGGAGCATCTGATCGCCCCGGTAAAGCCTCAGCTGGCCGCTGGCATAGACCGTGCGGGTGCGCTCGAGCACCTCAACCCGGTCGGCCCGCAGCAGCCAACCCTCAAAGCGGGCCTCCACATTGCCGGTGGCCACCACCTTCCCAGCAGCGCGATCAACGCTCTGGCGATCCGCCCGGATCAGCAGAAACGGGGACGCGGCAACGCTGGATGGGGTCGGCCCCAGGCTCGCAGCCGGATCGGCGAGGGCCCGGGGCCCCAAGCCACCCTGAGCTGCCAGCAGCAAGGCCAGCCCACAGAGGGGGGCCAAGTGACCGCTGGATGGCAGTTGCATCACGACGCGGCCACTGAAGCGACGCAAACCCTATGGCAGGGAATGCCCTGGCGTTCGGGCTTCAGTCTTCCAGGTCCTTTCGGCTCGGGGTGCGGCTGGGGTCGCTGGCCAGGAAGCCAAACACAAAGATCCCGATGAAGAAGAAAACGACCGAATAAACCGAGATCTTGAGAGCCAGCATGGTTCGGTCTCGCGGGAGACGGGCGGGTGACAGGGAGTGACGGGCCGTTCCCAGGGCCTGGTCGACCCTGCGGCAGCGGCATCATCCTATGGGACCTGGATGGCCATCCAACGATGACTGAGGCCCCAGCGCCCGGGCACTCTCACCAAATTGAAACGTTTCCCACCCCGGAGACCCTGGAGGAGGCCTGGGACCTGCGGCCTCTCTGGCACTGCCGCCAGCCGTCGGGCGACCAGGCGCCGGCCCTCCGTCACCCCTGGGGCGCGACCCATCGCCCCGACTGGTACGCCCGCGGTCTGGTGATCTGGCCGCGGGGCGGTCTCTGGATTGACCTGCGGCTGACCCTCCCCTGTCCCCCGGCCTGGCAGGCCGCCGGGGCCGTTCCGGCGGCCTTGAGGGCCCGGCTGGCCCTGCGCTGGTGGGCGGATGCGGCGGAGCTCTGGGTGGATGGGGCGCTGGTGCACCGCGGCGACCTGTTCGATACGGCCTGCCGCTGGGCCCTGCCCGAGCGCTGGTGGCAGGGAGAGGCTCTGGAGCTCCGCCTGCGGCTGCGCAGTCCACTCCATGACGACGGCGCCCTGATCTCCAGCCGGGTGGAGCTGGAACCGCTGGATCCCCGCGACCCCCTGGGGGTGCTCAACGGCCAGGTGCGGGAGCTGGTGGGCCTGCGCCGGGCCGCGGACCTGGCTGATCAGCCAGCTGCCGGAGCCGGCTTTCACGTGCTCGGCCATGCCCATCTGGATCTGGCCTGGCTCTGGCCGGTGGCCGACACCTGGCAGGCCGCCGAGCGCACCTTTGCCTCCGCCCTCGACCTGATCGGGCGTTTTCCCCAGCTCCACTTCGCCCACTCCACCCCGGCCCTGTATGCCTGGCTCGAGCAGCACCGCCCCGAGCTGTGGAAGCGGCTGCAGGCAGCGGTGGCCACGGGGCAGGTCGAGCCGATCAACGGTCCCTGGGTGGAGACCGACTGCGTGCTGATCAGCACGGCCTCGCTGCTGCGCCAGTTTCAGCTGGGCCAGCACGACAGCCGCCGCCGCTTCCCCGCCCTGGCTCACACCGTCGCCTGGCTGCCGGACAGTTTCGGTTTCGGGGCCGGTCTGCCGGCGGTGGCGGCGGCGACCGGGGTGCGCTGGTTCTGCACCCACAAGCTGGCCTGGAACGCCACCAATCCCTTCCCCCATCGCCTGTTCCGCTGGCGCAGCCGCTGCGGCGCCGAGGTGCTGGCCCTGATGACGGCGCCGATCGGCACCGATGGCGACCCGATCGCGATGGAGCGGGAGCGGGTGGCCTGGCAGGGGGCCACGGGCCTGGCCGAGGTGCTCTGGCTGCCCGGGGTGGGGGATCACGGCGGCGGTCCCACCGCCGAGATGCTGGAACAGCTGGCCCTCTGGGCCGACCATCCGGCCGCGGCCCCCCAGCGCCACGGCCCCCTGCGCGCCTACCTCGAGGGCCTGGAGTCCCATGGGGCCCGGCTGCCGGTATGGCGCGACGAGCTCTACCTGGAGCTGCATCGCGGCTGTGCCACCAGCCGTCCGGATCAGAAGCGCCACAACCGCAGCCTGGAGCGCCTGCTGCGGGAGGCTGAGCTGGCTCAGGTGCTGGCCGGCGTGCGGCTCGCCAGCGCCCCATTGCCCGACTGGCGGCCCCTGCTGTTCCAGCAGTTTCACGACATCCTTCCCGGCACCTCCGTGCCGGAGGTCTTCGAGCAGGCCGAACCCCAGTGGCGCGCGGCCCGGCGCCAGGCCCGGCAGCAGCGCGACCGGGCCCTGCGCGCCTGGCTGGGGGCTGGAGAGGGCGACGGGGCGGACCCTGGCGCCTGGTGGGTCGCCCAGCTGCAGCCGCTCCAGCCCATGCCGCGCACGCTGCGCCTGCCCAGCGGCTCCTGGTGGGCAGGCGGTAGGCGGCTCCCCGCCCAGCCGGCCCGAGCCGGGGGCACCTGGGTGCAGTTGCCCCCGCTGGCCGGCGTCCGTGCCCTGGCCCTCGAGCGGCAGGGCGGTGCCGGGGAGGGCCCCGCTCCTGTTCCTGAGGGGGCCGTGTGGGTCGAGGGCAACCGGGCCGGCAATGGGCGACTCACGGTCGTGCTGGGGCCGGCCGGTGTGGAGCAGCTCCTGGATGGGGCGGGTGTGCCGCAGTTGGCCGCCCCCCTCGACTGGTGTCGCTATGCCGATCGCGGCGAGTTCTGGGATGCCTGGGATCTGGCGGCTGACTACCGCGACCATCCCCTCCCCTGGCAGTGGCAGGGCGAACCCCGCTGGCAGGAGCACGGTCCGCTCTGTGCCAGCTTCAGCTGGCGAGGGGTCTGCGGAGCCAGTGCGGTGCGGTTGCAGGGGCGTCTGCTGGCCGGCAGTCCCTGGCTGGACCTCATTCTCAGTGTCGATTGGCGCCAGCGCCACGAACTGCTGCGGCTGGATCTGCCCCTGGGACAGCTGGCCGAGCGCTGGGCTGCCGACACCAGCGGCGGGGTGCTGGAGCGGCCCGCCACGGCCCTGCTCCCCAGGGAGCGGGCCCGCTGGGAGGTGGCTGCCATCAGCTGGCTGGCCTCCTGCTCTGCCACCGGAGGCCTGGCTGTGTTGCTGGATGGACCCCAGGGGGTATCGGCCCAGGCCGATCGCCTGGGGGTGTCGCTGCTGCGGGCCCCCACCTGGCCTGATCCCGGTGCCGATAACGGCTGGCAGCGCCAGCGGCTGGCGCTCCTGCCCTGTGGGGGGGGCTGGAGGCCGGCTGGGATTCCCTCGATGGCTCAGGCGTTCCGCAATCCCCTCTGGCTCCGGCCCCGGGGCGGACGGCACCGGTTCGGGGCCGATGCCGATCCGACGGCGGCTCCGCAGCAAGGTCTGCCCCCGCTTCCCGAGGGGGTCGAGCTGCTCGGCCTCCGCAACTCCCCTGGGGGCGGCGGGGCCGTGATCAGCCTGGCCAACCTCACGCCCTGCCGTCAGCAGGTGGACCTGGGGGCCTGCTGGCGGGTGGGGGACCGGCTGGATGGGCTGGATCAGCCCCTGCGCCTGGTCGGCATGCCGCCAGCTCCCTCCCATGGGTTCCTGGAACTGCGCCCCTGGCAGCTGGCCAGCTGGCAGCTCAGGTCAGTTGGCGGAGCGCCTGACTGAGCGTCGTTGGATCGGGGCTCAGTCGTCGTGGTCGTCGAACGGATCGGTGAGGCCCTTGGAGGGTGGGCCGAAGGCCAGGTAGATCCCCATGCCCGTCAGGCCGAGCAGCACTGCCAGGACCGCGATCGCCACCGAGAGAGCAGGGGAGCCGGTGCTGCTGGGATCCATGGGTTCGGTGGAGGGTGCGTTCGGGAAGGGCGTTCCGGACGGGAGTCTGGAGACGGGGACGGTCGGGATGGGGGCTTGGGGCGGGCCCCCGGGTGACACGTCCGATCACCCTGCATCACAAGTCCCGACAGGGGACTCCCGCCAGAGCGGGGATGGCCCTTACAGTAATCCGACCGATTCAACGCCTGAGAGGCCCCGGCAGCCATGGCTCAACGCACCCGTCTCGGCGACCTGCTGCGCCCGCTCAATTCCGAGTACGGCAAGGTCGTTCCCGGTTGGGGAACCACTCCGGTGATGGGCGTGTTCATGCTCCTCTTCCTGGTCTTCCTGCTGGTGATCCTGCAGCTCTACAACCAGTCCCTGCTGCTGGAAGGCATCAACGTCAACTGGAACGGCGCCGGCTGATCGGCACCGGTTCGGCAGTCCCCGAGGCGGTACAGCCGTCCCCCGACCCGCTGTACCTCTGACTCCATGAACTTCTTCGGCATCGGCCTTCCCGAGATGGCGGTCATCGCCGCCATCGGTCTGCTGGTCTTCGGTCCCAAGCGGCTGCCGGAGCTGGGTCGTACCCTGGGGCGCACCCTCAAGGGGTTCCAGTCCGCGTCCTCGGAATTCGAGAAGGAATTCCGTTCGGCCATCGCCACGGCCGAGGCCCCTTCTGCGGAAACGGCCGGTTTTGTCTCCTCTTCGGGGCCGGCCGCGCCAGCGGGTGGCCTGGAAGTCACGGCAGCAGCCAGTTCCGAGGAAGCCGCTGCGGCTACTCCGGCGCTGGATGCCGAGTCGCTCCCGCCGGACACTCCGGCCGGCTGAGGAGCGTGGCTGCGTTGAAGCTGGTCGTGGGTCTGGGGAATCCCGGCCCGAAGTACCTGGCCACCCGCCACAACGTCGGCTTCATGGCTGCCGAGCGCCTGGCCGCCGAAGGCGGGACTGGTTTTCGCCAGCAGTCCAAGCTTCACGGCCTGCTGGCCGAAGTGGGCGAGGGCGAGCGACGGCTGCGCCTGCTGATGCCGCAGACCTTCATGAATGACAGCGGCCGCTCGATCCGGGCGGCCCTCGACTGGTTTGGCCTGCAGCCCACTGAGCTGCTCGTGCTGGTTGACGACATGGATCTGCCCCTGGGCCGCCTGCGCCTGCGGGCCTCCGGCAGCGCTGGCGGGCACAACGGCCTGCGCAGCACCATCAGCCACCTCGGCACCGAGGCCTTCCCGCGGCTGCGGATCGGCATCGGTGCCCCAGCCACCGACCCGGCTGAGCGCAAGGCCCGCACCATCGGCCATGTGCTCGGGCGTTTCAGCAGCGCCGAGCAGCCCCTGCTCAACGACGTGCTCGCGGAGGTGGAGGCGGGAGTCGGTCTGATTCAGCGCCTGGGGTTGGAGCGGGCCGGGAACCGGCTCAACGGATTCCGGGCCCAGGCCGGGGTGGCCTGAGCCGATGGCCCGGCTGCCTGCGACGACCGCGCGCCTGCGGGTGCTCCACCAGAGCTTCAGCCAGCGCGTGCTCGAAGGGGAGGTGACGGCGGGCTCCTTCCACTGGACCTTCCGCTGGGCCTTTGACCGGGGAGAGCTGTGCGTGGAGCCTTCCCTGGGGAGGGCCCTCATCCAGGACGCCCTGCTGCGGTTCCTCCTGCGCATGGATTACCAGCTGGAGCCCGGCGGGGATTACGCCTTCACCGTGCGGGCCCGCTTCTAGGGCAGCTCCCGCCACAACGGCAACTGGCGATCCCGCTGGAGGGTGTGTCCCAGGTGGCGCTCCAGCAAGAGCTGGGCAACCACGTCATCGAGGTCGCGCGGGGGCAGCCGCAGGCCGGCCGGCAGCCAGCGCCGCCAGCTGCGGCTCCCTTCCAGTTGCCAGTAGCGATCCCGTGCAGCCAGGGTTGTGCCCCACTCCTCCACGGTGCACACCGGGCTGCCCAGATCCGCCAGCCTGGTCTGCCAGGGCGCACTGCCCGTTCCCGACCCCAGAATCACCCCCTGCAGGCCCTGATCGCTCCAGCGCCGCAGCAGGATCTCGCTGGCCTGGGGCGGGAGAATGGCCGCGGCCAGCACGCGGGAGCCGCTGCGGTCTGCCAGCACCAGGCCGCACTTGCTCCGGCCGGGGTCGAGCCCGGCCAGTCCTGCGCCCGGTTCCCGGCTGTCCCCGACGGCCTGGCTGGCCACACCGTTGATCACGGCCGGCGCGGTAGGCGGGGCCCATCGCTGCCGTTGCCTGTCAGTCGCAGCTCCACGGCGATGGGATCAGGGGTGTCGGCATCGCTGAGCGCCACGGCCTCCAGCTGCACCACCTGGCCACTGGGCCGCTCGGCCAGGCTCTGGGTGAGCTGGTTGAAGCGGGCCGCATCGAACTGAAGGCCGTCGACCAGGGTCCCATGGCGCTGGGCGCGGGCGTAGGCAGCAGCCAGGAGCAGGTTGAGGCGGCGGCCGATCTGGTCGGCATTGCGCAGATCCCCCTCCAGAGTCGTGCTGGCCAGCACGTCACCGGCCTTCACCACCTGGCGATTGGGCCGCAGATCGGGGAAGGCCAGCACCTGCTGCTCTCCGCGCAGGACGTTGGCAGCGGAGCGGATGCTCACCACCCAGCTGCCGGGGCGGCTGAGCATCTCCTCCAGCTTGTTGATGTCGCTGGTGGGCACCAGGAGGATCTGGCGTTTGGGGGGTTCCCCCGGTAACACCCGCCGGAAGGCGTTCAGGTTGGCCTGCTGCAGCAGGGCCGTGATCACCTCCCTGGCCTGGCTGGGACGCTCCAGCTTCACCTTGGCGCTGGCCAGGGCCTGGCCGCTGGTGAGCACCACATTGCCGCGGCGCAGGGCGATCAGGTTGGCCTCCAGGTCCTGCAGTTCCTGCGCTCCGGCTTCAATCCGCTGGCCCAGGGCGGCCAGCTGGCTCTCGGTGCGCCGGATTTCCGCATCCCGTCGTCCCACCTCGCGGCTGAGTCGCTCGCGTTCCGCCAGCAAACGGCTGCGTTCGGCCTGGAGTGGCGCCAGCTCACGGCGCAGGGTGGCGGCCTGGCGCTCGACCTGGGCCAATTCCTTCTGAATGCGCTGCTGGCCCGTCTGGGCCCGGGCGACCTCCGCCTGACTCGACTGCAGCTGGGCCTTGCTCGTGGCCAGTTGCTGGCGGCTGCGCTGGAGCCGCTCTTCGAGCCGATCCAGTTCGAACAGGCCGGTGCGCAGGCGCTCGCTCACCAGCAGCATCAAGCCCAGGGAGATGGCGCTGATCAGGCTCCCCGTGAGCACCGTGATCACCACGGCCGTGTGCCGGGGGCGCAGGTTGAACAGGCTCAGGCGCGCTTTTCCCACCAGGCTGCCGAGACGGTCGCCCAGGGTGGAGAGCACCCCACCCAGGATCAGCAGCGCCAGGATCAGCAGCCAGCCCGACACGGCTCTGCGCGGTTCGGCTCAGTATCCCCCGGCCGGGCGGGAATCTGACTCCTCGGCTCCTGCGCCCCCCGCTTCGTCTCGGCCGACGCCCTAGCTGAACCGCTTGGCCAGGGCAATCGGGTCGAACACCGTGATCTTCTTGCGATCGATCTGCAGCAGGCCCTCCTGGCGTAGATCCCCGAGCAGGCGGGTGATCGTCACCCGGGTGGAGCCGATGGCCTCGGCAATCGCCTGGTGGGAGAGGCGCAGATCGATGGTGATGCCTTCGTTGCCGGGCACGCCGAAGTCGCGGCAGAGCACCAGCAGGAAACTCACCAGTCGCGAGCTCATGTCCCGGTGGGTGAGCGTCTCGATCATCGTCTCGGTCTGCAGGATCCGGGACGAGAGCCCCTGCAGCAGCAGCAGACCGACGCAGGCGTCCTGCTCGATCGCCTTGCGCACCGAGGTGGCGGGGGCGGTGATCAGCTCCACCCGGGTGAAGGCGATGGCGTGGTAGAAGCGATCAGAACGCTGACCGGTGAGCAGGGACAGCACCCCGAACAGGCTGTTTTCCCGCAGCAGGGCCACGGTGATTTCCTCACCACTCTCGTAGACCCGCGACAGCCGTACCGCTCCCCGGCGCAGCAGATACACCCTCTCGGCCGGATCGCCCGGGAAGAAGATGGTCTTGCCGCGTTCGATGGTCTCCACGCTGCTGCCGATGAGGCCGCGGATCACTTCGATCAGGGTCTGGGTGCCCTGGCTGGCCGTGCCGATGCCCGTGACGGCGCCGGGAGCCCCCGTGCTGGGCGTGCTGGCAGTGCGGCTGAATCCGCGCGTGGCGCCGACCATGGAGGGGGCTGGCAGATGGCGGGACCCTAAGGATCGCCGGGGGCGGCCCCTGTAGCAATGCACACCCTTTGCTCTGCAGCAGCAGGGCGCGGCCCACCCTGCGGTGTCTCGGCAGCCGACCGCCGATCGACGCCGTGGCGGACGCCAGTACGCCTGTATCCACTAGGGATGGTGTGGAGCTGGTTGTGGTTCGGTCTGCGGCCGCTACATTCAGCCATGTGTCGCCAGGCCTCCATGACCGCCAGCCTGCCCCTCGGCATGGGTGCCGCCGGCCCGCGTCATGGTGTGCCCCATCGGCCGTCACCCCCGCCCCCGCCCAGTCACCTGCGCCTGGTGCCCCAGCCTGAGGGGCTGCTGCAGGTGCACACCGCCCCCTTCCGGGGCAGCTTCGGCACCGTGCTCAGTCAGGCCCTGCGCACGGCGGGCCTGGGCAGTCAGGTGCTGGTCTGTCAGTTCCTCAAGGGCGGCGTCGACCAGGGCGTGGCGGCGAGCCCGTGGCTCTGTGGTCGGCTGCGCTGGCTGAGGCCTGCCGTGCCCGCCTGTCTGGCGGAGCCCGCCACGGAGCACGATCCCGAGGTGCGCGCCGCCGTGCGCGAGGTCTGGGCCTTCAGCCGTGAACTGCTCCTCGACGCCGGCGTGGATCTGATGGTGCTCGATGAGCTTGGCCTGGCCGTGGAGCTCGGCTATCTGGATCGGGCCGAGGTGGTGGACGTGCTCCAGCAGCGCCCGGCCCAGATGGATGTCATCCTGACCGGGCCGGCCATGGGGCCGGAACTGATGGCGATGGCCGATCAGGTCACCCAGCTCCGTCGCGGCCTCTAGGCCGTCTGCCGATGCTCAAGAACGACCGCTGGATCAAGGAGCAGGCTGCCGCCGGCATGCTCGATCCCTTCCAGGAGCGCCTGGTGCGCCATCTCGATCCGGATGCGGCGGCCAGGCCTGTGCTCAGCTACGGCTGCTCCTCCTACGGCTATGACCTGCGCCTCTCGGCCCAGGAGTTCCTGATTTTCCGCCACGTTCCCGGCACGGTGATGAACCCCAAGCGGTTCAATCCCGCCAACCTGGAACCCGCCCCCCTTCACGAAGACGAGGACGGCCGCTATTTCATCCTCCCGGCCCACTCCTATGGCCTGGGGGTCGCCCTCGAGCGCATGCGGGTGCCGTCGAACATCACCGTGATCTGCCTGGGCAAGAGCACCTATGCCCGCCTGGGCATCATCGTGAACACGACACCGGCGGAGGCGAGCTGGGAGGGGCATCTCACCCTGGAGTTCAGCAATTCCTCCGGGGCTGACTGCCGCATCTACGCCGAGGAGGGGATCTGCCAGCTCCTGTTCTTCGAGGGAGATCCCTGCGACACCACCTACCAGGACCGGGCTGGCAAGTATCAGCATCAACCCGAGCGGGTCACCCTCGCCCGGGTGTAGGCCTAGGGGGCGAGCCGGGCCCGGTGCAGCCGGCTCTTTTCGTACCAGGCGGCGACCTGGGGAGTCCAGCTCTGCAGGTGGGGCCACATCAGGTCGCAGAGCGCCCGGATCTCCTCCTGGGCGTCGAGTTTGGCCCGCAGGTCGAGGAAGTGCAGGAAGGCCCGCAGCGAAAAGCTCACCACGAAGTGCTGCCGGTAGTCGAAGGGCAGGATGCCGCGGGCATGCTCCTCGGCATAGCCGGCATCCAGCAGGTCGCGGTACCGGTTGGCCGCGGTGCGGCAGAGATCGAGGTCGAGCTGCCGTTGCTCGGCGCTGTAGGTGTATTTCTTGCCCTGGCGGTCGCTGTAGTTCCCCACCGGCCGCAGGTAGAACACCTCCTCCAGCTCCAGCTCCCCATTGGCGGCCCGGCGGATGCGATCGCCCGTGTAGCGCATCGACTGCACGTCGAAGCTCACGCCCACCCGGTGGGTGCGGGCCTGCTGCATCACCGAGTGGGGGAACCAGCCCACGTTCAGGGTGATGCTCGGATGTTCCAGGGGGCCGTAATGGCCGCGCTCCCCGGCGAGCAGGTGCTTGACGCACAGCTCACCGGCCCGGATCTCATCGGGCCAGCTGGCTGGATCGCCGGCCACAAAGCCCTCGCTGTAGTCCTGGTGCATCGCGGCATAGATGCACTGCTGGGGATGGGGAGTGGCGCTGATGCAGGTGACCCGGAAGCGGGGATCCATGGGGGTGTGTCGGGGGTGGGCGGTGCAGGGATCGGTCCCGGTGGGGTGGCCGGTCCTCAGCCGTGGCTGCGGGGACCGGCGGCGGGGATGACGGGGGCCAGGGCCAGATTGCTGGTGGCCCCCACCCCCGCCAGGGCCGGCAGGGGCTCGTTGTTCACCAGGGCGCGCGCCAGGCTCTCCAGCTCTGTGGCGCTGCGGGCGCCGATGGAACGGCCGATGGCGGTGCCGGTGCGGTCGAACAGCTCAAGCTGGGGGATGCCGTTCACCGCGTAGCGCTCCACCTCCGGCTGCCAGCGGGGATTGTCGACATTGAGCAACACCACGTTGAGCTGCTGGCGGTAACTGCTTTCCACCGAGTCCATGGCCGGGGCCATGCTGCGGCAGGCCTCACACCAGTCGGCGTAGAACTCCAGAATCGTCGGATGGCCATTGCCCAGGGCCACGTGGAGATCGGGGGAACGTCGGGCCAGGGCTTCCAGGGGCGCCTGGGGTTGGAGGCCCCCGCGCAGCCACAGCACCGTTGCTGCCAGCACGGTGGCGATCACCAGCAGGATCAACCGCTCGCGCTGTCCGGGTCCGGCCGCTGGGGCGGGGCTGCTCATGGTCGAACGGGGTGGGATGGCCCAGTCTGTGGGCACTCTGCCAGCGCTGCGTGAGCCTGGAGAGGAGTCGGTGCCATGAAACGTCGTCTCACCCTCCATTTCCCCCGTGATGCGGTGCATCTGCCGATCACCTATCGCCTGGCGGTCGATTTCGACATCGCCGCCAAGATCCTGCGCGCCCAGATCGCGCCCAATCAGAGCGGCACGATGGTGGTGGAGCTCTCCGGTGACATCGATGAGCTGGAGGCTGCCGAAGCCTGGCTCGAGGCCCAGGGCCTCGCCCTGAACAGGGCCCCGGGCCAGATCGTCATCGACCGGGAGCGGTGCGTCGACTGCGGCATCTGCACCAGCGTCTGCCCCAGTGGGGCCCTCAGCTGCTCGGCACCGGCTTGGCAGTTGGCCTTTGATGCGCAACGCTGTCTGGTCTGCGAGCAGTGCATCCCCAGCTGTCCGCTCGCCGCCATTGCCCTGGTGCTCGATCCCAACCAGTGATCTCCGCCCTCCTGCGACTGCTGGTGCTGCCGCTGCGGGCGCCCCTGCTGCTGTTGCTGGTGCTGATCGCTATCTACGAGGGCATGCACTGGAGCACCTCCTCCACCCAGCTCTCGCTGGAGTGGGTGCTGGAGTGCCTGCAGGCCGTTCTGGTCGTGCTGATCTGCACGATGCCCGATCTGCTGCTGCAACGGGTGTCCAGCGTGATGGCGGCTAGCCGGGTGATGAGCCTGGTGATCACCCTGCTGGTGGTGACGATCGGCGGTCTCTATCTCCTGCACCTCAAGGTGCTGGCCAATGTGTTGATCCTGGCCTGTGCCGTCCTGCTGGCGCGCCTCGACCTGGCCCGGGTGCGCGTGGCGCCCCCACCCCTGGTGCTCTCCGGTTCGCTCACGGCGCTGGTGCTCAGCGGGGCTGTGGTGGGGAGACTGCTGGTGCGCTGAACTCCCGGTAGCCCGGCGGCCGCGCCGCGCCCATGCTCCAGCGGTTGCCCAGCACCTTCTTCACATAGAGGCGTGTCTCCGGGTAGGGGATCGCCTCCACCCAGAGCTCCGGCTGTTGCTGCAGGCGGGCATCAATCCAGCCAGCCACCGCCCCTGGGCCGGCGTTGTAGCTGGCCACGGCCAGCAGGGGGTCGCCCTGCCACCGGGCCAGCAGCTGGCCCAGGTAGCGGGCCCCCAGGGTGGCGTTGCGGCTGGGCTCCTCCAGTTGGCTGCCGCTTAACGGCTCCCCGGCCACTTCCGCCGCCGTGGCCGGCATCAGCTGCAGAAGTCCCACGGCCCCCACCGGGGAGCGCACGCTGGGGCTGAACCGGGATTCCTGTTTGGCCACGGCCGCCAGCAGGCTGGCGTGCACACCCTCTTGCCGGCTCGCCTCCTCCAGCTCCTGGGCATAGGCCGGGGTGTGCAACTCCCGTTCCAGGACGCGCGCCAGCCGGCACTGGTCCGGTGGCAGGCGCAGGCTCGCGAGTTCCAGCTGCCCCAGGCCGATCCAGTGGTCGCCGACGCCACGCCGCAGCCGGCCTTCCACCAGCAGCTGCTGGGGGGAGAGCCCGTTGCTCCCGCCCGTGTGCACGCGCCAGTGTTCCCACGCCTCCAGCGGCTGGCCGAGCCGCCACAGCCGGTCGATGGAGGGCTCTCCGCTCTCCAGCGGGTGCCAGGAGGCCTCCGCTGTTGCGGCGAGCCCGGCGTGGGCCGCGGCTGGTCCGCCGTCGCGGCTGGACTCCCCAGCCTGTCCGAGGCGCACGGCGGCGCGCCAGCCGTAGTAGCCGCCGGGATGCACCTGCAGGAGCTGCTCCCACCGCCGCCGGGCGTCGCTGCGTCGCCCGAGCTCCCACTCCGCCAGGCCCAGCCAGAACAGGCGGCGCGCCTCCAGCACCGGCGGCAGTGCCCCGGCGAGGCTGGGCTCGCCCAGGAGGAGCAGCACCTGATCCCAGGCGCCCCTCAGGGCCGCCCGCCGCGCCTGCTCCCACTGCAGGCTCCAGCTGGCTGGATCCCCGGGCCAGCGGCGGAGCACGGCCAGCGAGGCCCGGGGATCGTCCGAGGCGAGGGCGCGCCGGGCCTGGGCCGGTGCCGTGGCCTGCAGGGAGGCGGGCAGCTGGGCCAGGGCCGCCAGGCTGGAGGCTGAGCGTTCCTCGCCCAGCAGGCGCACGGCCTCCAAGGCCTCCGGGCTGCTCGGGTGTCGCCGGGCCAGCCCCACCAGGCGGGCTTCCGCCGCTGCTTCCTGGGAGGGGTCGCGCAACAGATCCCGGGCCAGGGCCAGTTCGGTGGAGCTGCTGCCGCTGCGCGCGCCCAGGCAGGCCTGGGCCTCCTTCAGTTCCCCCAGCCGGGCCAGGCTGCCCGCCAACCGGTCGCGCTCGTCGGCCGTGAGCGCCGGGCGGTTGCTCAGGCAGCGCTCCCGCATGACCCCAGCGGCCCCGGGCCAGCGCTCCCCCCATCGGGCGAGATGGAGGGCGCCGCCGCTGCCGGCTTCCACCGCCGCGGCGAGGGCGGCCGGATGGGCTGGAAAGCGCTCCAGCAGCTCCCGGCGCAGGGGGGGGCGATTGCGGCCCAGAGCGTAGAGGGCATCGGCGCTGGCCGGATCCTCCGGGAAGCGACGCAGCAACTGGCTCCAGAGGCGCTCGGCGCCGGCCTGCTCCCCGAGCCGCTCGGCCGCCTGGGCATCGCGCTTGAGCACCAGCGCGGCGAGGGGATCCCGTCCCCAGCCCTGGTGGCGCAGCAGCTGTCGCTGGCGTTGGGGGTCGGATTCGCCGCTGCCACCGGACCGCTGCAGCAGCAGCAGTGCTGCTTCCCGCCGGCGCAGGGGGTCGGGGTCGAGCCTCCAGCTGCGGCCGAGGGCTGCCGTCGGGGTTCGGGGGGTGAGGGCGGGGCGGAGCTCCAGCAGCTGGCGCCCGAGCAGCAGCACACCCGCGCTGCCCGCACACACGAGCGCCAGCAGCAGGGGGAGACGTCGCAAGGGTGCCAAGGGCGGGACTGACCGGCATTCTGGAGACCCGGAGCGGTGTTCATCCCTGTGCGCTGGCCAGCCCTGCCCCCCGAGCTCAGCCGTCTCCCGGGCAGTGGCCAGCGGCTGCGGGCCCTGCGGGTGCTTGCCCTGGCCGGTGGGGTTGTGCTGTTGCGTCCCTGGGGCCCCTTCAGCGCTCTGCCGGGCTGGGTGGTGGGAGCTCTGTTGCTCTGGGCCGTGCTGGAGCTGGTCGGCTGGATCTGGTGGCCCCGTCGCTGGCGCTGAGCGGCGGGGCACCGGGAGGCGGGCTCCCCAGCCGGGCCACGTAGCCTGCTCACACTCCGATCCATGCCATGTCTGCGTCCCACGTCGCGCCCGGGGGCAGCCCCATCGGCGGTCCGCTCGGCGACGCCGTGGCCGGTTTCGGCACGGACGGCATCCGTGGGGCCGTGGGCACCCAGGTGACCCCTGCCCTGGCGTTGCAGGTGGGCTACTGGTGCGGCGCGGTGCTGCCGCCCGACGGACCGGTGCTGATCGGCATGGACAGCCGCAGCAGCGGGCCGATGCTGATGGCGGCCCTCACGGCCGGCCTCACCGCCGCCGGTCGGGAGGTGTGGCAACTGGGCATCTGCCCCACGCCGGCGGTGCCCGGGGCGATCCGCCGCTGCGGGGCCGCCGGTGGCCTGATGGTGTCGGCCAGCCACAATCCGCCGGGAGACAACGGCATCAAGGTGTTCGGCGCCTCCGGCGCCAAGCTCAGCCCCCAGCAGCAGCAGGCGATCGAGGCCGGTCTGGCTGGTCAGGTGCCGGCCCCGGCCTTCCACGGCACGGGCCAGGCCCGGGATCGTGCCGACCTGCTGGAGGAGTACCGCAGCAGCCTGGTGGCCAGTGTCGAGGGTCGCCGTCTGGATGGCTGTGCGGTGGTGCTCGACCTCTGCCATGGCTCGGCAACGGCCTGCGGGGAGGCGGTCTTCCGGGAGCTCGGAGCCGACGTCACCGTGCTCCATGGCCAGCCCGATGGCGCTCGGATCAATGTGGACTGCGGCAGCACCCATCTGGCCGCCCTGCGCCAGGCGGTGCTGGAGCGTGGGGCGGCCATGGGCTTTGCCTTCGATGGCGATGCCGACCGCATGCTGGCCGTCGACGGCCAGGGCCGGATCGTGGACGGCGATCAGATCCTCTACCTCTGGGGGAGCGCCCTGCTGGAGGCCGGCGACCTGCCCGAGCAGCGCATCGTCGCCACGGTGATGTCCAACCTGGGATTCGAGCTGGCCTGGAAGGCCCGCGGCGGGGTGCTCGAGCGCACCGCGGTCGGCGATCAGTACGTCCACCGGGCGATGGAGGAACTGGGGGCGGGCCTCGGGGGCGAGCAGTCGGGCCACATCCTCTCGGCGCGCCACGGCATGAGCGGCGACGGTCTGCTCACCGCCCTGCAGGTCGCCACCCTGCTGCACGCCCAGGGCCGCAGCCTGGCCGACTGGCTGGAATCGAGCTTCCGCCCCTATCCCCAGACCCTGGTGAACGTGCGGGTGGCCGACCGCGAGCGGCGTCAGCAATGGCAGCAGTGCGAGCCGCTGCGCCGCGTCGTCGAGCAGGCGGAAGCCGAGATGGAGGGCCAGGGCCGGGTGCTGGTGCGCGCCAGCGGCACCGAACCCCTGTTGCGGGTGATGGTGGAGGCGGCGACCGATGCGCTCGTGCAGCACTGGGCCGGCACCCTGGCGGCGGCGGCCGAGGAGCACCTCAACGCGGCCTGACCTGCTGCCTGAGGCGCTCGACGATGAAGCGCTGCACCACCTGCAGATGCAGGTACCGGCGCTGGAGCTGGGACGGCAGGGTGGGGAAGTCGGCCACCACCCGGCGGCAGTTCACCTGACCACAGCGGCAGGGCATGGTCCAGTGGTTCTCCCACATGGTGGTGGAGTAGTCGTAGCGGATCTCTTCGCCGGCGCGGATCGACCGCAGGGCCACCAGCTGTCGGTCGTTGCGGACGCCGGCATTGGGCAGGCAGGAGTGGTTGGCGTACACCCCGGGAGCGCCGAGGTCGAGGTAAAGGCTGTCATCGATCTGGAGGGTGTTCGCCTCCAGTTCCCCCTTGGCGAGCATCGCCTCGAAGCTGAGCTCGGGACCGCTGAATTCCAGGATCTCCTCCCCCTCGGCAAACGGCCGGACCGCAAACAGTCCCAGGCCGAACTCACAGGGGCGAACGCTGACCTGGGGTGGGTGCCGATCCGCGGTCATGGCTGAGGGGTGGCGGCCGATCAGCATGCCGGGGCTGGCCGGCGCGCGCTGTCCAGCACGGCCTCCCCGGACTGGCCGAAGATCCAGGCGCCGGCGTCGCAGAGGAAGGGCCTGGGGCGCGTCATCAGATGGCCCTGGGCGATGGAGATCCCGGCCTCCTGGAGTTGCAGGAGTTGCTCCACATCTTCCACTCCTTCAGCGATTGTCTGAAAGCCGATTTCCTTGCTCAACTCCACCACGAACTGCACGACGAGGTTGCTGGCTTTGTCCTGGGATGACTTGCGGATGAAGCTCTTGTCGATCTTCACGTAATCCAGGGGCAGATCGCGCAGATAGCTGAGGGAGGTCATGCCGGTGCCGAAATCATCGAGAGCCAGGCGAAAGCCCAGCTGACGCAGTTTTTTCATCGCTCCCACCGCTTCTCCAGGGTTGCGCAGGGCCGCCTGTTCGGTGATCTCCAGGCAGAGCGTCCGTGGATCGAGACCATGGCTGTCCACGATCCGGTCGAGGGTCTGCACGAAGGTGGGCGCAATCAGGGTGTCGGGGGTGATGTTGATCGCGCAAACCAGCTCCGGGTTTGCCTTCGGCCCCTCCGGCCGTTGCAGCAGTTCGCGGAGATTGGCGCAGGCCAGCTCCACGATCGTCTGGTCTAAGAGGGGAAGACTGCCGCAGAACTGGGCGGCGTCGATGATGTTCTCCCGCCAGTAGGGCTTGCCGGTGTCGGGATGACGGATCCGGCAGAGCAGCTCCACATAGGTGGCGGGCAGCAGGCTGCCGCGGTTCAGTTGCCAGGCGTGCTGGGCATGCAGCTCGAGGCGCCGATCGTGGATGGCCGTGATCAGTTCCTGGTTGGCCTGCTGGATCGCCAGGTAGCTGCTGGTGCTGCCCTTGGCATCACCGAAGAACTGGTAACCATGCCCCCCCTCCACTTTCACCACCGAGCAGGCCAAGCTGGCCTCATGAAGGGCCCGGTTGCTGTTGCCATCCTCGATGATCGAAGCACCGATGCTCACGGTGATGTTGAACGGCTGTCCGTTCAACTCGATCTTCAGATCATTGAGATGCTGGCTGAGGCTGGAGACCTCCGAACGCAGGGCGGCGCTGCTGGTGCCAATCAGAATGCAGGCGAATTTGTCACCGCCAACACGGGCGATGGCGCTGCTGCTGTGGATCGCCTCCTGCAGGCGCTCGGCGAAGGTGCGCAGCACCTGGTCGCCCAGCCCTTTGCCCAGGCCGTTGTTGATCAGCGAGAAGTGATCCAGATCAATGTGGGCGATGGCCTGGGTGAAGCCGGGGAAGCGCCGGCTCTGGCTGGCCATCGCCTGCGCCAGGCCTGATTCACTCAGCAGACCGGTGAGCTCATCGTGGTTGCGCCGCTGTTCCAGGTCGCGACTGGTCTGCAGCCTGGCGCGCTGACTGCGCCGCTCCAGCAGGCGGTAGCGGCGCCCCTGGCCGTAGGTGCGCAACTGGATGACCAGCAGCAGGGCGGTGGCCGCCAGGCCGAGTCCGACGATGGCGCGCAAGGCCTCCAGACGCTCCCGGGGCTGGCGCTCGATCACCAGCTGCATCGGTGTGGTGCCCTGCCAGCGCTTGAGGGGCACCGTCACGTGCAGTGGGGCGAGGGGGTTGAGACGCCGGGCCGGTGCCTCGCCGTAGAACTCCCGCGTCACGCCCAGGGCCCGGTTGAGGGTGTCGCTGTCCTTAAAGGACACATCCTGGGTGTCCAGGGGCCGCACGAACAGCAGGCGGCCGGAGGGCCCGGCGCTGCTGTCGGTGGAGCGCACCGGCTGGGCCGAGAAAAGGAAGGGGCGGCCCTCGAAGCGGGCCAGGAAAGTCCCGGGCTTCAGGGGTTCCCCGGAGGGGATCTGTGTGCGGATCTGGCTGCTCTGGGCTGAGCTGAGGGGAACCGGCTGCTGCTGGTTGAAGTCCCAGGTGGTGCTGGAGTGAATCGCGCCTTGCCGGTTGAGCGACACCACGAAGGGTGTGCGGGTGAAGCTGTACTGGTTGTATTGATCTTTGTAGTAATCGGGGTTCTGATTCAGCAGGTGATCGTGGGTCTCGTTCCAGATCGCCCAGTCGAGCGTTTCAGCTTCCAGGTTGCGGGCGATCTGATTGATCTTCTCGTCGACAAACCGGCTGAGCAGATCGTTATTGAAGCGTTCACTGTTCAGGGCGCTGGCCAGGATCACGCCACTGCTGATCAGCGTCGTGCCCAGGACCGCGGGCACCAGGCCCCGTGGCGGTCGCTGCCGGCGCAGATCCCGACGGCAGCGGCGCCAGCGCCAGTGGGAGGCACCGCGGGTGTTCAGCAGGTGGTCCAGTACCATTCCCTTGGTAGTCACCCCTGCTGGCACGCTAATTATGCGCGCCCTCCCCGGTGTTGACCAAGCGCGGGTGACAGATCCCTCAGGCGGCGGGTTCGGATGCGGGCTGGTGCTGGCAGAGGGGCACGAGCTGCTCCAGGGCCAGCAGCACGGCCCCATGGCAGGCGTCGTGGCCGGGGGGCACCAGCCTGGCGCGGGGCAGGCGGGCGGCCAGGTCGGCGCTCCAGGCCTGGCGCAGGCTGGCGAGATGGGCCATGGCTCCGCCGACCGCGGCGACCGGAGGCTCCGCCAGGGCCAGGGCCGCGGCCACGCCGGCCACCAGCTCCACGAGGCCGGCGGCGGAACGCTGGATGATCGCGCCGGCAGCCGGATCGCCGGCGAGGGCCAGGCGATCCACGGCGGGGGCCAGGGCCGCGAAGCCGGCTGGGCCGAAGTCGGCCTGCACCACCCGGGCCTTCAGGGCCTGGGGGTCGCTGATGCCCAGGGCGCTCCAGAGTGCCTGGAGCAGGGGCGTTTCCGGTTCGCGCCCGTCGGCCATGCGCACGCTGGCCATCAGGCCATCGCGGCCGATGTCCATGGCCGAACCACGGCCGTCGAGCAACCAGCCCCAGCCCCCGCAGCGGTGTTCCCGGCCGGCCGCGTCGCGCCCGGCGGCGATGCAGCCCGTGCCACTGATCACCAGAATCCCCGCCCCGTCGGGAAACGCGCCGCGCAGAGCCGTGCGTTCGTCCCCGCGCACCACCAGCCGCTCCAGGGGCAGATCCAGGGCAGCGGCCGCCAGTTGCCGGCCCTGCAACTCCACCGGGCTGCCGGCCTCGATGCCACTGGCACCCACGCCGGCGGCAAGCAGGGGCTGGCGGGCGTCCTGGCTGGCTCGCGCCGTGGCCAGGCTCAGGCGCAGGGCGGCTTGAAACCGCTCCTCGCCCCCCGGGGCGGCCAGGTGACTGACGCCGGGACCCTTCCCCTCCCCCACGGGCACCAGCTCCCCGCTGGCCCGCTGTTCCATCAGCCGGCAGGTCGTGTGGGTCTGGCCGGCATCGAACCCGGCGATCAGGGGCGACATGGGGAGTCAGGAACGCTGGGGGGCCGCGGCGAGGGTCGCCAGGCAGAACCAGCCACTGAGCTGCACCTCCGGCCGGAAGAAGATCGTGTCCGTGAGCCCCTGCACCGCCAGCGCCGCGATCACGGCCAGCACCCCCAGGGCCGGCAGGGCGAACGGACCATCGCCGCGCCAGAGCACCAGCCCGCGGCGCACGCTGGCCACCACCAGTCCCACTCCCACCAGCAGCCCCGGCACCCCGGCTTCCACCAGCAGCTCCAGGGGGATGGAGTAGGCGCTCAGGGCGTTGAACTTGGGCTGCTGGTAGAGGGGGTAGATGAGGTTGAAGGCATCGTTGCCGGGACCGATGCCCAGCCAGGGCCTGGCCTGGATCATGTCCAGCGCCGCCATCCACACGTTGATGCGGAAGTTGTTCGAGCTGTCGCCGCGGCCGGCCACCAGGCTCAACACCCGCACCCGCAGGGGCTCCAGCTGCCACACCAGCACGGCCAGCAGCACCGCGCCCCCGAGCAGCACCGCCAGGGGCACCACCCGGCGCCACAGGGGCGGCCAGCGGCGGGTGGCCCGCACGGCCAGCAGCACCACCACCACGGCCGCGGCAGCGACCAGTCCCATCCAGGCGCCCCGGCTGTATGTCAGCACCAGGGCCGCCGTGCCCAGCAGCAGATTGGCCAGGGCAAAAAGGCGGGGCAGCGGGCGGTGCCAGCGCAGCAGGGCCACCAGGGCGAGGGGCAGCACGGGCAGCAGATAGCCCGCCAGCAGGTTGGGATTGTCGAGGGTGCTGTAGATCCGCGCCGTGCCACTGGCCACGGAATTGGGATCGGCCCAGCGGGCCAGCTCACCGGTGTCGGCGTAGAGCTGGCGGATGCCCACCACGCTGGTGAACAGGCTGCCGGCCAGCAACGACCCGACGATGCGGTCCCACCAGCGCGGTGCCGCCTGCAGCACCTCCTGCATCAGGGCGTACACGCCCAGGTAGCTGGCCAGCTTGAGCAGCCCCTTCAGCGCTGCGGTCGGCACCGGTGAAAACCCAGTGGCCAGGAGCGCCACGGCCAGGATCGCCAGGATCCAGGCATGGATGGGGCCAAGCCCGCCCCGGGGGAGGCGCCGCAGGGCGATCAGCAACCACAGCCAGCCGCTGGCGAGGATCAGCAGGCTCAGTCCGCTGCGGCTGATCAGCGGCAGGCCCGCCATCAGGGCGCAAAGCACCAGGCCGCCCAGGGGCACCAGCCGCTGGCTGAGGGGGCCGGCAGGCCAGCCCCGCAGCAGACCCTGCCAGCGCAGCAACAGGGGTGGAGCGAGGGAAGCGGCGGATTCGCCCACGGGGGACCGGACTGGCGTCAGCCGGGATTATCGGCGGCTTCCAGCGTCGCTTCCAGCGCATCCAGCGCGGGGAGGGGGGCTTCGTTGCGTAGGTAGAGCACCCGGTACACGGGCAGGCCTTGCTGTAGCACATGGGTCTCCCGCTCGGTGGGCACCGGCAGGGGGTTGTGCTCCCGCCAGGGCCGGGCATCGGCCGGGGGGCGCTCAAAGCAGCCACTGGCCTCCACCAGGGCCACCATCGGCTCAATCACCGCCAGCACGTCGCTCTGCAGGAACAGCTCCCGCCCGGGCGCCAGGGCGGCGGCGATCGCCTGCAGCAGGGGGGGCTGCAGCACCCGGCGCTTGTGGTGCTTCTTCTTGAACCAGGGGTCGGGGAACTGGATCGTGCCCCGTTCCAGCTGGCCCGCAGGCAGTGCCGTCAGCCAGTCCTGGAGGCTGATGTTGGCGTTGCAGAAGAGGTAGTGCAGGTGCCCGAGGCCGAGGGCCTGCCGGTCGGCTTCGGCCGCTTCCACCAGGGCGCGCCGGATCTCCACCCCCAGGTAGTTGCGCTGGGGTTCGGCCTGGGCCAGGGCGAGCAGGAAGCGGCCACGGGCTGAGCCGATGTCCAGGTGGATCGGTTGCTCCGGCTCGCGGAACAGCTCGTCCGGCGGGGGCAGGGGCCTGGGTTGCTGAAAGAAACGGCTGAGGGGATTGACGTGCTGGCGCACCATCAGGGGAGCTCCTCGCACCCGCTGGTGGCGGCTGGCTGGTCGGGGGCTGCCGCTTGTCGGGGCACGACAAAGGCCCAGCTGGCGGTGTAACCGTGCAGGTGGGTGGTGCCTCCCACCGGGCCGATCTCCCCGTTGCAGAAGGCTCCGGTGACCGGCAGATCGGGAAACCGTTCCTGGCAGAGCCCCACATCGCCGTCGGCGTGGCCGTAGAGGCCGCTGCCCCGACCCAGGCAGGCAAACAGCAGAGCCGCCAGGGGCTCGGGCTGTCGGTGCTGCTGGCGCACGAGCAACTGCCGCAGCTCCTGGCGCGAGGCCTCGCCGTCCCGGAGCTGAAACTGCACCTGTTGGCCGACCCGCATGCGCTCGGCCACGGCGACCGCGCCATTGCGGGGATCCACCCCCACCAGGTTGCGCACGAGGAAGGCGCTGGTTCCCTGCTCGCTGCCGCTCTCCAGGCTGAAGCTGTTGCGGCCCACCCCCAGGAACAGGGAGTGTTTCACCAGCTCCCGCTCGGCAGGGCTGAGATCGGTGAGGATCGCCTGCAGCGCAGCCACGGGAGTGTTGCGGCGATTCCCTTCACTGAGCTCCAGCACCACATTGCGCTGGGCCTGCTCCACCTCGAACACCGGGCCGATCGGCCGGCACCCCTGGGCGACGACGGGATCCAGCCCCCAGGCCCCCTCGATCAGGCAGCCCACTGCACCGCTGCACACCCGCTCCTCGAACAGCAGGGAGCCATGGGGGGCGCTGTGGGGCGTCGCGATCCCCCCCACTTTGCTTGCGGATGGGCAGGCGTAGTCGAGGCCGGCGATCAGATCGTTGATGCCGCTGAAGCTGGGATCGATCCAGAGCAGCATCGAGGTGCCATCGGCGGCTGCACCGTCGCCGAGCAGGGCGCGCCAGGGTTCGGCCGGGCCGTCGAGATCCGGGAGCTGCTGGGACTCGATCACGAACGGCTGGATCCGGGTCTCCGGCAGGCGCAGCAGCACCAGGCTCACGGCCGGCTGCTGCTCCAGTTCCCGGGCGGCCGTCCCCGGTGCCGTGCCGACCACGCCGCCCCCCAGGCAGCCGAGCCAGTGCTCGGCCTGCAGCCGTTGGCGCAGCAGGGGCAGCAGGCGGGGCAGGTCGCTGGCGAAGCTGGCGGAGACGAAGACCAGGGCCAGATCGGCACCGGTGCTGCCCCGAAGCTGCTGCTGCAGGGCATCGACGCAGGCCTCGAGCGACGTCTCACTGGCCAGGGCTGTGCGACACCAGGCCTGGGGGGCGCTGGGACGCCGGTTCAGCCAGCTCGGCAGGGAGAAAGCAGCCATGTGGTGGAACCTATCGCCTGCAGGGGGGTGCGGATAATGGCGACTTCCCGTACCGCTGCCGTGCCGGACCTGCTCTATCGCTCGTTGGTTTGGCTCGATCTGCGCGTGGGCGTGCTCGTGGCTGTGGCCATGCCCCTCGTGCTGCTGGCGTGGGCAGCACTCCGCCGCGAGCGGGCGCTGCTGCGCCTGCTCGGGATCTATTGGAAGGTGGCCAGCCTGCTGCTGGTGGCCAATCTGCTGCTGAGCGATCGGCGCCCCCTGGGCTTCCTGGTGCTGGTGATCGCCCAGCTGCTGGTGGTGGTGAGCGTGTGGCTGTGGGTGGATCTCAATGAGGAGCTGGCTGATCTGCCCCCCTGGCGCCCCTTGCCGCTCACCCTGCGCATCTGGCGCTGGAGCCTCACCTTCTGGGGGCTGATCGGTGCCGGCTTCAGCGCGACGGCCCTCGGCTGTTTCGATGCGGCGCGCATCGCGGGCCCGCGCTGTGCTCCCTGGCTCCAGCCCCCGCTCGTTCTGCACGAGCACCTGGAGACGGGATTCGATTTCGTCTTCGGTGGCGAGTGGACGCCAGCTGTGGCGGCCTTCATCGGTTACGTGGGACTGGTGGGCTATGCGGTCGGCCTGCTGCAGTGGCTGCTGGTGCGCCTGCCCAAGCTCGGCCGGGTTGCCGGCGACTTCTGACCCCATGGCCCTGCCTGAAGACGCCATGGCTGAGCCCCTGTCGATCGAACGGCTGGAGCTCTGCAGCCGCAGTCGCCCTGACCGGGTACTGCGCCTGTCGGGGCGACTGGAGGGCGAACCCTATGAGCTGCTCATCTACCGAGGGTTCTCCAGCAGCACCACCCACCCCACCGCCTTCGACCCCGACCACCCAGTGCTGCTGGCAGGCACCCAGATCGAAGGGGCGGAGCTGCTCCGCGGCCCCCTGAACCCCGCCAGCGAGGAGCGGCTGGCAGGGCCGGCACCCCTGGAGCATTTCTTCGATCCGGCGCACTGGCTCTAGGGGGCCGGGTGAACTGCTGCCGGGGGAGTCTGGTCAGGGTTTCAGCTCCCTGGGCTGGCACTTCCGGGGCTCAGCAGTTGCTGCCAATGGCCGCAAAGGGTGGCCAGCTGGTCGGCCCCATCGGCGAGCTGCTCTGCCCTGGCCAGTTCGAAATCGCTGAACTCGAAGCCTGGCGCCACCGTGCAGCTCACCAGGCTCCAGTCCTTGCCTGGCAGGGGTTCGGCGGCAAACCAGCTGCCGCCGGGAACCACGTGCTGGGGCCGTTCTCCGCCCTCGAAATCGAGGCCGAGCCGGGTGCAGCGGGCCTGCCCTGCTGCACTGAGCTCGTAGATCAGCAGTGCCCCACCGCCATGGTGAAGCCACACCTCATCGGAGGCGATGCGGTGCCAGCTGGAGTGCTCGCCTGCCGCCAACAGAAACAGAATCGCCGTGCTGGCCGCTCGCGGGCCTCGCCTGGTCTGCACCTGCTCGCGCGAGCGGTAGGTCTCGCGGTAATGGCCCCCTTCGGGGTGAGGCAGGAGCTGCAGATGCCGGATCAGGCCAGCGGCGCTGGCCTCCCGACCCGGGGCCCCTCTCACGTGGACAGCGCTGCGACACAGCGGCCGCAGAGGGTGGGGTGGGCGCTGTGCTGGCCGATGTCGGATTCGAAGTGCCAGCAGCGCTCGCATTTCCGGCCTGCGGCCCTGGCGATGCGCACCGTGATGCCGGTGTCGGTCGCTTCCGCCAGCACCTCCGTCGGGGCTGGGTCGCCGATCTTCAGGGCCGATACCAGCAGCCAGTCGGCCAGGTTGTCGACGCCGGGGTGGGGGCTCATGGCCAGCCATTCCAGGGCCTCACGGGTGGCCTCGTTGGCGTCGTCCAGGGCCAGCTGCACCTGGGCTTCCAGCGAAGCGCCGATCTGGCCGGCGGCGCGGCAGCTCTCGAGTTGACGGTTCACCAGGGCCCGAAGGTCCAGGATCTGGGCCATCGGCGTCTCCAGCTCCGGCCGCCGCCATTCCTCGGGGGCCGTGGGCCAGCCCCGCTCAAACACGGAGGCTTCGGCCACCGGGTAAGGCAGGTTCTGCCAGATGTCCTCGGCCATGTGGCAGAGCACCGGTGCGATCAGCCCGGCCAGCCGCTCCACCACCAGGGCCAGCACCGTCTGGCAGCTGCGGCGGCGGAAGTCGGCCGCCCCGCTCACGTAGAGGCGGTCCTTGGCGATGTCGAGGTAGACGTTGGAGAGGTCCACCACGCAGAAGTTCTGCAGCGCCTGGAAGAAGCGGTAGAACTCGAAGCGCTCGAAATCGCCGCTTACGGCATCGATCAGAGCAGCGGTGCGCTGGAGCATCCACTGATCCAGCAGCGGCAGCTCGGCGTAGGCGATGGCATCACCGCCTTCAGTCTTGGGCCGCGGGTCGAAGTCGTGCAGGTTGCCCAGCAGGTAGCGAGCCGTGTTGCGCACCTTGCGGTACACATCCGCGAGTTGCTTCACGATGCCGGGGCCCAGGGGCACATCGGCGGAGTAGTCCACCGAGCTCACCCAGAGGCGCAGCACATCGGCGCCGTAGGCCGGGTCCTGCTTCTCGTTCTTGCCGCCCTCCACCAGCACCGCGGGATCCACCACGTTGCCGAGGGATTTGCTCATCTTGCGGCCCTTCTCATCGAGGGTGAAGCCGTGGGTGAGCACCCGCTTGTAGGGGGCATGGCCGTTGACGGCCACGGAGGTGAGCAGGCTGCTCTGGAACCAGCCCCGGTGCTGGTCGCTGCCCTCGAGATAGAGGTCAGCGGGGTAGTGGAGTTCGGGCGCACGGCTCTCGCCGCCCGCACCGTTGGCGCAGGCCAGTCCGCCCAGCACGCCGGCCCATGAGGAGCCGGAGTCAAACCACACGTCCATCGTGTCGGTGCCTTTGCGCCATTGCCCGGCCTCGGCGGCGTAGTCCGCCGGCAGCAGGCCGGCTTCATCGCGCTCCCACCACACGTCGCCGCCGTGCTCGGCGATCAGGCCCTGGATGTGACTGAGGGTGGCCTCATTGAGCAGCACCTCATCGGTTTCGCGGTGATAAAAAACCGGGATCGGCACGCCCCAGGTGCGCTGGCGGCTGATGCACCAGTCGCCCCGCTCGCTCACCATCGCTTCGATCCGGTTGCGGCCGCTGGCCGGCAGCCACTCCACCTGGGCGATGGCCTCCAGGGCCGCGGCGCGGAAGCCTTCCACCGAGGCGAACCACTGTTCGGTGGCACGGAAGATCGTGGGTTTCTTGGTGCGCCAGTCGTAGGGGTAGCGGTGTTCGTAGCGCTCCTGCTTCAGCAGCAGGCCAGTGCCCTCCAACGCCGCGATGATCGTGGGGTTGGCGTCCTTGAGCACGTTGGTGCCGGCGAAGGGGCCGGCTTCGGCGGTGAGGTTGCCGGCTTCATCCACCGGGCAGAGCACCGGCAGGTTGTATTTGCGGCCGGTGTTGAAGTCGTCAACGCCGTGGCCCGGCGCGGTGTGCACCAGACCGGTGCCGGCCTCGGTGGTGATGTAGTCGCCGCCGATCACCACGGCGCTGGTGCGCTCCAGCAGCGGGTGGCGGTAGACGATCCCTTCGAGATCAGCGCCTTTCACGCTGAGCACGGGCTGAAGCTTGAGCCCCAGGCTGGCTTCGAGGCTCTCGCGCAGCTCTGCGGCCACCACCAGGTGGCTGGCGGCGGGCGTGGCGCTCTCACCGCGGGGACTCACGGCGCAGATGGCGTAATCGAGCCGCTCATTCACCGACACCGCCAGGTTGGCGGGCAGGGTCCAGGGGGTGGTGGTCCAGATCGCCACGGCGAGACCGCCCTCGCCGATCGCCACCTCGGGGTTCAATCCCGCAGCGCTCAGCTGTGCGGCCAGGCCTTCGGGCAGCTCCACCGCCGGGAAGGCCACATAGATGCTGGGGGAGGTGTGCCCGTCGGGGTACTCGAGTTCAGCCTCCGCCAGGGCGGTGCGGGAGCTGGGGCTCCAGTGCACCGGCTTGAGGCCCCGGTAGATGTGCCCCGCCAGCACCATCGCCCCGAACACGCCGATCTGGGCGGCCTCGTAGCTCTTCTGAAGGGTCAGGTAGGGCTGGTCCCAGTCGGCCCAGATGCCCCAGCGCCGGAAGCCGGACTTCTGACCTTCCACCTGTTCAAGGGCATAGGCATGGGCCTTTTTTCGCAGGCTCACCGGCGTGAGCTCGGTGCGCTCACTGCTGCTCAGCCCTTGCAGCACCTTCAGCTCGATCGGCAGACCGTGGCAGTCCCAGCCCGGGATGAAGCGAGCCCGCTTGCCCTGCAGCAGAGCGGTTTTGTTGATGATGTCCTTGAGGATCTTGTTGAGGGCGTGGCCCACGTGCAGGGCCCCGTTGGCGTAGGGGGGGCCGTCGTGCAGGGTGAAGCTCTCGCCGGGGTTCTGCTGGCTCAGGCGCTCATAGAGCTGCAGCTCCGCCCAGA
>VGPU01000006.1 GCA_016882525.1 Cyanobacteria bacterium M_surface_10_m2_119 | reverse complement strand
GACTGAGGCAGCCGGTCAGGCTCCGGCCCGGGCGTTGATGTGGTGGATGGCCCGCATCGCCGCGGCGGCCGCCTCTTCCACATCCCCCTCGTGACCGGCCAGGGTAAGCCGGCCAAAGGCGCCAACGGCCTTCACATCAACCACGGTGATGTTGCTGGCCTTCTCCGCCTCATTGGCCGCAATCAGCACGTAGCCGGCAGGCTCCGTCTCGAGAATGAACATGCTCATGCCGGCCTGGATCATCGAGCCGCGGCGGTTCTGACGGTTGATCAGCACCGCATGGTCAGGGGTGATCGCCCGGATGATCTCCGTCCAGGTGACATCGGCGGGACTGCGCTGCTCCACCCGGCTGCCGATCGCCTCCAGCACCACATCGCCGGAATGGAGCACATTGCTCTGATCACGGTGGTAGAGCGCCAGCGAACCGAAGGCCCGCTCCACGATCATCTGGCCGAGCCGAACGGTGCTGGCCTTGAGAGCGATGTCGGTGACGCGATGCACCGCCATGCCCGGGGAGACCTCCAGCCACAGGCAGGCGTCGCCGGGAATCGGCAGGAAGCCCTGGCTCACCGTGCCCATGTAGGCCGCCAGCTGGGGCTGCAGGGAGTCGAGGAACACATAGGTCCGCAGCTCGATCGACTCCACATGGCTGTTAAGCCGGGAGAGGCGCGCCCCTTCGCTGTCCGTGGTGATCACGCAGCTGGCACCTTCACGCTCCAGGTCGGCGCGGGTTGCCTGCACCACCGTGCCCGTGACCAATGGACGTCCCTGGAGCCGCCTGGGGCTCAGGGAATCCTCACGTGGGCGTCGTGTCGAGGGCAAATGCCGGGGGGCGAAGAGGGCAGGTGGGGGGGCACCCACCTGGAAAGTGCCGCAGCCAGCTCAGGGGAGCGCTCTGGTCGCTTCGTGGCAGCTCCGAACCAGCGTCGGTTCTGGAGGCGGATCTTAACCGCCAACCCACGGCTCCCCGCACTCTTGCGACATGGCAAGAAGCCGGTACCGTCCGGCCAATTGCTGCACTGCGATGGCTGGAGAGCGTTCCACCACTGAACCGCTGGCGGACTGGCTGAGCGAAGCCACAGCCCAGGGCATCAAACCGGAGCAGGCCCTGGCCCTGATCGGCCTGGGCCTGATGCAGCGGCTGAGCGGCGCGGAGTCGAGCACCGGCTGGAGCTGGGGGGAGAGCGACGACAGCGCCGGTGCCGACCTCACGGCCCTGCGCCAGCGCCTCGACCTGATCCAGTTGGCCCTGCAGACAGGCGCCCCGCTCAGCACTGCCGAGGTCAGCGTGCTGCTGGGGGCCCGACCGGGGGGTGACGTGGTGGAACGGGGCGGCCTGCGGGCACGCCGCCTGAGCCGCAATGTCTGGAAACTGAGCCGGGCTGAGGAGTCGGGCGGCTTCAACGACGGCTTCCGCCGCCGCCTGTGAACGGGGGCCTCCGGCTCAGGCAGCCGGGGGGCTGAGCTCCACCAGCTTCAGTGAGTACTCCCACACCTTGGCCGCCGTCTCAGGATTGCTGGCCTTGTCGGAGAGTTCCTGGCTGAACTGCTTGCCGCCCTTGGTCTGGCGGTTGCCCCAGCTCCAGTGCACACCGGACACGGCAAATTCTGGATCGGCCACCACCTGGGCCACCCGTTCTCCGGCCAGGGCCTGGGTCACGTAGCCGCCGGTGATGTTTTTCTGGAACCAGGGGAAGATCCGCTGAAACAGCCGCGGGGTGTTGCGGAAGAGCGGGGTGTCGGCCACGCAGCCGGGATAAAGCGAACTGAACACGATTCCGGTGGACGTGTGCAGCCGGCGATGAAGCTCCTGGGTGGTGATCATGTTGCAGAGCTTGCTGTCCTTGTAGGCCTTACCGGGCTTGAAGGCCTTGGCATTGGCCATGGCGATCGGTGCCTTGAAGCCGGCGGCAAAGCCACTGAGGTCCCCGAGGTCGGCGGGGGCGGGGATGGGGATCTTGCCTCCCAGCTCCTTGGAGTTCGCCGTGACGGTGCCGAGGATCACCACACGGCGGGAGGGGTGACTCGACTGCTGCAATTCCGGGAGCAACAGCTGGATCAGCAGGAAATGCCCCAGATGGTTGGTGGCCATGGAGAGCTCGTAACCCTGGGGGGAGCGCTCGGGCTGCTTGAGCCTCGGTTTGTAGACGGCGGCATTGATCACCAGGGCATCCAGGCCCAGGCCCACCGAGCTCACCAGGGTCTCCACCCCCGCCCGCACGCTGTCGAGATCTCCGAGATCGATGCGCAGGTGGTGGAGGCGCTCCCGCGGAAGACCGAGGGCATCGGCGGCAGCACCGGCCCGCACGGGATCGCGGTTTGCGGTGATCACGGTCCAGCCGCGCTCGATCAGAGCCCGGGTGGCGTTGAGGCCCACCCCGGAGGTGGTGCCGGTGATCAGAACCGTCCCTGCGGAAGCGGCATCAGCCATGGAGCGGGAGCAACCGAAGTGCCGCCCAACTTACGGAGTGCCCGGGCGGTTGGGTACAGGTTTCCAGACAATCCGCAGCCTGTCGGGGGCGATCCACTGGTTCTGCTCCCGGATCAGGCGCTGCTCGCCTTCGAGACCGAAGAGCTGATCGAAGCGCTCACGGGCCTGGGCCAGCTTGGCCTGCTCAAGCTGCAGGACGGCCGCCAGCTCCCCCTGGCGATCCATGCGCTCCTGGTAGGCACCGGCCAGACGCACCAGGCTCACTCCGGCCATCAGCACCAGGCCACCCTTCACGATCAGGCCGATCACGCTGCAGAGCCGATCGCGCCGCTCGCTCGACAGGCTGGCGGCCGCACCGGTCTCGATCAGGGCAGCCACGGGCTGGGTGGAGCCGGGGGCTGCAGCCCGGGTGACTGGGGAGGACGCCAAGGCGGACATGCGTGGGGGGAGACCGTCTGCTTTTAGCGACAGTCGAGACGTGTGCCAAGGGGAACCGCCAGGACAACTGCCAGAGCTTGAACCGCAGAAGTCTTGAACCGCCGAAGCCTGGAAGCGCAGAAGTCTGGCGTGATCCGGGACGGGCGGGCGGCTCCCCTGACCTCTCGATCAGGCCTTGTAGAGGCTGAAGCAGAGACGAACAGCCAACACGCCGGCGTGGGCGGCCACCACCAGAGCGATCAGCACCTGGGCCTGGCTGAGGGTGGAAACCATGGTGGAGAGCGGTGCACAACGGGCACTATTCTTCGACCTGAGCTGGCTACGGTCCAGGGATCCCGTCGTCGCTGTCACAGCTCTTGACGCCCCCCGCCGAGTCCCCGGCCCCCTCCCGACCCGAGCCGCTGCCGGTGCCGGCCGCCGCGATCGCCTGCCTTGACCTGTCACCCCTGGCACCCTGGGCAGAGCTGCCAGCGTCAGAGCGGATCGCCAGGGGGGCCCAGCTGGAGCTCGCTTACCACTGGCCGCGCGATGCAGAGGACCCGCGGGAGCTCTCGGAGATCCCCGAAGTGCGGCTGTGGACGCTGCGGGCTGATGCACTCCATCCCTGGCTGCCATTGGTGCTGGAACGCAGCTCCGGCCAGCTCACGCGCCATGTGGCGATGCTTCTGCCCCATGGTTTCAGCCGCAGCGAGGGCATCCGCTTCGCCCCGGAAGCCCTGGAACTGTGGCTCACCCACCGCCTCTACCTGCTGGATCACTGGGCCAGCACCCAGGGGCTCAACTGCCGGCAAGGTCTCTCCCAGATAGCGGCCGTGCTCGGCCTGGAGCTCGACCCGGCCTTCTGGGACGCACTCCAGCCCCCGTCTGCCTAGAGGGCCGCAAGCAGGGCGCGGCGGGCGCTGTCGCAGGCCACCAGCAGGGTGAGCAGTCGCAACAGCAGCACCAACCGCGCTTCGGGCACCGCCTGCAGCCGCGCCGCAGACCAGCGGGCACCCACGGCAGCCGTCGAACCCAGCAGCAGGCCGATGGCCAGTTGGGCACGCCCATCGGCCACGAAGGTGCCGGTGGCGGCCAGGGCGGAAGCCAGCACCGCCACCGTGCTCAGGCGGATCGCCTGGTGCACCGGCATCGCCAGGGCCTGCACCAGCAGCGGCACCATCACCAGGCCGCCCCCCACCCCCACCAGGCCACTCGCCAGTCCCGCCACACCACCAACGGCTGCCAGGGACGGCAGGGAGACGCCCGATCCAGCGGCGGCCTGCAACTGCGAGCGGGGGCGGATGGTGAGGGCAAGGCCCAGATACATCAGGGCCTGCAGAGCCAGCAGCCAGGCCCCATGCAAACCCAGGCCGAGGCGGCTGAAGGCGATCGCGGCGGCACCGGCCGCCAGGGCCATCACCAGCGCCTGGGGGAGGGGGAGACTGCCATTGCGCAGGTGGGTGAGGCTGCCGCCGAGGGTGGTGGGCACGATCGCCAGCGTGCTGGTCGCCAGGGCCTGGTGCGGCTCGAGCCCCAGGGCCAGCAGCAGGGGGGAGAACACCACCCCGCCACCGATGCCCAGCAGCCCCGAGAGCAGACCCGCCAGCAGCCCGAGGGGGAGCACGGGGAGGAGGGGCAACAGAAGGGTGAGCAAGCTGGAGCCATGGACAGCACCGTTCAAGCTTCGCCGAGCCGAACCACCCGGCTGCTGCCGACCCTGCAGCTCAGCGGTCGCTGGCAGATGGCGATGGACCGCTGGCTGCTGGACCAGGGGCAACCCGCCCTGCGACTCTACCGCTGGCAGCAGCCCTGCCTCTCCCTGGGGCGCCACCAGAAGCAGGTGCCCGCGCACTGGCTGGAATGGGCCGCCAGCGGCCGGCTTGAGCTGGTGCGGCGACCCAGCGGCGGTGGAGCCGTGCTGCATGGCGGCGATCTGAGCTACTGCCTGATCTGGCCTGGCGCACCGGTGGATCGGGCCGCGGCCTACCGGCAGGCCTGCAGCTGGCTGCAGCGGGCTTTCGCCAGCCTGGGCCTGCCCCTGGTGTTCGGCGACCAGCCGGCGGGCCTGGCACCTCGCAACTGCTTTGCCACCAGCTCAGCTGCCGATCTGGTGCATGTCCCCCCCACGGCCACGGGGGCAGCCAAGCGAATCGGCAGCGCCCAGTTCTGGCAGAGCGGTCGGCTGCTTCAGCACGGGTCGATTCAGCTGGAGCCCGACAGGACGTGGTGGCGGGAACTGTTCGGCACGCCACCGCCCCCGCTGCCGTCCCTGCCCTGCGACGAGACGTTTCTGGAGGAGCTGCTGCTGGAGGCCGCCGCCGGGGCCCTGCCTGAGCTGGAGCTGCCGCCTCTGGGCCTCCAACCCCTGAGCCGCGATGAACGGAGGGCCATCAGGGCCAGGATGGAGAGCGGCCAGCCCTAGGCACCCAGCTCACCGGAGGCCACCATGGCCCGCACCACCTGGGGCAGGGCCAGACCCAGGGGGTAGGTGTTGTGGCGACGGGCGGCCTGGAGCAGCGGCTCCGGCAGGGTCACCCCCAGGCGAGCCAGCACCGCAACGCCGAGATCGGGACGCTCCACGGTGCCACTGGGGAGACCCGCCGGGCTCAGCACCAGCAGGCGAGGCGCGTTGCTGTCCTCCAGCTGTTGCACGGCCTGCCAGAGCGGCGCGTCCTCCGCGATCGAAGCCAGACTGGAGAGGGGCTGGAGGTGATCCCCCACCCGATCGCTGTCCCAGCGCTGCACCGGCAGGGCCTGCAGGGTGGCGTCGTCAATCACGCCCTGCCAGCGACCCCGGTCGCAGACCAGCAGCCAGTCGGCCGGGCCGGCGGGGCTCTCCTCCGCCAGGCGCACCCGGCTGAGCTCCCGCAGGCTGGAGGAGGCCTCGAGCACCCGGAAGCGTCGCGCTGCCGCATCCCGCACCTTCAGCGCGGTGAGGGCCGCCTGCAACTGCAGCATCTGCTGCTGGTTGCGCACGGCGCCCAGGCCAAACCACCCCAGCAGGAGCAACCAGGCCCCGCCCATGCCGGCACCGCGGAGCAGCAGCAAGGCCCCAAAGCCAATGGCCAGGTAGGCGAGCAGGCGGCCGGAGGCATTGGCCACCTGCACACCGCGGCGCTGGCTGCCGGTGACCTGCCACACCAGGGCCTTCACGATCAGGCCGCCATCGAGGGGCAGACCCGGCAGCAGGTTGAACAGGGCGAGCACCAGGTTGAGGCTGCCCAGCTCGGTGATCATCACGCCAAGCCAAGGGGCCAGATGGGTAGCGGAATGGCTCGCCGCCAGCAGGCTGATCCCCAGCAGCAGGCTCACGGCCGGCCCGGCAGCCGCGACCAGCAGGGCGCCGATGGCGGTGCTGCACTCCCGCTCCACGCTGGCGACACCGCCCAGGAGAAAGAGCGTGATGCTCTTCACCTGCACCCCCTGGCTGAGGGCCACCAGGGAGTGGCCCAGCTCATGAAGGAGCACGGAGACGAAGAGCAGCACCGCAGTGATCAGCCCCAACCCCCAGAGCCAGGGCAGCGGCGGCACACCGACGGCGCTGCCCGCCAGGCTGAGCCGGTACTGCTGCTGAAATGCGACGGTCGCCACCGCCAGGATCAGAAACCAGCTGGGGTGGATGCGCAGGGGAATGCCGCGGATCCTCAGCAGTTGCCAACCCTCGCCCACAGCACCAGCTCCCGATACGGCCAGCGAACAGGCCAGCCCGGCCCAGATCCTAGAAAGGGCCCAGCAGCGCCGATCCCCTGTGCCCGCCCCCCGGCTGAAGATCTGCGGCCTGCGCCAGCCGGCCCAGGCAGCCGCCGTCGCCGCCCTCGGGGTGGATGCGATCGGGGTGATCGCCGTGCCGGCCTCACCGCGCTTTCTGGTCAGTGGCGCCCGCGAGCAGCTGTTTGCCGCCATGCGCCAGGCCAACCCCCACTGCCAGGGGGTGCTGGTGGTCGCCGACCCGGAGGATGGGCAGCTGGCGGAACTGGATCCGAGCCAGGGCCACGACGTGGTGCAGCTGCATGGCCAGGAGAGTCCTGAGCGCTGCCGGGACTTGCGCTCGCGCCTGGGCTGCCGCCTCTGGAAGGCGGTGCGGGTGCGTCAGCCATCTGACCTGGCCACCCTCGAGGCCTACAGCGCCGTGGTGGATGCCCTGCTGCTGGATGCCTGGGTGCCCGATCAGCTGGGGGGCACCGGCCATCGCATTCCCCTGGAGTGGCTGGCGGACTGGTCGCCACCGGGGTCCTGGTGGCTGGCCGGGGGGATCAGCGCCGGCCGGGTTGCGGCCGTGCTGGCCCAGGTTGAACCCACGGGCCTCGATGCCTCCAGTGGCGTGGAACGGGCACCGGGCGACAAGGACCTGGCCCGGGTGAAGGAGCTGGTGGAGGCTGTGGAGGGGAGATCGAGGCGGCAGGATTAGGGACCCCCGCCAGGTTCCGATGGATTCCCTGCGTCGCCGCCTGCCCCTGCTGCTGATGGCCGCCCTGCTGGCCCCGGGCCTGCCGGCCCCCGGGCAGGATCTGGTGGGCTGCGCCCTGGTGGAGGGCCAACTCTCCTGCGTGCCGGGGGTGAGTGGCGATCCCCAGGCCCAGATCCGGGCCCTGCGCGGCCAGATCGCCGACACCCTCGCGGCCGAATCGGCAGTGCAGCAGGAGATTCTTGGCCTGCAGTCGCTGGTGCTGGATGGAGAGGCCCGCGAAGGGGCCCTGCTGTCGGCACAGGCGGCGATGGCCACCCTGAGCGAGCTCCCTGCCGGCAACTTTCACTGGTATCGGCTCACACCGGGCGCCAGCCACTGGGTGTGGATCAGCAGCGCCTCAGGCCCGACCTACCGGCTCACGGCTGCCGATGTGGGCAGCCAGGTGATGGTGCTGATCGTGCAGAACGGTGACGGGACAGGAGGGGTGAAGCGTCAGCCCAGCCAACCGGTGGGGCCCGTTCTGGCAGGCCCCTGATTCAGACGAGACTCAGTTGGAGAGCAGGGATTCCTGCTGTTTCACCAGCTCGAAGAACTCCGCCTTGAGGCTCGGGTCGTGACGGAAGTCGCCCCGTACGACCGAGTTCACCATGCTGGTCTGGGGCTCCTTCACGCCACGCCACTTCATGCAGTAGTGCTGGGCTTTCACCAGGATGGCCAGACCCTGGGGCTCACAGAGACGCTCGATCTCATCAGCCAGGATCATCACGGCTTCCTCCTGGATGTGGGGGCGGGAGAAGACCCAGTCAGCCACCCTGGAGAACTTGGAAAGGCCGATCACCCGCTCACCGGGCTTGATGCCGATCCAACAGTTGCCCAGGATCGGTACCAGGTGGTGCGAGCAGGCGGAGCGTACAGAGATCGGACCGACGGTATAGATCTCGTCGAGCTTTTTGACGTTGGGGAAACTAGCGATCTTGGGCTGATCGTGATAGCGGCCTTTGAACACCTCATGGAGGTACATGCGGGCGACACGCTCGGCCGTCTCCTCAGTGTTGTGATCCCTGTCGATGTCAATCACAAGGCTGCGCAGCAGATCGCGAACCTTGCCAGCCACTTCAATTTCCAGCTGCTCGAGTTCGCCCTCGCCCAGATGCTCGGCGATGTTGTCGTTGGCGAGGTAGGGCACACCGGCTACCTCCAGCCGCTCCCGGATACGCAGGCTCACCGGCAGGGGGGCCGCATCGGGAGCGACATCCTGGCCTCGATGGGCACCTGCGGCAGCGGAACTGAAACTCGACGGGAGGGTGGAGGTCATGGTGAAGCTCAGAGCGCGCCAGCGGCGGGCATGAGGGTGAGGTCTTCCACCACCTGGGTGGCGGGCTGTTGGGCCAGGTACAGCAGGGCATCGGCGGCCCGCCCGGCATCAAGCATGGCACGCCGATCAAAGGAACTGTCGACCGTTTCGCTATCCCAGAGGGGTGTATTCACCGCACCCAGGGTGAGGGTGCTGACGCGAATGCCATGGGGTCGCTCCTCCACCGCCAGGCAGCGGCCGAGGGAGACGAGGGCTGCCTTGCTGACGCAGTAGGCACCCCAGTCGGGGAAGGCCTGGTGGGCGGCGTGGCTGCTCACGTTGATGATGTGGCCGCCGCCGCGGGCCCGCAGGGCGGGCAGCAGCAGCTGGCAGACCTGAAACACGGCCGTGAGATTGAGCTGGATCAGCTCCTGCCAGCGCCGCAGCGGCATGTCCGCCAGGGCACCGGTGTAGGCCATGCCGGCATTGTTGATCAGCACCTCAGGGCAGCCGCAACGGTCGATGAAATCGGCCAGGGCGGCGGGGATCGCGGCCGCATCGCCCAGATCCAGGGGCAGCAGATCGACCCGGCTGCCTCCGCCCGCAAGCTCATCGGCTAGGGCGGAGAAATCAGCGGAGGGTCGGGCCAGCAGCTGAAGGTCGTATCCCGCGGCAGCGAAACGACGGGCCGCCGCAGCGCCGATGCCCCGGGAGGCTCCTGTGATCAGTACGGAGGGCACGGGCGAGGGGTTGGGAGAGCCGGGTCAGCATCCACAGATGACCGATCCCAAGACAAACCTTAAGAACTCTGCACCGACTCTGGGGCCACCCCCTCGAGAAAGCGGCCCATCTGGCGGAACTTGGCGTAACGACGTTCGCAGAGCTCCGCCTCACTGAGCTGGCTGAGAAGATCGAGCTGCTCCCCGAGGGCCGCCTTGAGGGTCTCAGCGGCCTGGAGGGGGGCCCAGTGATTGCCGCCACTGGGCTCTGGCAGCACCTGATCGACGATCCCGAGTTGCAGGAGGTCGGGGCCGGTGATCTTGAGGGCCTCCGCCGCGACCGGAGCCTTGCCCGCATCGCGCCAGAGGATCGAAGCACAGGCCTCAGGGCTGGCCACGGTGTAGACGCTGTGCTCGAACATCAGCAGGCGGTCGGCAACACCGATCCCCAGGGCCCCGCCGGACCCCCCCTCGCCGATCACTGTGGCCAGGATCGGCACGCGCAGTCGGAACATCTCCCGCAGGTTGACGGCAATCGCCTCCCCCTGACCCTGCTCCTCCGCCAACACCCCGGCATAGGCCCCTGGGGTGTCGATGAAGGTGATGATCGGCAGGCGGAAGCGATCGGCATGCTCCATCAGGCGCAGAGCCTTGCGGTAGCCCCCAGGCGATGCCATGCCGAAGTTGCGCGCCACGTTCTCGCGGGTGTCACGGCCCTTCTGGTGACCGATGAGCATCACCCCCCGATCCCCGAGACGACCGACGCCGCCGACTAGGGCCTGGTCATCCGAACCGCGACGGTCGCCGTGGAGCTCGAGGAAGTCATCACAGATCACCTGGATGTAGTCGAGCGTGCTGGGCCGCTGGGGATGGCGGGCCACCTGAATCTTCTGGGCCGGGGTGAGGGCGGCAAAGATTTCGTGGCGGCGGCGGGTGGCCAGGGTTTCCAGCTGCAGCAGCTGCTGGCTCACATCCACTTCCGAATCACGGGCCAGCTGGCGGATCTGCTCGATCTGCTCCTCCAGCTCAACCAGCGGTTTTTCAAAATCCAGCAGGGCGCGACGGGCCATGGCGTGGAAGGCGGGGTGAAGGGGAAGGGAGCGGAGCGGCGCGGGTCAGGCCGGGGCGAGGCTGGGGGAGGGGGCGAGGGCCGGATCGAGCTCGAGGGAGCGGAAGCCGTGACGCAGCGAGGCAGCGCCGATCAAATCCATGGCGTCGAGGGTGATGTTGTTGCGGCCCCAGCTGAAGTTGGTGTGAATGCCCTCGAAATCCAGGAGCATCGCCTCAGCGAAACAGGCAAACATCTGGCGCTGGGGTTTGGCCATCTCAGCCACCTCCATCATCTGCCAACCGATGTCCTGCCAGAACTCGACGATGCCACCCTTGAGCACATGCACGCCAGGGGCGGCCGCCTTGCTGTCGAGATTCTTGGGGTAACCCCCGTCGATCATCAGGCAGGGTTTGCGCAGCGAACCGGTGTCGATCTGCAGGCTCTGGGGCAGGCTGGCGACCCAGACGACCACATCGGCCTCAGGCAGGGCATCCGCCAGGTCGAGAATCCGGCCCTCACCCAGGCTCTCCTGGAGGTCGATCAGCGGCTGGGGCCGGCGGGCCACCAGCAGCAACTCCCCGACCCCCCGGCGCTGCAACCAACGACAGACCGCACTGCCGATGTCACCGCTGGCACCGACGACTGCCACCTTAGCCCTGGCCAGATCGATGCCCAGGCGCGGAGCATTCGTTTCCACCTGCTGACAGATCACCCAGGCGGTGTGGGTGTTGCCGGTGGTGAACCGCTGCCAGTCGAGTTCAACGGCACTCACCCGCTCCTCCCTGAGGAGGTTCATGTCCTCAAAGATGATGGATGTGAAGCCCCCCAGGGCTGTGATGTCAATGCCGCTCTTCTGGGCCAGCTCCATGGCCTTGAGCACCTTGCGCTTGGCCGTCTTGAAGCGGCGGAGCATCTCCGGCACGAAGACGGAGTCGATGTAGGCCCCTTCGATCACCTTGCCGGTGCGGCTGGTGACCTGCACCCGCTCCACGAGCTGGGGCGGGGCCGAACACCACATGTCGAGATCACCGTCGGCAAACTCGCCGTAGCCCAGCGAGCGGGCCTTGACGCGGGCCTCCTCAAAACTGGTGGAGTGACCGATCAGGCCGAACATGCAGGCGCGCAGGAGATGTGGCGGACGCTACATCTTCCCACGCACCCATGGGAGGACGGTCAGCCGACGAGGGCAGCGGCGGCCATGCGGGCGATCTCCCGACCGGAGAAGCCGATGTCCATCAGTGCCTCCTGGTAGGAGCTGAGAAAATCGGCCATCAGGTCTTCCTGGTCCATGTGCAGCACGGCGGCATCACCGGCCACCTGCTCGAGCATCTTGCGCACGAGGGGCAGGTTCTCCCGGTTGGCCTGCTCCAGCTCCTCGCGAACGTTGTCCAGGTTGGCCTTGAGCCATTCCTGGCCGTAGTTGAGGTGGGTGTACTCATCCTTCACCACGCCCTCGGTGATCTTGCGGGCGAAGGGATCGGCAACAGGGATGTAGATGTGGTAAGCCGAGATCGCGAAGGCCTCGATCAGGATGGCCTGGATCAGCAGGCAGGTGGTCACCTTGCCTTCCGCCAGGGCCTTCTGGAAGTTGCCGTGCAGGGGAGAGAAGAACTCCTTGGCGAAGGGCATGTCGGCGGTGACGCCGAGGTTGTTGGCACAGGCGGTGAACCCCTTCATGTGCTTCAGCTCCATGCGGGCGAGCTTGGCGAGCTCTTCCGCCTGATCAGGCAGCAGGGTGCCGATGGCCACGTAGTTGTCGTGGGCCTCCTGCTCGCCTTCGATGACGATGGCGTTGATCCGGCTGTAGGCGTCCTTGTAGGTCTCGCTGCTGAAATCCGGCAGCTCCGCACCGGAGGGGGTCCCAGCCTCCAGGGCTTCAGGTGTGGAAGTCAGCGTCGCCATGTCGGCCGCGGGTCAGGAACTGATGGGGTGACTGTAACCAGCGTCACCTGGTTTCAGGCCCCCCGGGGGCCAGTGGACGGGGACCGGTGGCCAGTCGCTCACCAACAGGCTTGCCAACCGCCGGGTCCAGCCCTCCACCAGCCGCTGGAACAGGGCATCGCCGAGCTCGGCCGTGGCGCCGCCGGCATCGCCGATCACGCCACTCCCACTGAGATCGGCCGTCAACCAGGCCGACGGCACGGCGCCCTCCAGATCCCACCCCGGCGGCGGCTCGGCCCCCAGGCCATCGCGGGGCCGGTCGGGGCCCACCTGCTCCGGAGCCAGGTGAAGCATCAGGCTGGTCTCGGCCAGGCCGGCATGGAGCCCCCGGTCCCGCTCAGGCGGGGGAATCAGCTCGGCCACCCCCTCTGGTCCGCTCCAGAGGAAGCAGGGCAGCACACCCAGGGCAGGGGCACGGGAGCGCAGGGCCCGGGCCGCGGTCTGGAGCAGGGCGATCTGGCCACCGTGCCCATTCAGCAGCACCAGGCGGCGGAAGCCCATCTGCGTGAGCTGGACCCCCACCTCACCCACGAGTTGGATCAGCAGATCCGCCGGCAGGGTGAGGGTGCCGGCAAAACCCTGGTGTTCCGGAGAGAAACCCATCGCCTGCAGGGGAAGACGCCAGATCGGAGCGGTCTCCGGCAGAGCCGCCAGCACCGCATCGAGGACCCGGTCCGCGAACAGGGCGTCCGTGCCCAGGGGCAGGTGGGGGCCGTGCTGCTCCACGGCCCCCCAGGGCCACACCACGGTGCTGCCGGGCTGACGCGCCGCCTGCTCCACCTGGGGCCAGGCCAGTCGCGCCAGCTGGCGCTCGGCGGGGATCCCGGCAGGCGACATGGCAAACGAATCGGATCCCTACAGTGTGCTGCTATCAGCCCGATGTGGAGATGGCCGGATCCGGCAAGCCAACGCCTGCGTCCTCATCCCGGCCCATCCCCCCGGGATCGGGGCGCAGCCAGCCCACCCCGCCGGTGCGGCGCCCGCCCCAGGTGCTGATGATCAAAAAGGATGAGCCCCGCTCCGCGGAGGCGGAGGCCGGCGGCGAGGCCTTGGCCACCCCCCCCGCGGCGCCGCCGGCCCAGCCCCAGGTGCCCGTGGCACCGGCAGCGGCCGCTGCCCCAGCTCCACGCCGCAGCGACGACGAGCTGTTCGACCTGGGCGAGATGGCCGGCATGACCATGGCCGACCTGCTCGGCCCGGATCCCGGTCGCGGCGGCAACCGCGGCGGCCGGGCCAAGGCGGCGGGACCCGCCCCAACCACTGCTGCCCCCTCCCCCGTGAGCCGCAGCGTCGACGACTTCGACTTCGACGAGGAGACCTTCCTGGCCGCCCTCGACGAGCTCGACTTCGTCGGCACCACCGGCGAAGTGGTCACCGGCACGGTGATCGGCGTCGAGAGTGACGGCGTCTACGTGGACATCGGTGGCAAGGCCCCGGGCTTCATGCCCAAGAAGGAGGCGGGTCTCGGGGTGATCACCAACCTCAAGGAGCGCTTCCCCAACGGGACCAGTGTGGAGGTGCTCGTCACCCGCGAGCAGAACGCCGACGGCATGGTGACGATCAGCGCCCGGGCCCTGGCCCTGCGCCACAGCTGGGAGAAGGTGCGCGGCCTGGAGAAGGACGGCAAGGTGGTGCAGGTGAAGGTGAACGGCTTCAACCGCGGCGGCGTGACCTGCGATCTCGAGGGGCTGCGGGGCTTCATCCCGCGCTCCCAGCTCCAGGAGGGAGAGAACCATGAGGCCCTGGTGGGCAAGACCATCGGCGTCACCTTCCTGGAGGTGAATCCAGACACCCGCAAGCTGGTGCTCTCCGAGAAGAAGGCCGCCACAGCAGCCCGGTTTGCTGAGCTGGAGGTGGGTCAGCTGGTGGAAGGTCAGGTGGTCTCGGTGAAGCCCTATGGCTTCTTCGTCGACCTGGGGGGCATCAGTGGTCTGCTCCACCAGAGATCCATCAGCGGCGGCCAGCTGCGGGATCTGCGGGAGGTCTTCGATCAGGGCGACCGGGTGCGGGCGCTGATCACGGATCTGGATCCCGGTCGCGGCCGCATTGCCCTGAACACCGCCCTGCTGGAGGGCCAGCCCGGCGAGTTGCTGATCGAGAAGGAGAAGGTGATGGCCGAAGCGGAAGACCGGGCCAACCGCGCCCGCTCCCTGCTGCGTCAGCAGGAACAGCAGGCCGGATGAACGTGCCGATGACCGCCGGTTCCACCGTCGGGCCCGACTGGGAACTCGATTACTACTCACGGCCGATCCTGGAGGCCGATGGCAAGAAGCGCTGGGAGCTGCTGATCTGCTCCACCCCGGAGGTGGGCGGCGATGGCCGCCAGCTGGCGAACGGCTTCCGCTGGGTGCTTCCCTGCCCGGCCGCCAGCGTGAACTCCGTGTGGCTGCGGGAAGCCCTGGAACAGGCCCTGGCCGCCGCCGCCGAGGCCGGTCTGGCGCCTCCGCGGCGCCTGCGCTGCTGGCGGGCCTCCATGCGCACGATGGTGCAGCGCGCCGCCGAGGGCCTGGGGATGGAGCTGGTGCCCAGCCGCCGCACCTATGCCCTGGTGAGCTGGCTGCAGGAGCGTGAGCGGTCGGTGTATCCCCAGGAACCCGGCTACATGGCGGGCCCCCTGGCCCCACCGCCGGCACCGATCCGGCCCCTGCCGCTTCCCCTGCCGGAAGCCGCCCGCGGGGAGCGCTGGTGCTGGGCGAGCCTGCCGGTTGAGGCCCTGGCAGGTGCCGCCCAGTGGGAGAGCAGCTTCCGCTCCCTGATCCCCCTGCCCGCCGAGGTCGAGGGGGAGGCCATGGTTCCCGGCATTCGCCTGTTCGGCGGTGGTCGCGCCCTGGCCATCGCCGGCTGGCTGGCCGGGCTGGAGCCGGTGCGCCTGGAGATCGATGGGGGACAGCTGGTGCTGGAGGCCGGCCTGGAGGATCGCTGGCGGCTCGGTGCGCTCGAGGAGGAGGAGGCGACCGCCGCCCGCGAGGCTTTTGCAGCGGCCCGCCAGCAGGCCGGTGGACTGCAGTTCCTGGCGGTGCAAGGGCGCGACGGCGACCAGCACTTCGAGGGGTTCTGGCTGCTGCGCGACCTCCCCGACGCCTGAACCATGGGCGACCCAGGGCACGACCCCTTCCAGCATCCGGATGTGGGCTTCAACGCCATGCCGGGATGGACCTGGGTGGGCTGCTACGGCGGCTACTACCTCCAGGCTGACCTGCTCGGGGAGTTTGAACACGGCTTTTTCACCCGCCAGTGGCAGGGGCGCGGACCCGAGGTGCTCGCCGGCTACCTGAGCGCCGGGGTGAGCATTCATCGCCCCCAGCAGGTGCACGGCGCTGCCGTGCTGCCAGCCAGCCAAGCCAGCGCCGCCCCCTGGCCGGATGCCGATGGGCTGGTGAGTGATGGCGGCGGCCAGAGCCTGTGGGTGTGCGGTGCCGACTGCACCCCCGTGCTCCTGGCCGACCCGCGCCGGGGCGCCGTGGCCGCCTGCCATGCCGGCTGGCGCGGGGTGGCGGCCGGGGTGCTGGCGCAGGCCGTGGCTCAGCTCACGGCCGCCGGCAGCGCGCCCGGGGAGCTGCTGGCGGCCCTGGGTCCGGCCATCAGTGGCGTCCACTATCAGGTGGAACGCCAGGTGAGCTCCGAGGTCGCAGACGCCATCGATGCAAAGGCCGGCCTGGAGCGACTCCTGGAGTGCGGGGCTCTCCAGCCCGATCCTGAGCCGGGCCGGGATCGCCTCGACATCCGCGCCGCGGCCCGCCTGCAGCTGCAGGCGCTGGGACTGCCCGCCAGCCAGATCAGCACCTGCCCCCTCTGCACCCTGGCGGAGCCGGCACTCTTCCACTCCTGGCGCCGCGATCAGGTGAAGACAGTGCAGTGGAGCGGCATCGTTTCCCAGGCCTGAAGCGCAAGGCCCCCTTGCAGGCCATGCCCGCGAAAAGCAATAATGCAAATGACGCATAACTTTCTCAATGCTCACGGGCGCAGACCTCCTGGCCAAGGTCAAGGAACTCGGCGATGCCTCCAAATCCGACCTTGTTCGGGCCTGTGGCTACGTCTCCCAGAAGAAAGACGGCACCGAGCGTCTCAACTTCACTGCTTTTTACGAGGCCCTGCTCAATGCCAAGGGCGTTGAATTCGGAGCGCCCGTGCGCGGCGGCAAAGGTGGACGCAAGCTCAGCTTCTCCACCCGCGTGCAGTTCAACGGCAACCTGATGGTGGGCAAGGCCTACACCGCCCAGCTGGGACTGCAGCCTGGTGACGAGTTTGAGATCAAGCTCGGACGCAAACAGATCCAGCTGATGCCCCTGGGCTCCAGCGACGACGACGAGGAGTGATCGTGGCCGGGAGGGCGATATGCGCTCTCCCGATCACCCCAACACCCGTAGAGCCACCTGTTCCGCCACCTTGATGCCGTCGATCGCGGCCGAGAGGATGCCTCCCGCGTAGCCGGCCCCCTCGCCAGCGGGATACAGCCCGGGGGTGTTGGTCGATTCCAGGCTGGTACCTGCCCGCGGAAGGCGCACAGGCGACGAGGTGCGCGTCTCCACCCCGGTGAGCAGGGCATCCGGACGGCAGAATCCCGGGATGCGCCGGTCGAACTGGGGCAGGGCCTCCCGCAGGGCTGCCGCCACAAAGGGGGGGAGACAGGTGCTGAGATCGGCCGGCACCACTCCCGGCTGGTACGACGGCACGATGGCACCCCCATCCCCAGGTCCATCGAGACTGGTGCTGGCCCGGCCGCCGAGAAAATCCTCGAGCCGCTGGGCCGGGGCCTGCAGGGTGCAGCCTCCGGCCTGATAAGCCTGCCGTTCCCAGTGACGCTGGAAGGCCACCCCCGCCAGAGGATCGGCAGGGCCGTCTCCGTAGGAAGCCACGTCCGCGAGGGTGACATTCACCACCAGCCCGCTGTTGGCATTGCGCTCATTGCGGGAGTGCTGACTCATGCCATTCGTCACCACCGCCTCCGGCTCTGAGGTGGCCCCCACCACCAGGCCACCGGGACACATGCAGAAGCTGTAGACGTCACGCCCCTGGTTCTGGGGCTCCAGGCAGTGATGCACCAGCTTGTATTCCGCTGCACCCAGCCGGGGATGGCCGGCCTGCTCCCCCCAGCGGGCCCGGTCGATCTGGGGCTGGGGGTGCTCGATGCGCACCCCTATGGCGAAGGGCTTGGCCTCGAGCGCCACACCGCTGGCCTGAAGCCAGGCGAAGGTGTCGCGGGCGCTGTGGCCAACAGCCAGCACCACGGCGGTGGCAGCCAGAGGGCGTCCGTCGGCCAGCAGCACGCCGCGCACCGTGCGGTTGGCGGGATCCAGATCCAGCCCACTCACCCGGCTGCCGAACCAGACCTCCCCTCCCAGGGCTTCGATCCGCCCCCGCAGGCCGCGCACCACCGTGGCCAGCTTGAAGGTGCCGATATGGGGGCGGTGCAGGGTGAGGATCTCGGGGTTGGCCCCGGCGGCGACCAGCTCCTCGAGCACCTTGCGCACGTAGGCGCGGGGCTCGCTCACCTGGCTGTAAAGCTTGCCATCCGAGAAGGTGCCTGCTCCCCCCTCCCCGAACTGGGCATTCGACTCGGGATCGAAGGGCCGCTGTCCCTTCCAGAAGCCGAAGGTGTCGGCGGTGCGCTGCTTCACCGGCTGCCCACGCTCCAGCAGCAGGGGCCGCAACCCCAGCTGGGCGAGCAGCAGGGCCGCGAAATAGCCACAGGGGCCGGCACCCACCACCACCGGCCGGGGCCCGGCCCAGTCCGGCGCAGCGGCCTCCCGCACCGGCCGGTAACGCTCGTCGGGGCTGGGGCGCAGATGGGGATCGTTGGCGAAGCGCTGCCGAAGACGGCCCTGGGCCGCCTCACTGAGGGCCAGATCGACATCGAGGCTGTACACCAGCCGGATCGGCCCCTGGCGCCGGGCATCGACGCTGCGCTTCACCAGGTGATGGCCCCGCAGCTGCTCCGGACGCAGGCGCAGGCGACGGCAGATCGCGACCTGCAGATCCGCGTCGCTGTGGTCGAGGGGCAGCTTCAGCTCGCTCAACCGCAACACGGCACGTCCTCCAGAGCCACAGATGCTCCGGATTCATTTCAGCAGCCGTCAGCGGCCTGCGGCATCTGCCAGGGTGAGCACATTCCGGCCCCACGCGCATGTCGCTGAGCCACTGTCCTCTCTGCATCGCCCTGGCGGTGCTGAGCACCGTGCGCGGCATGGGCCACGTGGTGCTGCTCTGGCAGGTGGCGCTGCCATGAGCGATCGGGCCACCTACTTCGGTGCCAATGGCTGGCTGCTGGAGCTGGCGGGGCGGCGCATCCTGGTGGATCCCTGGCTGATGGACAGCCTGGTGTTTCCCCCGGGCCCCTGGCTCTTCCGCGGGGAACTGCCCCGCCCATGGCCCGCGTGCCGGCCCCCCTCGACCTGCTGCTGCTGACGCAGGGCCTGCCGGACCATTGCCACCCGCCGACCCTGGCCCTGCTGGATCGGGACCTGCCCGTGATCGCCTCGGCTTCCGGCGCAGCCAGGGCCCAGGAGCTGGGATTCCGCCAGGTGACGGCCCTGCGGCCGGGGGAGCACAGCCAGCTGGCCGGAGGTGAGCTCGAGATCGGCGCGGTGCCGGGGGCACCGGTTCCCCTGGTGGAAAACGGCTATCTGGTGCGCGGCGGCGGCACCAGCCTCTACCTCGAACCGCATGGCTATCTGGCAGCGGAAACCCTGCTGCCCCCCCCAGGCGGTGGACGTGGTGATCAGCCCGGTGGTGGACCTGGGCCTCCCGCTTGCGGGGGCCTTCGTGCGGGGCCAGAGCGTGCTGCCCGATCTCCTGCGCCGCTTCCGGCCCCACACCGTGCTGGCCAGCACCACCGGCGGAGCCGTGACCTACTCCGGTGCCCTCAGTCGCCTGCTCTGGCAGAAGGGAACTCTGGCGGAGGCCCGGCGGCAGGTGGAGGCCCTGGCCCCGGACTGCCGCCTGATCGCCCCGGAACCTGGCGTCGCGATCGCACTTCGCCGCCAGCAGCCCCAGGCCTCGGCCGCCTAGGGCACCACCCCGGCAGGGGCCAGATCAGCCTCGATCGCTGCCACCGCCAGGCGCGTGGGGATCACGGCGTCCGGATTGAGGCTGATCGAATCGATCCCCTGCTCCACCAGGAAGCGGGCGAATTCAGGGTGATCGCTGGGGGCCTGGCCGCAGATGCCGATCTTGCGGCCGCAGCGCCGGGCGGTGGCGATCGCCAGGCTGATCATGGCCTTGACGCTGGCATGGCGCTCGTCAAACAGATCGGCCACCAGGGCGGAGTCGCGATCGAGCCCCAGGGTGAGCTGGGTGAGGTCGTTGGAGCCGATCGAGAAGCCATCAAAGCGCTCGGCGAAGGCCTGGGCGGCGATCACGTTGCTGGGCAGCTCGCACATCACGTACACCTCCAGGCCGTCCTCGCCCCGCACCAGCCCCTGCTCCGCCATCGCGGCCAGCACCCGGTCCCCCTCCTCAGGGGTGCGACAGAACGGCACCATCGGAATCACGTTGGTGAGGCCCATCTGCTGGCGCACCCGCGCAAGGGCCTGACACTCCAGGGCGAAGGCGGCCCGGAAGGCAGGGGCGTAATAGCGGGAGGCCCCTCGCCAGCCGATCATCGGGTTCTCCTCCGCGGGCTCGAAGGCCGCTCCCCCCAGCAGGCGGGCGTACTCGTTGCTCTTGAAATCGGAGAAGCGCAGGATCACCGGCCGGGGGTAGAAGGCGGCGGCGATGCTCGCCATGCCCTGGGCCAGCAGGTCGACGTAGTAATCGGCCGGCTCGCGGTAGCCGGCCACCAGGGCGGCGATCGCCTGGCGCTCCGCCGGATCCACGACCCGTTCGGGCTCCAGCAGGGCCAGGGGGTGCACGCGGATGTGGTTGGCGATGATGAATTCCAGCCGCGCCAGGCCCACGCCGTCGCAGGGAATCGCCGCGAGCTTGAAGGCCTCCTCCGGGTTGCCCACGTTCATCAGGATGCGGGTGCGGGTGGCCGGCAGGTCGGCCAGCTCCTGCTCCTCCACCCGGAAGGGCAGCGCCCCGCGGTACACCCGACCCTCATCGCCCTCGCAGCAGCTGGCTGTGATCAGCTCCCCATCGGCGATGCGGCGGATGGCGTCGCCGGCACCGACGATCGCGGTGATCCCCATCTCGCGGGCAATGATCGCCGCGTGACAGGTGCGCCCGCCCTGGTCAGTGATCACCCCACTGGCCCGCTTGAGAATCGGTTCCCAGTCGGGATCCGTGCGCTCGGTCACCAGCAGGTCGCCGGAACTGAAGCGCTGAATCTCCGAGGGATCGCGGATGATCCGGGCCCGGCCGCTGCTCACCGAGGCGCCGATCGCCCGGCCGGTGCACAGCTGCTCGGCGCCACCGCCGCCGGGCCCGGCCTCCAGGTGCCAGCTGCGCAGCACGGAGGCGGAGCGGCGCGATTGCACGGTCTCCGGCCGCGCCTGGAGGATGAAGAGCTCGCCGGTGCAGCCATCCTTGGCCCACTCGATGTCCATCGGCGTGGGCTGGCCGCGGCGGGCGCTGTAGTGGCGCTCGATCGTGCAGGCCCAGCGCGCCAGCTGCAGGGCCTCGTCATCGGAGATGGCGAAGCGGCGCTGCTCCGCCGCGGGCACGGGCACATTGCAGGTGGCGCTGGCGCCGGGATGGCTGGGATCGGTGGCGGAGCCCTGGCCGGCCTCGGCATAGACCATGCGGATCGCCTTGCTGCCCAGGCGGCGCTGCAGGATCGGGGCGAAGCCCTGCTGCAGGTTGGGTTTGAAGATCAGGTACTCATCGGGGTTCACCGCCCCCTGCACCACGTTTTCCCCCAGGCCGTAGGCGGCCGTGAGCAACACGGCCTCACGGAAGCCGGTCTCGGTGTCGATCGAGAACATCACCCCGGAGGCGGCCAGATCGGCGCGCACCATCCGCTGCACACCGATCGAGAGGGCCACCTCGAAGTGGTCAAAGCCGTTGAGCTGCCGATAGGAGATCGCCCGGTCGGTGAACAGGGAGGCGAAGCAGCGGCGGCAGGCGGCCAGCAGCGCGGCCTGGCCCTGCACATTCAGGTAGGTCTCCTGCTGGCCGGCAAAGGAGGCGTCGGGCAGATCCTCGGCGGTGGCACTGGAGCGCACCGCCACCGCCGGCTCGCCCCCACCGGTGGCGGCCGTGAGACGCGCATAGCCCGCGAGGATGGCCGCCTGCAGATCTTCCGGCAGAGGAGCGCGCAGGAGGAGTGAGCGGGCGGCGGCACCGGCCGCCTGCAGGGCAGCGATATCGGCACTGTCCAGTCCGTCCAGCAGGGCATGCAGCCGATCGGCCAGGCCATTGCTGGCGATGAAGTGGCGGTAGGCGTCGGCGGTGGTGGCAAAGCCATCAGGCACCCGCACCCCGTGCTGGCCCAGCTCGCAGATCATCTCGCCCAGGGAGGCGTTCTTGCCCCCCACCTCGGCGATGGCCTCGATGCCCACTGCGGCGAAGGGCAGCACGAGGCTGGGCTGGCGCACGGCGCTGGGCTCTGAACCGGAGGTCGTGGGGTCAGGGACCATGGATTAGGGGACAGCCTCCTGAACTCTGCCCCTGGCCGGCCGGCACCGCCGCAACTGTGAACCGGACGAAGCACTGCGGAGCACAGGGATTCGGTGCCACAGTGGGGCGTCACCCAACACCGCTATCGGGTTTCGTGTTCCGTTCCTCCCCCGCCTGGGTCGCCTCCGCTGCCCTGGCGCTCGCCACAGCACTGCCCTCGACTCCGGCTCATGCCCAGGCCCAGGGCGCAGCGGCCAAGCCTGCGTCGATGGAACTGATGAATGACATGTCCCTGGCCGCCGCCGTGAATGTGTGTGAGCTGGCCGTGGAGGAGAAGGTGCCCGTCCAGAAGACCGTGCTTTCCAATGCCAAGGCCATCACCTACGTGGTGACCAACCGCTACGACTCCCAGGTGGCCGGGGCGGGCAAGCTCTCCGCCGACCAGATCGCCAACGGTTCGATCATCCAGGTGGTGGGCCGGGTGAAGCAGGGCTGCTATCCCAAGCTGGCCGGGGCCGACAAGAAGTTCATCGACGACGTGCTGGCCGAGTATGAGAAGGCCGTGAAGAACCAGCCCAAGCGCTGAGCATCCACGGCTGATGGGCCACCGACCCCGGTTGGCCCTTGGTTCTTGGGCCTTGGTTCTAGGAGGCCAGGTGGGGCCGGTCAGCTGCGCGGCGCGGGGTCGGGGCGGTTGTGCTCCGGCTCCGGCTCCGGCTCCGGCAACAGCTGGGCCAGCAGGCCGGCCGCCATCAGTGCGCCCCCCAGGGCCAGGGCCAGGGTGCGGTTGGTGGCCGTTGGACCATCACTCCAGGCGGCGGCGGCCAGAAAGGCGCCCCCCAGCAACAGGGAGGGCACCAGCACGATGCCCTTGGCGGTGCGATTAAGGCTCATTCAGCTCAGGCCGGAACAGCGTGCGTCGGTGAGGCTATCCAGCGCAGGCTGGGCGAAGCCATGGGTCACCAGGGCGCCGCTCAGATCCTCACCGGCCCCCCGACCTCCAGGCAGGGTGGTCACCCGGGCCAGCAGGGTTCCCCCCCGTTCCCCCATGGGCCGGAGGTTCACCCGCGTGCCTCGGGGGGCAAGCCGCCGCAACCAGGCCGTTGCCTCAGCCTCCTGCTCGGGACCCACGCTGATGCAGGCCAGACGCACCGCGTAGCTGCGGTTGCTGTCGCCCACCTGCAGCAGGGTGGCCTGACGCACCTGCCGCACCTCTGCGGCAGCAACCGGATGGGGGACGGCAAGCAGGCCGATCAGCGCCAGCAGGAGCGCGAAGCTCCCCGCCAGCACCCTTGCGTGCCACTCGGATGGTGCCCGGCCAACCCGGGCACCGGGCCCACGACCTCCGGCAGAAGACGGGTTCAGAGCTTGGCGCCGCAACTGGGGCAGAAGTGGTAGGCACTCTCCGTGCTGGCGCCGCAGCTGCCGCACTGGCGGGTGGTGGCAATGGCCAGCTCGGGATGGGAGGGCAGGCCCACCATCTGGGCGTTGCTGGCACCGGGGGGCACCATCGGATAGCAGTTCTCGTTGCGGCGCACCTTCACGTCGATGAAGGCAGGCCCCGGATGGGCCAGGGCTTCAGCCAGCTGCTCCCGCATCCGGGAGCGCTCCGTGATCAACACGCCACGCACCCCGAAGGCCGCCGCCAGCGCCTCGAAGTTGGGCATGCCACCGGTCATCTCCGAAGCCGAATAGCGCTCCTCGTAGAAGCTCTCCTGCCACTGGCGCACCATCCCCTGCCAGCCGTTGTTGAGCACCACCACCTTCACCGGCAGGTTGTACTGGGCCAGGGTGCCGAGCTCCTGGATGTTCATCAGGATCGAGGCATCCCCCGCCACGCAGATCACCTGCGCATCGGGGAAGGCGGTCTGCACCCCCATGGCCGCCGGCATGCCGAAGCCCATGGTGCCGAGGCCAGCGGAGCTGATCCAGCGCCGGGGGCCGTTGTGCAGGAACTGGGCCGCCCACATCTGATGCTGGCCCACATCCGTGGTGTAGTAAGCGTCGGGAGCTAGATCCCGCAGGGCCACCACCACTTCCTGGGGAGCGATCTCGCCTTCTGGAGGCGGCACCACCAGGGGGTAATGCTGCTTCCAGCCGTCGATGCGCTGAAGCCAGGCCTCGGTGCGGCCTTCCGCGCCATCGCCGGCTGAGGCCTGCAGCAGGGCATCGAGCGCCAGGCGCACATCGCCCACCACGGGAACCTCCGGCACCCGGGTCTTGCCCACCTCCGCCGCATCGATGTCGATGTGGATCACCTGGGCGCGAGGAGCGAAGCCATCCAGCCGGCCGGTGACCCGGTCATCGAAGCGGACGCCCACGGCGATCAGCAGGTCGCACTCGGTGACGGAGAAGTTGGCATAGGCCGTGCCATGCATGCCGAGCATGCCCACCGCCAGGGGGTGCTTCTCGTCGAAGGCACCCTTGCCCATCAGGGTGGTGGTGACGGGCAGGCGGAAGCGCTCCGCCAGCTGGCGCACCTGGGCATGGGCCCCACTGCTGATGGCGCCGCCACCCACGTAGAGCAGGGGCCGGCGGGCTTGGCGGATCAGCCCGAGGGCCGCTTCGATCGCCTCGGCACGCGGTGCCGGGGGAAGGCGGAAACCCGGGGGCACGGCCGTGCCGGGCTCCACGGGCACATAGTCGAACTCCTCGACGCCCACATCCTTGGGCACATCGATCAACACCGGGCCGGGCCGGCCGGTGGAGGCGATCAGGAAGGCCTCCGCAACGATGCGGGCGATGTCGCGCGGGTCGCGCACCACCCAGGAATGTTTCACGATCGGCAGGGTGATGCCGAAGATGTCGGTTTCCTGGAAGGCGTCGGTGCCGATGGCGGCCCGGGGCACCTGGCCGGTGATCACCACCATCGGCACCGAATCCATATGGGCGGTGGCGATGCCGGTCACCAGGTTGGTGGCGCCGGGACCGGAGGTGCCGAAGCACACGCCCACCTTGCCGGTGGCACGGGCGTAGGCATCGGCGGCATGGGTGCCGCCCTGCTCGTGGCGCACCAGGATGTGCTTCAGCCAGCCGCGGCTCTCTGCCTTGTGCAGCTCGTCGTAGATGGGCAGGATCGCGCCACCGGGATAGCCAAAGATGTGCTCCACGCCGTGGCGGCGCAGGGCGTCCATCAGGGCATAGCCACCGTTCACCCGCTGCGGTTCGACGCCGAGCCCTGCCGGGGCCGCCCCAGCAGGTGCGGAGGGGTCCGCAGAGATGAGGGGCGAAAGCGTCACGGCTGCAGTGGCCAGGGACCTGGCGGCTTAACGGGATAGGGCAACCCTAGGCGCTGACGGGCTTTTTGGAGCTACGGGCGGGCCTCCGGCCTGGCGGGCCCGGGCCATGGCCCGCAGCACCAGGGCCGGGTCGATCCAGGCACCGCGGTGGCGCATGCCCCAGTGCAGATGGGGGCCCGTGCTCCTCCCGGTCACCCCCACATGACCGATCAACTCGCCCGTGCGCACGGCCTGGCCTTCACGCAGCGCCACTGGCCCGCTGCGGTAGGCCCCACCACGAAGCGAGCCGGTTAGATGGCAATAGATGTGCTCATACTCCCCTGAGCGAATCACCAGACCCAGGCCGCAGGTGCCGTCGTTGATGACGCTGGTGACCACCCCTCCCCACCAGTTGCGGATGGGAGAACCCATGGGGGCAGCAATGTCGAGACCGTAATGGGGCTCCACCCGCCCCCAGGGACCCGTGCGGGTGCCGAAGTGGCTGGTGTAACCCGCGAAGCTCACCACCGGAAACACCCCGAGGCGCCAGATGCTGCCACTGCTGCCCTCGGCAGCGGGCAGGGCCAGAAATGGAGCTGCCGTGAGCAGGGCGGCAAGCACCAGCCTCCGCAGCGCCTGAGGCCTCAGCCGTCGTTGATCAGAGAAGGCCGAGCGCATGCAACGGTCCCCGTCCACTGAGCAGCTCCAGCAGGAAAGCGGAGAAGCCCACCATCGCCAAGCGGCCGTTCCACACCTCCGAGCTGTTGTTCCACCCCCAGGCCCACTTGTCCTGGGGATAGAGCTTCACCTTGGTGGGCAGGGCAGCGGCCTGGTCGAGATTCACCTCCGGTCCCTCGAGGGCCTGCTGCACCAGGTGGGCCAGGCCCGTGATGAAGGACGGGGTGATGTCGAGGGCGGGCACGCGACGGAAGTTGGTGATCCCCGCCTCCGTGGCGATCTCCCGGTACTCGATGTCAATTTCTTCCAGGGTCTCGATGTGCTCACTCACAAAGCTGATCGGCACGACCACCAGATCCTTCACGCCGGCGTCGCCCAGCTCATGCAGGGCGTCGTCGGTGTAAGGCTTGAGCCACTCCACCGGGCCCACCCGGCTCTGGTAGGCCAGGGTGAAGGGATTGCGGTAGCCGAAATCCGACTCCAGCTTGTCGATGATCAGCCTGGCGCAGGCCTCGATCTCCTCCTGGTAGGGATCGCCCGCCTCCTCCACATAGCTCTTGGGCACCCCATGGGCGCTGAAGAACACATGGGCATGGGCCGGATCCGGACAGGCCTGGATCTCCCGGGCGATCAGCTCGGCCATGGCCGCGATGTAGCCGGGATCGTTGTAGTAGCTGCGGATGCAGCGGATGGGCAACCGGGCAAAGGCGGGGTCGGCCTGGCGGAGGCGCTGCAGTTCGCGGAAGCTGGACCCGCTGGTGCTGATCGAGAAGTGGGGGTAGAGCGGCAGCACCACCACCTCATCAATGCCATCGGCCTTGATGTCGGCCACCGCCGACTCGGTGAAGGGGTGCCAGTAGCGCATCGCCACGTAGCTGGTGGCCTCGATGCCCCGCTGGCGCAGGGTGCTCTGCAGTTCCCGGGCCTGCTGTTCGGTGATGCGGCGCAAGGGGGAGCCCCCGCCGATCGAGCGGTAGGCCTCCTGCGACTTGCCGGAACGCAGGGTGCTGATCAACCAGGCGAGCGGTTTCTGCAGCGCCGGGTTGGGCAGGCGGATGATCTCCGGATCGGAGAACAGGTTGTAGAGGAAGGGGCCCACGTCCTGGATCCGCTCCGGCCCCCCCAGATTCAGCAGCAGCACGCCCACCTTGGCCATGCCTTCGTCCCACGCGGCGCACCGGGGAGAGCGTAACGCTGCCCGCCGGGCTCTAGCGATGCCCACCGGACATCGATAGGGTCGGGCCGCGCCCGGCTCTGCGCCCCATTTCCCTGTCCTCCGACGCCCACCCCCTGGACGCCGCCATCGCCGCCCAGAACGCGGGCCTGGCCACCGCCGGGGTGGGCCTGCGGATCGAGCGGCGGGGCGAACGGCTGGGGCTTCGGGGCCCCCTCCCCTGCCGGCGAGGCAGCGGCGGGCTGCCCGTGCAGCGGATCAGCCTGGGGCTGCCGGCCACGCCGGCAGGCCTGGAGAGCGCGGGTCAGCAGCTGCGCCAGGTGCTGCGGGAGCTGCAGGGCCAGCGCTTTGACTGGAGCCAGTGGTCCCGCAGAGCGGTGGCCCCCAGCCCGCAGCGGCCGGCAAGCGCCATGCCCCTGGCGGAGGTGCTCGACCATTTCGAGGCGGCCTTCTTCGCCGATCCCCGACGCCGCCGCAACCCGGCGGGCAGCCGCACCACCTGGAGCGCCGCCTACCGGCCCTACCTGCGCCGGCTGGCCCGGCTGGCCGAGGAGCAAGAGCTGGAGCTGGGGGCGCCGCTGCTGGAACACACCCTGGAGAGCTACGCCCTGGGCAGCCGCAGCCGCCAGCAGGCCGGCACGGCCCTGGCCGCCCTGGCCCGCCACCGGGCGCTGGAGCTGCCCGCCGACTGGAGTGAGCGGTCCGGCGGCTACGGCCTGCATGCGGCCCAGTTCCGACGCCTGCCCAGCGACAGCCAGATCCTGGATCTGCTTGAACTGATCCCAAACCCGGGCTGGCGGCTGGCCTACGGGCTGATGGCCACCTACGGCCTGCGCAACCACGAGGTGTTCTTCGCCGATCTCTCGGCCCTGGCCCCGGGAGGCGACCGGGTGATCCGGGTGCTGCCCACCAGCAAGACCGGTGAACACCAGGTGTGGCCCTTCCGGCCCGAGTGGGTGGAGCGCTTCGAGCTGGAGCGCCTGGGCTGCGATCCGGAGCTTCTGCCGCCGGTGCGCACCGACCTGCGTCACACCACCCTGCAGCAGACCGGCCGGCGGGTGGCGGAGCAGTTCAAGCGCTACGGGCTGCCGATCACCCCCTACGACCTGCGCCACGCCTGGGCGGTGCGCACCATTCACATCGGCCTGCCCGACACGGTGGCGGCCCGGATGATGGGCCACTCGGTGGCCATCCACACCCGCACCTACCACCACTGGATCACCCGCCGCGACCAGCAGCAGGCGGTGGATGCGGCCCTGGCCCGGCAGCAGGTGGCCTGAGCCGGGCAGAGTGCGGCCAGACGTCAGGCACCCGTGATCGACAGGCCAGCCACACCCAGCAGCGCAGCGGATCTCGACCCCGTGGATCTGGATCAGGTGGCGGCCGAGCTGGGCCCCGGCGGCGAGCTGGCGCCCGAGCGCGAAGCGGAGGCCTACCGCAGGCGAATGGCCCGTCGCCAGGAGGTGCAGCGCCAGCGGGTGGGCGAGCGGAACCTGGAGAAGGGACTGGTGCTGGTGTTCACCGGCGATGGCAAGGGGAAGACCACCGCGGCCCTGGGGCTGGTGCTGCGCACCCTGGGCCATGGCGACGGCGTGGCCGTGGTGCAGTTCATCAAGGGTGGCTGGCAGCCGGGTGAGGCGAAGGCGCTGGAGCTGTTCGGCGATGCCCTGGCCTGGCATGCCCTGGGGGAGGGCTTCACCTGGGAAACGCAAGACCGTGATCGGGATCGTGAGCTGGTGCAGCAGGCCTGGCAGCGCTCCTGCAGCTACCTGGCCGACGCGCGCCGCAAGTTGGTGGTGCTCGATGAGGTGAACGTGGCCCTCAAGCTGGGTTACCTGGCGGTGGAGCAGGTGCTCGAGGGGCTGGCACTGCGGCCCGAGCTCACCCACGTGGCCCTCACCGGCCGCGGTGCTCCGCCCGCCCTGCTGGAGAGGGCCGACCTGGTGACCGAGATGAAGCTGGTGCGCCACCCCTTCCGCGAGCAAGGGGTGAAGGCCCAGCGGGGAATCGAGTTCTAGGGCGCCCTAGCCCAGATCCCGCTGGAGCAGGGCCAGGCCGTTCACCAGCACCGAGAGGCCGCTCACGAGCACCGCGCGGTGCACCTCCGCCTCACGCCAGAGGCTGGGGTCCTGACTGACCCGCTCCAGGGCGGAGAGGGTAAGGCGGAGCAGCACGCCCGAGGGGCGTGGCGAAAACCCTGGAGAAGGCTGGGCTGGCTGCATGGGAGGGCCGCTTTGGGCCACTGAAGCGGCACGGAAGGCAGCACGCAAGGCCGTTGCTACGCTCCGGCAGATCAGGGGTGGCAATGGGGTACAAGCGCGTTCTCCTCAAACTCAGCGGAGAGGCGCTGATGGGTGAGCAGGGCTACGGCATCGACCCAGCGATCGTGCAGTCGATCGCCGCCGACGTAGCCGCCTGCGTGGCCGATGGCACCCAGCTGGCGATCGTGGTGGGCGGCGGCAACATCTTCCGCGGCCTCAAGGGCAGCGCCGCCGGCATGGACCGGGCCACCGCCGACTACGTGGGCATGCTGGCCACGGTGATGAATGCCATCACCCTGCAGGACGGCCTCGAGCGCGCCGGCGTGCCCACCCGCGTGCAGAGCGCCATCTCGATGCAGGAGGTGGCCGAGCCCTACATCCGCCGCAAGGCCATCCGCCACATGGAGAAGGGCCGGGTGGTGATCTTCGCCGCCGGCACCGGCAATCCCTTCTTCACCACCGACACCACCGCCGCCCTGCGCGCCGCTGAGATCAACGCCGACGTGGTGTTCAAGGCCACCAAGGTGGATGGCGTCTATGACAAGGACCCCAACAAGCACAGCGACGCCCGCCGCTACGAGAGCCTCTCCTTCCTCGAGGTGCTCAGCAGTGAGCTGCAGGTGATGGACGGCGCCGCCATTGCCCTCTGCAAGGACAACGCGATCCCGATCGTGGTGTTTGATCTGTTCGGTCCCGGCAACATCGGCCGGGCCGTGCGCGGTGAGCCGATCGGCACCCGCATTCACCCCTGAGCTACAGCCATGGATCTGGAAGCCGCGATGCGCAAGTCGGTGGACGCCGCCCTGCGCAACTTCAACACCATCCGCACCGGTCGGGCCAACCCCTCCCTGCTCGACAAGATCAGCGTGGAGTACTACGGGGCTGAAACGCCGCTCAAGTCCCTGGCCAGCCTGTCGACCCCCGACTCCCAGACCATCCAGATCCAGCCCTTCGACCAGGGGGCGATGGGGCTGATCGAGAAGGCGATCGCCATGAGCGACCTGGGCCTCACCTGCAACAACGACGGCAAGGTGATCCGGATCAACATTCCGCCCCTCACCGAAGACCGGCGCAAGGAGCTCTGCAAGATCGCCGCCAAGTACGCCGAGGAGGGCAAGGTGGCCCTGCGCAACAACCGGCGCGACGGCATCGAACGCATCAAGAAGCAGGAGAAGGAGGGTGAGCTCTCCGAAGACCAGAGCCGCGACGAGCAGGACAAGGTGCAGAAGCTCACCGACCGCTACATCGCTGAAATCGACAAGCACCTGGCGGACAAGGAAGCGGACATTCTCAAGGTGTGACCACCGCAGGCGCCCGGGGGATCCACCGGGAGGTGATCGTCGTGGGTGGCGGCGCGGCCGGCGGTGCGGCGGCTGTGCACCTGTCTGGCGCCGGCCGCTCGGTGCTGGTGCTGGATCAGGCTCCGTTTCCACGCCACAAACCCTGCGGCGGGGGCATGGCGGCCTCGGTGCAGCATTGGTTTCCCTTCGCGCTCAGTCCTGTGGTGGAGGCGGTGATCCAGCGGGTGCGCTTCACCTGGGATCTGGAGGATCCGGTGGTGGCCGAGTTACCGGGCTCCTCCCCCTTCTGGATCGTGCGCCGTTCGCGGCTTGATGCCTTCCTGATGGAGAGAGCCCAGGAAGCGGGGGCTGATTTCCGCGGCGGGCAGCTGGTGGAGCGGGTCTGGCGTGATGGGGAAGAGTGGTGCGTTCAACTGCCGGACGAGACGTTGCGCTGCAGGGCCCTCGTGCTGGCGGATGGCTCGGGATCGCAGCTGGCGGCGCCCCTGGGCCTGGGTCCCAGACAGCCGCGCTACGCCACCACGCTGTCGGTGGAGGTGGATGGGCCGGTGGCCGACATGGAGACGGCCCACTTCGGCTTCGGCCTGGTGCCCCAGGGCTTCTGCTGGGCTTTTCCCCGCCAGGGGGGCACGAGCATCGGCCTGGGCAGCTTCCTTGGCCGTGGCGGCGATCCGCAGCGGGCCCTGCAGGAGGGGGAGGCGGTGCTGGCCCGCCTGCTGCCCAGCCTGGGCCTGCCTGCGGGGGCCGGCAGCCGCAGCCTGGGCCGCCTGCGCGTCTGGGATGGCCACCATCCCCTGCATGGCCCGGGGGTCGTGGTGGCGGGCGACGCCGCCTCGCTCTGCGATCCCTTCCTGGCAGAAGGATTGCGGCCAGCCCTGCTCAGCGGCTGTGCTGCCGCCAGGGCCATCGGTCACTGGCTCGACGGGCAACCGGAGGCCCTGGCGGACTACAGCCAGGAGATGCGGCACAGCTGGGGCGACTCCATGGCCTGGGGCCGGCGCATCGCCCAGGTGTTCTACAGGGTGCCGCGGGTCGGATACCAGCTCGGAATCAAGCGACCGACGGCCCCCCGGAGAATTGCCCAGATCCTCTCGGGGGAACTGGGCTACGGAGACATCGCCCAGCGGGCGATTCGCCGGCTCCTCTTCCAGCGGGGCTAGATCTTGGTGCAGTCCTTGAGCTGACGCAGGCGCTGGTCGATCGAGCTCAGCAGCTCAATGGCGAACATCGGTGATTCCTGCACCGCAAACAGAAATTTCTCCCGGTTCATCACCAGCACCCTGCAGGGGGTGATGGCCTTGGCATTTCCGTACCGGCGATGTTCGCTGGTCACCAGGGCACCGGCGCCGAAGACGTCCCCGGCATTGATCTGCTCGTGCCCCTCATCGCCATTCCAGCTGAGTTCCACCTGGCCCTCCAGCAGACCGAACATGCAGTCGCCCGGCTCGCCGGAGCGGAAGATCAGTTCACCGGGTTCCACGGTGATCACCTCGCCATTGGTGGCGAGAGCACGCATGGTGTCAAGGGCGTTCACAGCAGCTGGGGCTCGGCAGGGAAACTCCAACTCTGGGGCATGGAGTTGAAGGGGGGTTTAAGGATGAACAGGCCCAACTCCGGAGGCGCGGGGGGTGTTGGGGCTCAGGCGGCGCGACCGAGTGCCAGAGCCGCCCCCAGCCCCCCCCTCACGTCCTCGGGGGCCAGCCGACCATCCTTGTCCGTATCGAGGGCATCGAACACCGCATCGCTGCCCAGCCACTCCTCGCGGGTGATGCAGCCATCGCCATCGAGATCGTTGAGCAGGAAGATCTCGTGCACGGCATGGCCGAAGGCGGCGCCGCCCTCGAGCTCCGCCAGGCGGTGGGCCAGCTGGGCCTCCAGCGTTTCGATCGCCTTGCAGAACCCCCGGATGCCCTCATCGAGCTTCTCGGTGGCCATCGGGTCGGCCGCCAGCATGGCCCGGAACTGGGCTTCGTCGAGGTGGATCTGGGCCTCGGTGGGGGCCGGATCGAAGGGATTGAGCTTGCGCGCCAGCTCCCCGTCGGTGTGGCGGAGCTCATCGAGCAGAGCCGGCGAAATGGTAAGCAGATCGCACCCTGCCAGTTCGATGATCTCAGCGGTGTTGCGGAAGCTGGCCCCCATCACCTCGGTCTTGTAGCCGTAGGTTTTGTAGTAATTGAAGATCTGCGTCACGGAGATCACACCGGGATCCTCCGGCCCGGGATAGCTGTCCCGTCCCGTGCTCTTCTTGTACCAGTCGAGAATGCGCCCCACAAAGGGCGAGATCAGGGTCACGCCTGCCTCGGCGGCAGCCACCGCCTGGGCGAAGGAAAAGAGCAGGGTGAGGTTGCAGTGGATGCCTTCCTTCTCCAACTGCTCCGCCGCGCAGATGCCCTCCCAGGTGGAGGCCACCTTGATCAGCACCCGCTCCCGGCCGATCCCGGCTTCGGCATACAGACCGATCAACTTGCGGGCCTTGGCGATCGTGCCCTCGATGTCGTAGCTGAGCCGGGCATCCACCTCGGTCGATACACGGCCGGGCACGATCTTGAGAATCTCCTTGCCGAAGGTGACGCAGATTTCGTCAAGGGCCTCACGCACCACCGCATCCGCGCCGGCCTCAGGACCCACCACCTGCCGCGACTCCCGCAGAGAACGATCGATCAGATCCTGGTAACTGGAAATCTGAGCAGCCGCGAGGATCAGGGAGGGATTGGTGGTGGCGTCGCGGGGGGTGAACTGCTTGATGGCGTCGATGTCCCCGGTATCGGCCACCACCACGGTCATGGCGGCGAGTTGATCGAGAAGGTTGGCCATGGCTGCCTGCTGGGCCGGCGAACGGTACACCGGGTCCACCGAACGCTAGCCAGCCCGGCCAGCTTCACCTGACGATCGGCGGGCAGCTTGCGCGAATGGCAACAGAGGCGCCAGCCGGCGGGGGTCAGCGGCGCACCTTGGCCCCAGCCAGCTCCTGGGGGCGGGAGGGGGGGAGCTGTTCAAGCACCAGCAGGGCATCGATGATCTGGCGGGCAACCGGCGCGGCCACCGTGGAGCCGTAGGTGTTGCCGCCCTTGGGTTCATCCACCACCACGAGCACCACGTAGCGCGGATCGTCGATCGGCAGATGGCCCACGAAGCTGGTGATCAGGGAACCGGGGATGTAGACCCCACGCTCCGCCTTCTGGGCCGTGCCGGTCTTGCCGCCGATGCGATAACCGGGCACGCGGATCCCCAGGCTGTCGCTGCGATCCACCACCGTCTCCATCCAGCCCATCACCGTGCGGGTGACGGAGGGATCCAGCACCTGCAGCCCGGAGGAGCCCGGCGTCGGGGCCAGGGCATCGCCGGAGCGCAACCCGCGGGTGATGTGGGGGCTCACCAGCCGGCCACCATTGGCCAGCATCGCGTGCAGCTGCACAAGCTTCAGGGGGGTCAGCGAGAAGCCCTGGCCAAAGGCGGCCACCGCCGGCTCAATCGGATGGCTGGTGAACAGCGGGCGGGGCTTGAGCTCGCCCGCCACCGCCCCAGGGAGGTCGGTATCGGGGCGGGTATCGATGCCCATGGCATGGAGCCAATGCCAGAAGCGCTCACGCTTCACCTTGGCCATCGCCTGCACCATCGCCACGTTGCTGGACACCTCCAGCACGGTGGGGAAATCGATGACGCCATTGCCCTGGCGGTTGTGGTTGAAGATCGGCCAGCCACCGATGGTGAGCTGGCCACCATCGTGAATCTTGCCCTTGGGATCGATCGCCTTCTCCTGCAGGGCGATCGCCAGATTGATGGGCTTGAAGGTGGAGCCTGGCTCATAGAGGTCCTGCACCGACCATTCACGAAACAGCCCGGGATTGAAGCTCCAGAAGCGGTTGGGGTCGTAGCTGGGGAAGGAGGCCAGGGCAAGCATCTCGCCGTTGCGCACATCCATCACAAGGGCGGCCGCCCGCTTGGCGTTCCACTTCTTCACCTGGTTGGCCAGGGCCTGCTGGGCCACCTGCTGCAGGCGGGCATCGAGGGTGAGCTGCAGCCGCAGGTCATCGCCGTAGAGCGAGCCAGCACGCAGACCCTCGGGCAGCGGCGTGCCATCGGCACCCCGGCGCATCGTCAAGGTGGTCTCCTGGCGCTGCAGGTCCCGATCGCGGCTCTGCTCCAGTCCTGCCTGGGGCACCCGCTCGAGGTTGAGGAAGCCCACCACGTTGGCGAAGAGGGACCCCTGGGGATAGATCCGCTGGGGGTAGGCCTCGAGGTCGAGACCACTGATCCCGAGCTGGCGGATGCGGGCGGCCGTCTCCGGATCGATGTTGGTGCGCAGCTTCACACCACTGGGCCGGGCACCCATGGTCTGGAGCAGGCTCTCGCTGGGCACGGCCAGCACGGAGGCCAGACGCGAAGCCACCTCATCGGGCCGGCGCAGCTTCTGGGGATCGTCGCCCGGGAAGTTGAAGTAGCGGGGGTGAGCCCAGAGGGTGAAGCGCTCCTCATCAAGGGCCACCAGGCGGCCGTTACGATCGACGATGGTGCGCCGCTTGCCCAGGGGCCGTTGTGACTGGGTCTGGATCGCCCGGGCCTTGGCCTGGAGATTGCCGGTGTCCACCACCTGGAGCCAGGCCAGGCGCAGGGCAAGCCCGCCCAATCCCAGGGCAAGCAGCAGGTAGACGGCCAGGAGGCGGTGGGGAGGAACCGGCTGGATCGGTACCACCCGTGATCGACGGACTGGCTGCTGCGCTCCTGCCGGCCGGGTGGGGAAGGCCTGGGCCATGGCGCTCAGTACCCCGCTGGCATGCGGCCCAGCTGCAGATTCACAGCAAGGGGCGAGCGCGCAGGGGCGGCCTGGGCCGGGGGCTGGGGCAGGTAAATCAGCTTCTCGCTGCTGGTGGGCACGAGCCAGCCGGGCTTGCGCACCGCGCCGAGGTAGTGCTGCTCAAGCTGGGCCGCCGACTCCTGCAGGCGGTGCTCCAGCACCTGGGCGGCCTCGAGCTGCTGGTAACTCTTCCCCCAGTGGTTCTGCCAGTGCAGGGTGAGGCCACTGAGGGCAAGCATGCAGAGGCCGAGACCGGCGAGGGTGCCGTCGGCGGCACGGTGCAGGCTGGCCAGCAGGGGGGAGCGGCGAGCGGCCTGACGGCTGGAGAGGGAGCCCTGAATCACCTGCAGGGGGCGACGCTGCGGGCGGCGCAGGCCTCCGGACCGGGCCACCGACTCCTGCGGGGACGTCTTCCGTAGCAGGTTCGAGGCGACCAACGATTCAGCCGAATGCTTCGCAAGTGAACCACCCGGACCGCTGGACAGCAAGGGGTCTGGCCCCGTACCGGTTCACCAGGTGACCAGAGCAGCCTCAGCCGGCGAGCAACACCAGATTGGCGAAGGTGAGGCCGTTCCACAGGGCATGCATCAGCACGCAGGGGGCCAGGCGGCCGCTGCGCAGGCGCAGCCAGCCCAGGCCCAGGCCCAGCACCAGCAGGGGCACCAGCTCCCCCAGGCTCAGATGGGCCAGGGCAAAGACGAGGGCGCTGGCCAACAGGGCCGACCGGGCCCCCCAGTGGCGCCCCAGCACCGGCAACAACACGCCCCGAAACAGCGTTTCCTCAAACAGGGGGGCCAGCACGGTGGCCGTGAGGGCAAAGCCCGCGAGGGCCAGGGGGTCACGGGCGGTGAGCACCAGCTCGAGCAGCGGGTTGCTGCCTCCCGGATCCCCCAGCAGCCGCTCCACCAGCCAGCCACTGAGGGCGACCAGAGGCAGCACCATCAGCCATTGGCCCAGGGCCCGACGCAGGGCAGTCGGCAAGGGCCGCCAGTGCCATTGCAGCCAGCCGCCCTCAGGCCCAGGGCCCGGGCTGGCGCGCAGCTGGGCCCTGAGGATGAGCAGCGGGGGCAGCATGAGTCCGCCATAGAGGAGCACCACCTGAAGGCTCTGCTGCCGCACCGGCTCGGCGGCCAGGGGCGAGAGCAGCCACTGGCTGAGCGGGGCCAGCACCAGGGGCACGGTGAGTTCCCCGAGCACCACAAACCCGCCGGCGATCAATAGGGTCACCTCCACGAGGTTGAGCTGGGGGCCCAGAAGGGGCAGAAGGGGCAGGCGACCCCGCCACAGCAGCCAGGCCTCCCGCAGTAGCAGGGCCACCCCCAGCAGCAGCAGCAGGGCTGGAAGCCAGCTCACCCCGAACAGGCGCAGGGCTGCCTGGCGCTGCACCACGGGATCACCGCAACTGCCCCCTCGCAGGTCCGCGCAGAGCAGCTGGCGGGTGAGGGGGGAGAGCGAGGGCTGCCAGGGTGCCGAAGGGTCGGAGAGATCGGCATCTGGGCGGGCGGCTCCAGCAGCCTCGAGCCGGCGCAGCAGGGGCCGCTGCTCGGGCGGGACCTGCTGCTCGAGGCGTTGCAGAAGCCCAGCGGCAGTGGCGTTCTCGCCGCGGTCCTTTTCCAGCAGAGCCAGCTGAAGCAAGGTGTCCGGATCGCCGGGGCCGGCCTCGGCATTCACCTGGGCCTGCAGGGCCTCGGCGAGGGCGGCGGCAGGATCCCCGCTGGTGAGCCAGGGCCTTACGGCGTCCGGCAAGGCCGGGGCCGCCAGCAGCTCGAGCTGCAGCTGGCGCACGTTGAGGGCATTGCCCACCGATGGACGCTCCAGGCTGTCCACCAGCCCATTCACCCAGAGCAGCGCACTGAGGGCCAGGCTGAGGAGCGCCAGGAGCACCTGCCAACCGGCGGCAGCCCCGGGGGGCCTCGGCTCGGACCGTGGGGCGGAGGGGCTCAAGGGGGGCCTGGCCGGAGATGGCCTGAATTCTCCCCTGACCAGGGGAATCCAGACGCTCCCATACAGTGACGCCGCGCAGCCCTGGGTCCGTGTCTCTCCGGATTGTGCTGGTCCGCCACGGGCTCAGCAGCTTCAACATCGAGCACCGGATCCAGGGACGCGACGACCTCTCTTCCCTCACGCCCACCGGCGAGGAGCAGGCCCGGGCGGCCGGCCGTGCCCTGGCGGAACTGCGCCTGAGCGCGGCCTACTGCTCCCCCCTGCGCCGGGCCGCCCACACCGCCGACCATCTCCTGGAGGCCCAGGGCCAGGGGCTGATCCCGGAGCTGCGTGACGACCTCCTGGAAATCGACCTGGAGCCCTGGAGCGGCCTGCTCCGCCAGGATCTGCGCGAGCGCTTCCCTGAGCAGGAGGCCCTCTGGCGCCGCGCTCCCCACACCCTGGAACTGCAGCGCAGCACCGGTGAGTCCTACCGCCCGATCGCCGAGCTGATGGCACAGGCCGGGGGCTTCCGCCAGATGCTGCTCGATCGTCACGGCGATGCCCTGGACGGCGACGACGCCTCCGTGGTGGTGGTGGCCCACAACGCGATCCTGCGCTGCGTGGTGCTCTCCCTGCTCGGTCTCGATGGCGAGGGCTTCCGCCGTCTTCGCATCGACAACGGATCGATTTCGGTGATCAACCTCAGCCGCCAGCCCTCCGGCGATCTGGCCGTGCAGGTGGAATCGCTCAATGGCACAGCCCACCTGGACCAACCCCTGCCGGTGCAGGGGCGTGGGGCCCGGCTGCTGCTGGTGCGCCACGGCGAAACCGATTGGAATCGGCAGGGACGCTTCCAGGGCCAGATCGACATTCCGCTCAATGCCAACGGCCGTGCCCAGGCCGAGGCCGCCGGCAGCTTCCTCGCCCCGGTGCACATCGACCGGGCCTACACCAGTGCCATGGCACGCCCCCGCCAGACGGCCGAGGCGATCCTGGCCAGCCACCCCGGGGTCCCGCTCACCAGCACCCGCGGTCTGGTGGAAATCGGCCATGGTCTCTGGGAGGGCAGGCTGGAGTGCGAGATCGCCGAAGGCTGGGCCGAGCTACTGAGCGACTGGAAACGGGCCCCGGAAACGGTGCAGATGCCGGAGGGCGAGACGATCCACGACGTCTGGGGGCGCTCCCTGGCGACATGGCAGACCATCGCCGCCAGCCTCTCCGCCGAGGAAACCGCGCTTGTGGTGGCCCATGACGCCGTCAACAAGACCATCCTCTGTGCCCTTCTGGGGCTCAGCCCTGGCGACATCTGGGCGATCAAGCAAGGCAATGGCGGCGTCACGGTGGTCGACTATCCCGATGGGCCCGACGGCACGGCAGTGGTGGCGGCGATGAACCTCACCAGCCACCTCGGCGGCGTGCTCGACCGCACGGCGGCGGGAGCCCTCTGATGAGCGCTCTTCGCTGACGCCCATGGCTGTCCCCCTGTGGCTGCATCAGGTCGACCTCCTGGCTGCCGACGGAGAACCCGTTCAGTGCACCGATGCGCTCATCGATGGGCAGGGACGCCTGGAGCAGTGGGGCCCTGGTGTGGAGGAACGGGCCCGGGCTCTGGGCCTGAAGCCCCAGCCGGCGACAGGTTGGCTGCTGGCCCCCTGCCTGGTCGACCCCCACAGTGTGCTGGAGGAGCCCTGGGCACTCCAGGCCGAGACCCTGACCAGCCTCGGCCTGGCCGCCGCCGCGGGTGGATACGGCAGCCTGGCCCTGCTGCCCTGGGCGAGGCCCTGGCGTGATCGGCCCGAGCGCCTGCAGTCCCTGCAGCGCCCCGGTCCGCTGCAACTGCGGCTCTGGGGCAGTTTCAGCCTCGACGGAGCCGATGAGGACCTGGCCCTGCACCGGGAGCAGCTCGCAGCCGGCGCCATCGGACTGGCCGGCGGCACTGCGCTGCCCCCACTGCCGCTGCTCGAGCGCGGCCTGCTGCTCGGAGCCATGGAGGATCGGCCTGTGCTGCTCAGTCCCCGAAGCCGCTCCCTCACCGGTGGCGGCTTCGTGCGGGAGAGCGTGCACACCCTGCGGGCGGGCTGGCCCCCCGATCCGGTGCTGAGCGAAACACTCCCCCTGCAATCACTGCTGGAGCTGGCCCTGGCCCGCCCCGACCGTCACCTGGTGCTGATGAACCTGTCCACGGCGGCGGCCGTGCACCAACTGCAGAGCCGCCGGGGTCAGGGCCAGGCCTGCCCGGCCGCCACCGTGAGCTGGTGGCACCTGCTGGCCGATACCGCCAGCCTCTCGCCCACCGAGGAGGGCTGGCGGGTGGAGCCCGCCCTGGGGGGCCCCGACGACCGTGAGGCCCTGCTGCACGGCCTGCGCGAGGGACTGATCACAGCGGTGGCGGTGCACCATCTACCGCTGGATGCCGAGGAACAGCTGCTGCCCCTCGATCAACGGCGGGCGGGGGTCGCCGGCCACGGTGCCCCCCATGGCCTGGTGCTGCCGGCCCTCTGGCAGGAGCTGGTGGTGAAGCGCCGGTGGAGCCCAGCCGAGCTGTGGCAGGTGCTCTGCTGGGGACCGGCGACCCTGCTGGGGGAAGAGGCCCCGCAGCTGGAGCGCGGCAGCCAGCGCTGGCTGTTGTTCGACCCGCTGGCCAGCTGGACGTGGGAGCGCTCGGACAGCCTCTCCAGGGCGGCCAATCAACCCTTGCTAGGGCGCAGCATGCGGGGCCAGGTGCGGGCCACCGGGCTCACGGTGCCGGCGAACTGGTCGCTGCCGGCACCAGGGTCCCCGCCTGATTGAACGGGAAGAAACGCCAGAAGGCACGGCCGATGATCTCCCGCTGGGGGAGGAAGGGGCCGCCGGGCCAGAAGCGTCCATCCCAGCTGTTGGCCCGGTTGTCACCGAGAACAAGCACATGCCCCGGGGGCACGACCGCGTTCACCGTGCGGCAGGGCCCCATGCCCTGGGAGTCGACCGGGCAGAGGTTGCGCACCCAGGGTTCCTGCAGACGCTGGCCGTTGATGCTCACCTGACCGCGGGGATCCACCACGACCCGCTCCCCCGGCAGGGCCACGACGCGCTTGATGTAAGCGTCACAGGCGGGACTGGCCAGCCCGGGCACCGTGCCGATCAGGGGCAGGTTCACGAGCAGACAGCGCAGTGGGTTGCGATCGGTGCTGCTGGCCAGCACCGGATCGAAGTGGTGCGGCGAGTGGAAGACCACGATCTCGCCGCGCTGGGGCTGCCGGCTGCGATAGGTGAGCTTCTCCACCAGCAACCGGTCCTGAATCTGCAGCCCCGGCAGCATCGAGCCCGAGGGGATGTAGCGGGCCTCCACCAGGAACTGGCGAATGCCCAGGGCCACCACCAGGGTGATGGCCACACTGCGCCAGAAGGCCCACGGACTCTCAGACTGGCTGGAGGCGCCAGGGTGCTGTTCGCTCAACGGCTGGGAAGGTGTCGGCCCAGGGCAGATTAGGCAGGCCCCCTGCGATCCCACGCCCGATGGCCCGGCCCCGCTGGCTGCAGAGCGCCCCTGCCACCCCAGGCCGTCGCCAGCTGCTGTGGGACCGGTTCGTGGCGGTGTGGGGGGCCGTGAACCTGCTCTGGGTGGCGTTCGATCTCAGCTACGTTCCCCTGCGCACCTTCTGGCTGCAGCGGAACCTGCACCCGATTCCCTCGGTGCCCCTGGTGGTGCCCCTGCCCTTCCTGCCGGACATCACCCCCTGGGTGGATCCGATCAAGGGAATCGAGCCCCAGCGGGAGACCCAGGCCTATCTGGAGCAGTTCGACCAGCTGGACCGCGCCCTGCAGACCGGCACCGCGGCCAACCGGCAGGCCCTGCTGCAGCGCCAGGTGGCCCTCACCGCCCAGCTGATCGACACCAACCCGTTCCTGGCCTCCGGCCAGAGCGCCACCCTGGAGAAGATCAAGAACCGCCTGCGGGATCGGGCCGATCAGGACTCCGCCAAGCAGGCCGCGGCCCTGCTCCTCAGCGAGAGCTGGCTCCAACGGCACCCATGGAGGGAGGAACGGCAGTTCTGGCGCCAGCAGGTGCTGCCGCTGGTGGAGACCAACTACTGGCGCTCGATCGACGAGAACGCCCGCCCCACCGACCATGCCTGGCGGATCGATCTGCTGCTGTTCCAGGGTGTCTTCGTCCTCGACATCCTCCTGCGGGTGGTGCGACTGCGGCGACGCCTGCCCGGCCTGAGCTGGCGCGACGCCCTGTTGCGCCGCTGGACCGACCTGCCCCTGCTGCTGCCCTTCTGGCGCTGGTTGCGACTGGTGCCGGTGCTGGAGCGCCTGCAGGGGGCCGGACTGGTGAACCTGGAGCCGCTGCGAGCCGTGGTGAGCCGGGGAGTGGTGGCCCTGCTGGCCCTGGAGCTCTTCGAGGTGCTGGCCCTGCAACTGCTCGACGGCCTCCAGGGCGTGGTGCGCTCGCCGCGTTGGCCCCAGCGGTTGCGCGCCCTGCGCAGCCATCAGAGCGTCATCCGTGACGAGGATGAGCGGGAACTGGTGGAGCTGGTGCGCATCTGGGCGCCCCTGTTGCTCACGCAGGTGGCGCCACGGCTGGCACCGGAACTGCAGAACCTGCTGGGCTACAGCCTGCGGCAGAGCCTCGATAGCACGGTGGTGCCTGCTCCGCTCCGCCAGCTGCGGCCTCTGCTGCAGGTGGAATCCGGCCTCAGCCGCCAGCTGGCCGGCGGGATGGTGGAGAGCCTGCTGGAGCTCTCACGGTCCACTGGCGAGCGCCTGGGCCAGCGGGATGACCGTCAACTCGACCTGATGCAGCGCTGCATCGACCGGTTCTGGGACGAGCTGGCCCTGGCCCTGGAGCGCGGATCGGAGCTGCCGCGCTCCCAGGAGCTGATCTGTGCGCTGATTGAAGGGGTGAAGGGCACCTACCTGAGCCAGATCAACCGCTCCAGCATCCAGTCGCTGATCCAGGAACTGGACGTGCTGATGACCGCCCAGGGACCAGCGGAAGATGGAGAGGGCGGAATCAGCCCAGGAACGACTGCCACTCCTCCGGCTTGAAGCCGGTGATCACCCGGCCGTCGGCGGTGATCAGGAAGGGGCGCTTGATCAGCTTGCCGTCGGCTGCAAGGGCAGCGAGCAGGGCAGCGTCATCCATGGCCTGAACGGCGGCGGCCCCGAGGGCCCGATAACTCTGACCACTGGTGTTGAGCAGCCGTTTGCGGCCCAACTGGGCCAGGGCCTGCTCAAGCTCCAGCGGAGTGGGCGGCTGGAGCGTGATGTCGATCTGCTCAGCGGGGAGCTCATGGCCCTGCAGCCAGGCGATGGCCCGGCGGCAGGTGGAGCAACGGGAGTAGCTGTAGAGCTTCACCGCCGCCGGATCACTTGCGGCCCACGAGCGACTTGAGAGCTCCGACCAGGCTGTTGGAGCCCTTGCCCACCGCATCGGATGGACGGGTGCGCACCGTCACGTCCCCATTGACGCTGGTGCGGCAGCTGAGGCGGTAGTTGGCGGGGCGGTCGGCCAGATACACCTTCTCCACGTCGGAGCGGGGGGAGAGGTTCTGCATGCCCTCCACCACTTCCATCACGCAGGTGCCGCACTGGCCGAGGCCGCCGCAGTTGTTGAGGTTGTTGAGGCCCTTGTAGGGGTTGATCCCGGCGTCGAGGGCCGCCTTGCGCAGATTGGCCCCTTCGATGCATCCGACCTGCTGGCCTTCCTGTTCAAAACGGATGGTGGGCACGGTCGATCGGGGAGTGAACGCGCCGCCAAACTTAGGCCCCACAGGGGCCTGCTGCCTAGCATCGCGTCGAGTTGATTGCAGCAGGGCCTTGGGCACCGTGGTGGGGAACGCTGAGCCAGACGACCAGGTCCGTGAGCAGCCCTACGACCTCGTGGTGCAGCAACTGATCCCGGGCTACGCCAGCCTCGCCCGCCTCGGGGTCGCCCTGCTCGCCGCATCCCCCCGGGCCTGCCGCAGCGGGGCCACGGTGCTGGTGGCAGGTTGCGGCACCGGGGCTGAGCTGGTGGAGGCCCGTGCCCAGCGACCTGATTGGCAGATCACCGCCCTCGACCCTTCGGCCGCGATGCTGGCCGCCGCGCGCCAGCGGCTGGGGGCCGGGGGAGAGGCTGCCATCCAGTGGCAGCAGGCCAGGGTGGAGGAGCTGGAGAGCGAGGGATGCTTTGCCGGAGCCCTCTCCGTGCTGGTGCTCCAGTCCCTCCCCGACGACGGCACGAAGCTGCGCTTTCTCACCGCCCTGGCCCGCAGCCTGGAGCCAGGAGGGCAACTGGTGCTGGTGGACCTGATGGCGCCGGAGCGCTCCGCCCTGCAGGCCCAGGTCCAGGAAGCCTGGTTCGGCTTCCAGAGGGCCAGTGGGCTGACCGACCGCGACGCCCAGCTCAGCGATCTCACCCAGGGCCTGCATCCGATCGGAACGGCCCGGCTGAATGCCCTGGTGAATGCCGCCGGGTTCAGCGATCCGGCGCCCATCTTCCAGGCCCTCAACGTTGAGGGATTCCTGTTGCAGCGGAATGAATGAGGCGGCAGGCTGCCTCAGGACCGGGCAGCCGCAGCGATGCAGCGTTCCAGCAGCTCCGGCACGGCATCCACATCCAACCAGCCGCGGATGTCGGTGACCCGCCCCTCCATGCTCTTGTAGGTCCGGAAGAATTCGGCGACATCCTCCAGCTGGTTGGTGGCGATCTGGCGGATCGAGCTGATGGCCTGCTGGCGCATCCCTGCCACCGGCACGCAGAGAAGCTTGCCGTCGTGGGCGCCGCAGTCCACCATGTCGAGAATGCCGATCGGCCTGGCCCGGATCAGGCAGCCTGCGAAGGTGGGCTCCTCCATGATCACCATCGCATCGAGAGGGGCGCCGTCCTCCGCAAGGGTGTTGGGCACAAAGCCGTAGTCGAAGGGGTAACGCACCGAGGAGTGCAGGATCCGATCAAGGGCCATCACCCCCGCTTCGGCGTTGTACTCGTACTTATTGCGGCACCCGGCCGGGATCTCCACGATCAGATTCACCAGCCCGGGCGCTGGGGATGCCGGCAGGTGGCTCAGGTCCATCGGGATTGAGGAGGCCGGGGTGGGGTGAGCGGCTGGAGAGAACGGTGGCCAGCGGCACGCTGATGCTGAGCAGACCGATCAGGGCACCCAGCAGAAAGGAGAGCGGTTCGAGGCCCGGACTGTATGGATCCTCGCCACTGTCAGGACCGTCCTGGCCGGTGCTGGCCCCGAGGCCAACCAGATCGGAGGACTGGCCGCTGCCGAGGGATCGGAGGCCGGAGGCGGTGGAATCGTGGGTCATAGACGGGGCACGGATCCTGTCGCGACCTCCAAGGGGGGAGGACGACGGAAGTTGGTGCCAGTCGGCCGGGAGTACCGGGAGTCAGAGAGATTGTCTGATTCTGACACCCGTTCACGGAAGCGGGGCGGGCGCCCCTAGGCGGCGGGCCTGGCCTGCTGATCAAACCGCCCGACACCTTCGCTTCGCAGGGCGGGCTGGGTGGGAGGTGCATCCAGGCGGTCGAGACGCTGGCGGATGCCGCGCAGCTCCTCAAGGATCGCCCCGAGCAACTGCTGGGTGGCGGTGGAGGGGGAGTTGAGCACCTCCACCGTCACTTCCTTGATCCGCAGCACATCCCTGGCGAAGCGCGCCACCTCGTTGGGGTGGAACATCAGCGGATCCTTCTGGTCGCTGCGGTATTCCGGGTTGAGCTTGCGGGGGTTGAAGGGTGGGTTGAGATTGCGGGGATCGGTGTTGGTGTAGCGGTAAACCGAGGCCCTGGAGCGGTTCAGGGCCTTCTGCACCTCATCGATGCCGATCAGGGCTTCCGAGGAGGGATCTGCGGCTGAAGGCAGCGACGGGGAGTCGTCGAAGAGCTCTGCCAGGCCCTGATCCATCACTCGCTCGAGCCCTGCAGAGGAAGCAGCCAGCGCCTCGGCAGGTGAAACACCGATTCCCCCGTCTGCCATCCCTGAATGGGAGATGGATGCTGGGCCGGTGAATGTTGCACTGCTCCCCAGGGTCTCGAAATCTCCTGGACTGGGAAACATGCGACGGCCTTAGGACGACTGGGAACGTTGCGAAGGTAGCAGAGGCGATCCGGAGCTGCGGTGCTTTTGAGAACAGCCCTGGCTGCCCATGCCAAGGAGCGGCTGGTCGCTGTCCCCGTCAGGCAGCAGTGGTAGCTTCCGCCCTCATCTGCCTGCCCTGCCATGCGCGTCTCCCGCCTGATGCTGGTGACGCTCAGGGATGATCCAGCCGAAGCCGAGATCCCCTCCCACAAACTCCTGCTGCGGGCGGGCTACATCCGCAGGCTCGCACCCGGCATCTACGCCTACCTGCCGCTGATGTGGCGCGTGCTTCGCAAGGTCTCCCAGGTGGTGCGCGAGGAGATGGAACGCACCGGTGCCCTGGAGACCCTCCTGCCCCAGCTGCAGCCCGCCGAGCTCTGGCAGCGCAGCGGGCGCTGGGCCGGTTACACCGATGGGGAGGGCATCATGTTCCACCTCGAGGACCGACAGGGCCGACAGCTGGGACTGGGTCCCACCCATGAGGAGGTGATCACAGCCCTGGCCGGGGATCTGCTGCGCTCCTATCGGCAGTTGCCGGTGAATCTGTATCAGATCCAGACCAAATTCCGCGACGAAATCAGGCCGCGCTTCGGCCTGATGCGTGGACGCGAGTTCATCATGAAGGATGCCTATTCCTTCCACGCTGATGAGGACTCCCTGCGGGAGACCTACGCAGCCATGGATGGGGCCTACCGCCGCATCTTCGCCCGCTGCGGCCTGCGGGCTGTGGCCGTGGAGGCGGACAGCGGTGCCATTGGCGGCTCCGCCAGCCAGGAATTCATGGTCACCGCCGAGGCCGGCGAGGACCTGATCCTCACCAGCCCCGACGGGCAGTACGCCGCCAATCAGGAACGGGCGGTCTCCCTGGCCCCTGCAGCCACCCCCCTGGCCGGCGGAGCCCTGGCGGACGGCCAGGGGGAACCGCTCTCCACTCCCCGGCAGACCAGCATCGAGGCCCTCAGCGCCGCCCACGGGTTCCTCCCCTGTCAGGTGGTGAAGGTGCTGCTGCTGGTTGCCCGTTTCGAGCAGGGCCTGGAACAACCCGTGCTGGTGAGCCTGCGCGGCGACCAGCAGCTCAATGAGGTGAAGCTGGCCAATGCCCTGGCTGCGCGGTTCGGGCAGACCCACGGAGCCTTGCTGGCCCTGGCACCGCTCTCCGAGGAGGGTCTCATCCGCGAGGGACTCCAGTGCCTCCCCTTCGGCTTTCTCGGGCCCCAGCTCGACGATCGGGTGCTGGCCGGCGCCCGGCAATGGCAACCCACGTTCCTGCGGTTCCGGGACCACACCGCCGCCAGCCTGGAGACCTTCGTCTGCGGCGCCAACAGCCCCGACGAACATCTGGTGGGCGCCACCTGGGCAGGGCTTGGCCAGAACCCCGAGACCCTCGACCTGCGCTCTGCCCAGCCGGGGGATCGCTGCCACCACGACCCTGCCCAGACCCTGGAGGCCCGGCGCGGGATCGAGGTGGGCCACATCTTCCAGCTCGGCCGTAAGTACTCCACAGCTATGGAAGCCCGCTTTGCCACCGAGGCCGGGGGCGAGGAACCGTTCTGGATGGGCTGCTACGGGATCGGCGTCTCACGCCTGGCCCAGGCCGCGGTGGAGCAGCACCACGATGGCAACGGCATCTGCTGGCCCCTGGCCATCGCCCCGTACGAAGTGATCGTGGTGCCCGCGAATGTGGCCGACGACCAGCAGAGGAATCTTGCTGAACGCCTGTACGACGAACTGGGAAATGCCGGCGTGGATGTGCTGCTCGATGACCGGCCCGAACGGGCCGGGGTGAAGTTCAAGGACAGCGAACTGATCGGCATCCCCTGGCGTGTCGTGGTCGGCCGTGGGGCAGCCGACGGCAGAGTGGAGCTGGTAGAGCGCCAGGGTGGCGGCAGCGAGGAGCTGGCAGCAGGGTCCCTGCTGGAGCAGCTGGTGCCTCGGATCCAGGCCCAGCGCTGCGGCCTGAGCGAAGGCTGAGCAGCGCCACGGGGGGGGATCCCTAGGATCGGAGAAACCTGCCCCAGCCCAGCATGACCGCTGCCGTCGTCTCCCTCGTCCAGCGGTTGGCGCCTCTGCAGGGGCTGATCAGCGGTGCCCTGGCGTCCCTCGGACAATGGAGCCGTCGGCTCGGGCGCACCATGACGGTGGCGGCCCTGCTCGGATGCCTGCTGCTGGGGGCCTGCAGCAGCTCCGCCACGGGCCTGACGGGCAACTACGTCGACGACACCGTGGCCGTGGCCGATTCCCTGCTGGCGACCATCGGCCTGAACGCAGACGATCCGGACCGGAGCCAAGCCGAGACCCAGGCCCGGAGCCTGATCAACGACTACGTGTCGCGCTACCGGCCCCGCAACGACGTGAATGGCCTGAGTTCCTTCACGACCATGCAGACCGCCCTCAACTCCCTGGCCGGTCACTACGCCAATTACCCCAACCGCCCCCTGCCGGAAGCCCTGCGCGATCGGCTCAGCAAGGAACTCCAGAAAGCGGAGCGCGGGGTGGTGCGCGGCGCCTGAGGTGAGGGGGGCATGGGGGAAAGCCCCACCTCGCGCCCGGCCTCGCCACTGCTGCGATCAGCCCCAACCCTTTACGAACGGGCCTCCCATCTGAGAGGCTCCTGGATTGTGCTTTGAAGCGGCTTCGGGCCGCCGTCTCCTTGGCCAACGTCGTCGTCATCGGTGCACAGTGGGGTGACGAGGGCAAGGGCAAGATCACCGATCTCCTGAGCCGCTCCGCCGATGTGGTGGTGCGGTATCAGGGCGGTGTGAATGCCGGCCACACCATCGTGGTCGACGACAAGGTGCTCAAGCTGCACCTGATCCCGTCCGGAATCCTCTACCCCGACACCGTCTGCCTGATTGGCTCGGGCACGGTCGTCGATCCCCGCGTGATGCTCGGGGAGCTCGACATGCTGATCGAGCTCGGCATCGACGTGAGCGGCCTGCAGCTGGCCTCCACCGCGCACGTGACCATGCCCTACCACCGCCTGCTGGATCAGGCGATGGAGCAGCAGCGGGGCGACCGCCGCATCGGCACCACCGGCCGGGGCATCGGCCCCACCTACGCCGACAAGTCGCAGCGCAACGGCATCCGCATCATCGACATCCTCGATGAGGAGCGCCTGCGCGACCGGCTCGCCGGGCCGCTGGCCGAAAAGAACGAAACCCTGCAAAAGCTCTACGGCCTCGAACCCCTGGATTTCGAGGCGGTGGTGGCCGAGTACGTGGCCTACGGCCAGCGCCTTGCCCCCCACGTGGTGGATTGCACCCGCGCCATCCACCAGGCCGCCCGGGCCCGCATGAACATCCTGTTCGAGGGCGCCCAGGGCACCCTGCTCGACCTCGACCACGGCACCTACCCCTACGTCACCTCCTCCAACCCGGTGAGTGGCGGTGCCTGCATCGGCGCGGGCGTGGGCCCCACCCTGATCGACCGGGTGATCGGCGTGGCCAAGGCCTACACCACTCGCGTGGGCGAGGGCCCCTTCCCCACCGAGCTGGAGGGCAGCCTCAATGACCACCTCTGCGACCGCGGCGGTGAATACGGCACCACCACCGGCCGGCGCCGGCGCTGCGGCTGGTTTGACGGCGTGATCGGCCGCTACGCCGTGGAGGTGAACGGACTCGATTGCCTGGCGATCACCAAGCTCGACGTGCTCGATGAGCTCGATGAGATCCAGGTGTGCGTGGCCTACGAACTGGACGGCCAGCGCATCGAGCACTTCCCCAGCTCAGCGGAAGACTTCGCCCGCTGCCAGCCGATCTTCGAGACACTCCCCGGCTGGCAGACCTCCACGGCCGATTGCCGCAACCTCGAGGATCTGCCCCCCACCGCCATGAGCTACCTGCGCTTCCTGGCGGAGCTGATGGAGGTGCCGATCGCGATCGTGTCGCTGGGTGCCGACCGCGACCAGACGATCGTGGTCGAAGACCCGATCCACGGGCCGAAGCGGGCGCTGCTGAGCGCCTGAGCCCCGGGCCCGCCACCAGCCCCCCGGCACCTGTTCCCCGTCTCCACCAGCTTCCGGCACCTTCACCTACCCCCGCCATGACCGCCAAGAGCCTCGATGTCGTCGGCATCGGCAATGCCATCGTCGACGTGCTGGTGCAGGCCGATGAGCGCTTCCTGGGCGACCACTCCCTCACCAAGGGCACGATGGCCCTGGTGGATGAGGCCCAGGCCGAGCGGCTCTACGCCAGCGTGGGGGCAGGCCTGGAGACCTCCGGCGGCTCCGCGGCCAACACCCTGGCGGGCATTGCCCAGCTGGGGGGGCGTGCAGGCTTCATCGGCCGGGTGCGCGACGACCAACTGGGGGCGATCTTCAGCCACGACATCCGGGCCGTCGGCACCCGCTTCGAGACCCCGGCAGCCACCAGCGGCCCCTCCACCGCCCGCTGCCTGATCCTGGTCACCCCCGATGCCCAGCGCACGATGTGCACCTATCTGGGGGCCTCGGTCGCCCTGGAGCCGGCAGACCTCGACCTGGAGATGGTGGCCCAGGCCCAGGTGCTCTACCTGGAGGGCTATCTCTGGGACAGCGACGCCGCCAAGCGGGCCTTCATCGCCGCCGCCGAGGTGGCCCGGGCCCATGGGGGAGAGGTGGCCCTCAGCCTCTCCGACGCCTTCTGCGTGGAGCGTCACCGCGAGAGCTTCCAGGAGCTGGTGGATGGCCACGTCGACATCCTGTTCGCCAACGAGATGGAGATCACCTCCCTCTACAAGGCCAACAGCTTCGAGGAGGCGGTGGAGCAGGTGAGCGGCCGCTGCCGGGTGGCGGCCCTCACCCGCAGCGAGCTGGGTTCCCTGGTGCTAGCCGATGGCCAGAGCCACCGGATCGAGCCGATCCAGCTCGGCCCCCTGGTGGACACCACCGGGGCGGGCGATCTGTACGCCGCCGGCTTCCTCTACGGCTGGACCCGCGGGGAGACTGCCGCCCGTTGCGGGCAACTGGGTTCCCTCTGCGCCGGCCAGGTGGTCACCCAGCTGGGGCCTCGCCCCCAGGCGAACCTGACGGAGCTGGTGCAGCGCCACCTGAGTTGATGGAGGCGGGAGTACAGCTCTCCGCTACCCAGGCGCCGTAGGCGGCACTGGCGTCGGCAGCCCAGGTGATCCACTCGGGGGTGCTGTAGCTGTGCAGGGCCTGCACGGCCTCGGCCAGGGCCGCCAGCCGTGCGGGATGGCTCTTGATAAGCAGCTGCACCTCCTCGCTGTCCTCCTGCTGCCCCTGCCAGCGGTAGAGGGAGCGCACCGGCCGCAGGGCCACGCAGGCCGCCAGGCCACGCTCCAGCAGCTGGCGCGCCAGGGCCTCGGCCCGCGCCGCACTGGCCTCGGTGGTGAGGGCCAGCACCAGGGGAATGGGGGCATCCGCCATCGGCCAGGCCCAGGAGGGCCGCGTGCTCAACGTCCCCAGGCTGCCAGCAGAGCCAGCAGCTGGGCGCGGGAATGGCCCTGAACCTGCTGGCGTGAATTGGGCTGGCGCAGCAGCAGCAGCCGGCAGCCCTCGGCAGCGGCCACCCGGCGCCAGAGGGTTTCGCTGGGGGGCCCCGACTGGCGGGCCAGGATCACGGTGATGCCCCACTGGCGCACCAGCGCGGCCTCCACTGCCCCCACCCCCGGGCCGGCACCGGGCAGCAGGCAGGCCACGTGCTCTGGCGGCACACCGGCCGCCAGCGCCTGTTGGAGGGCGCCGGGACGGGGGAGAACCCGGGCATGGGGCACAGCCCCTGGGCAGAGGGAGACGGCCCGGGCCAGATGACGGGCGCCGATCGCCAGCAGCAGGCGCTCCCCCCCCAGCTCCAGCTGAGCCAGGGCCTCCAGGGTGTCGAGCCAGGTCGGCTGCAGCCCGGGAGCCGGCGGCGGGATGGCCGTCTCCCCCCGCTGGAGCACCAGCAGGGGCACCCCGGCCTGGGCACAGCCCGCCTGCAGCTCCCCATGCACCCGCATGGCGAAGGGATGGGTGGCGTCGATCACGGCCCGGAAGGGCTGCCCTGCCCCCTGGGCCGCTGCCAGGGCAGCCTGGAGCCGGTCAGCGCCGCCGAGGGGCCCAACCCGCAGCTCCAGTTGCGGAGCAGCCGGGTAGACACGGGCAGCCGACGGGGTCACCACGCTCACCCGCAGCTCCCAGCCCTGGGCCAGCAGGGCCTGGGCCAGGGGAGGACCGTCGCCGGTGCCACTGAACAGCCACAGCCGGCGGCCCGGCGGATGGTCGAACGGGGCCCCGTGCATCAGGATGGCAGCCACATGAGCGGTGTTCGCGGGTGAATCACTGTCTGCTGGAGGTCGACGTCCTGGAAGCTCCCCAGGTTCGCTACACCCAGGACAACCAGACGCCAGTCGCCGAGATGCTGGTGCAGGTGGAGGGCCTGCGGCCCGACGATCCGCCGGGCCAGCTGAAGGTGGTGGGCTGGGGCAACCTGGCCCAGGATCTGCAGAACCGGGTGCAGCCTGGCCAGCGCCTGGTGCTGGAGGGCCGGTTGCGGATGAACACGGTGACCCGCAATGACGGCGTGAAGGAGAAACGCGCCGAATTCACCCTGGCGCGGCTCCATCCCATCGGGCCGGCCACTGCCCGAGCGGCAGCAAGCCCGGCCCCGGTGCCGGCCGCCAGGAGCGCGGCGGCGCCGAGCCCAGCGCCCGTGGCTGCCCCCCAGCCCCCCCAACCCACCTGGAACACCTCTCCGCTGGTGCCCGACCTGCCGGAAGGCGACGACGACATTCCCTTCTGAAGGCCGCCCGACGGGGGCAGGGGGTGGGGTCTGCGGGGCCCTCAGTCAACCGCCTCCGCCACCCGGTCGAGCAACTCCCCGAGCTCTCGCTCCAGGGCGGCCAGATCAAGGCGCCACTCCGGCCAGGCTCCACTGTCGAGCTGACGCAGCAGCCAGAGCCGATCGGCCTGCAGAGCCCGGATCAGCTCTTGGTTGGTGATCTGCTCGCCACACGAGCCTGCCGAAACCCCAGCGGAGCCGGGGCCATTCGAGGGATCCGGCCCTGGAACCGGCTCCTGCCCTGAGAGGGCGGGCTCGGACTGGGGGTCGGCCATCGGCATACAGGAAGATGGCCTGTATGCAAGCACTTCTCTCCCCCGGCAGTCTGGTCACGGTGGCCGGCGCAGCACTCTCGGTGATCGGCTGGATCGGCTACGCCACCGGCAACCCCAACCTCAGCCTGCCGACGATCTTCTACGGCATCCCCATTCTCCTGGGGGGCCTGGCGCTCAAGTCGTCCGAACTGCCCCCCGCCCAGCGGCTCACCCCTCCGGGCCAGCTGCGCCAGCTGCGTGACCAGCCCGACAGCGAGCCCCTGCGCAAGCTGGTGGCTGATGTGGTGCGCTGGCGCTATGGCCAGAAGGCCCACCTGGAAAGCTCGCTGGAGGTGCTCAAGCTCTGGGACGAGGACACTCCCCCCCAGCTGCTGAGCGTGGAGGAACTCGACTGCCAGGGCCGCTATGGCTTGAAGCTCACCTTCACCTGCGGCGCCGTCCCCATCGAGCGCTGGCAGGAACGGCAGGATCGCCTGGGCCGCTTCTTCGGCACTGGCCTCACCGCCAGCGTGGAACCCCTGGGCGGCGATCGGCTCGCGCTCACCCTGCGCCCCCAGGCCACCCCCTGACGGCCGTCCGAGCAGACTTTTCCCATCACCCGTCCCCTGCCTTGCGCTCTGATCCCTCCTTTCAGCACACCGACGCCCTGCGGGTCTCGGTGCTCAGCGAAGCCCTCCCCTACATCCAGCGCTTCTCCGGCCGAAGGGTGGTGGTGAAGTACGGCGGGGCCGCGATGGTGAAGGCGGAGCTGCGCGACGCCGTGTACCGCGATCTGGTGCTGCTGGCCTCGGTGGGCGTGCAACCGGTGGTGGTGCATGGAGGAGGCCCCGAGATCAACGACTGGCTGGGCCGCCTGAACATCGCCCCGGAATTCCGGGACGGCCTGCGGGTCACCACCCCGGAAACGATGGATGTGGTGGAAATGGTGCTGGTGGGGCGGGTCAACAAGCACATCGTCAATGGCATCAACACCGTGGGCGGCCGTGCGGTGGGGCTCTGCGGCAGCGATGGCAGCCTGGTGCGGGCCCGGCCCTACGGAGAAGGCGCCCACGGCCTGGTGGGGGAGGTGCAGGCCGTGAATCCGGAGGTGCTCTTTCCCCTGCTCGATGCCGGCTACATCCCGGTGATCTCGAGCGTGGCCGCCGATCGCGATGGTCAGGCCCACAACATCAATGCGGACACCGTCGCCGGGGAGCTGGCGGCGGCGTTGCAGGCGGAAAAGCTGATCCTGCTCACCGACACGGCCGGGATCCTGCGCGACCGGGAGGATCCCGGCTCCCTGATCCGCCAGGTGAGCCTCGGCGGGGCCCGTCAGCTGATCGCCGAGGGGGTGGTGAATGGGGGCATGACACCGAAGACCGAGTGCTGCATCCGCGCAATCGCCCAGGGAGTGGGCGCGGCGCACATCATCGATGGCCGGGTTCCCCACGCCCTGCTGCTGGAGGTGTTCACCGATGCCGGCATCGGCACGATGGTGGTGGGCAGCGACAGGCTGCTGCAGCCCTGAGTGATGGCCGATTCCGTGGACCCCTTCGCCCCTGCGCGCCAGGCTCTGGAGCGTGGCGACTACGGACGGGTGCGGGCCCTGCTCGAACCGCTGGTGGCCACCCATCCACCGGCCACCAAGGCCGGCGCCGAGCTGCAGTTGCTGCTGGCCACCGCCTGGATGGGCCAGGGGGAAAACGTGCGGGCGATGGCCTGCTGCCGCCAGGTGAAACGCTGCAGCGATCCCCAGCTGCGCGGCCAAGCCCGGGAGATGCTGGCGGTGCTGGAGGCACCAGCCCTGGAGCGACCTCGGGAATGGTCGATCACCCTGCCGGAGCTGGGGGACGCCGAACCGCTGGCCGGCCGGCTGATGCAGGCCTCGCGCCGTCGGCGCCGCCAGGAGCCTCCACCACCGCCGCCGCCGCCGGTGGGGCCGACCAGGGCCCCGATTGGCTTTGCCGCCCTGGTGCTCAGCCTGCTGCTGGTGGGGTTGCTGCTCGGCGGCTGCGTGCAGATGACCGCGGAACTCCGCTTCGGAGGACCAGGCAGGCTGCAGCTGGTGGAGGAGCTGGCCACCCCGACGGGGCAGCCGCCGCTGGCCTGGCAACGGCACTACACCGCCGCCCTCAGGCAGCTCGGCCTGCGCGGCCCGACGCGGGCAGGCGCCAGCTCCGAACGGCTGAGCAGTGCCATGCAACCGGCCGCCGCCACCCTGGGCCTGCTGCAGGCCAGCCTGGAGGAAGCCGGCCGGCTCGCCGGCCTGGAGCTGCCCGCACCCACGGTGCAGTGGCGGGAACGCAACTGGCTGCTGGGGGTGCGCCAACGGCTCGCCATTGAACTCGATCTGCGGGCGGCGGATCCCGTTCCGGGCCTGGAGACCAACCTGCAGCTGCAACCCCTGCGGCGGCGCGCCGTCCGCCTGGCCGTCCCCCAGGCAGTTGGGGCACTGGAGGGCACCGACGTCCCCACCCTGCGCTGGCCCCTGCAGCTGGGTGCCCTGAACCGGCTGGAGCTGAGCTGCTGGCGTTGGAGCCCCCTGGGGCTCGGGGCCGTCGCCATCGCACTGGCCTTCAGCCTGGTGCTCTGCCTGGCCAGCCTGCGCCAGCGCCTGGGATTCGGCTGGCCCCAGCTGCCGGCCTAGAGCATCAGCGGATCCGGATCGATGGCCAGGCCCACCTGGGAGGGCAGGGCCTGGCGCAGCTCGGTCTCCGGGGGCAGCGGCAGGGGGCTTCCAGCCGGACCGTGGAGGAGCAGTTGCCAGCGGCTGCGGCCGGCCACCCGGGCCACCGGCGCCGGTGCCGGCCCGATCAACCACCAGCCCGCGCTCTCCACCGCCGGCCGGATCTGCTCGGCAAGGGCGGCGGCGGTGGTGGCGGTGGCGCTGGCCGAAACCCCACTGAAGCGCAGCAGGCAGGCACGGCTGAAGGGCACCAGGGCCCCATGGCGGCGGAGCCCGGCCTCCTCCTCGAGAAAACGGTCGTAACGGCCATCCACCAGATGGCGGATCACCGGGTGCTCCGGGCAGTAGGTCTGCACCAGCACCTCCCCGGGCCGCTCTCCGCGGCCGGCACGCCCCGCCAACTGCAACAACAGCTGGAGACTGTGTTCACCGGCGCGGAGATCTGGCCGGTGAAGCAGACCATCGGCCGCCAGCACCGCCGCCAGGGTGACCCGGGGCAGATCCATCCCCTTGGCCAGCATCTGGGTGCCCACCAGCACGTCGGCCTCTCCGGCGGCAAAGCGCTCCAGCAGGCGGCGGTGGCCGTCGCGGCCGCGGGTGGTGTCCCGGTCGAAGCGCAGCACCCGCAACCCCTCCAGCTCCGCGGCCAGCTGCTCCATCACCCGCTGGGTGCCGGCGCCGAAGGGCTTGAAGGCCGTGGAGCCGCAATGGCCGCAGCGCTCCCCCAGCTCGGCGCGGTGGTCACACCAGTGGCAGCGCAGCCACTCCCGCCCCTGGGAGCGATGCACGGTGAGGGCCACGTCACAGTGGGGACAGAGCACCGCCTCCCCGCAGCTGCGGCAGCCCAGAAAGGCGTGATAGCCCCGGCGCGGCACCAGCACCACGGCCTGCTCCTGGCGCTGCGGCAAACCGGCGAGGCGCTCCATCAGCGGACGGCTGAGCAGCCGGCGATGCCCCTCCGCCAGCTCCTGGCGCATGTCGACCAGGCGCACCGGCGGCAAGGGCCGCTGGCCGATGCGCTCCGGCAGCCGCAGCAGGCGCGTGGTCGCCTCCGGTCCCCGGCAGGCCAGCCAGCTCTCCAGGGAGGGGGTGGCACTGCCGAGCAGCAGCCGGGCACCACTGAGGGAGGCCCGCAGGCGCGCCACGTCGCGGGCGTGATAACAGGGCATGGGACTGTCCTGCTTGTAGGAGCCGTCGTGTTCCTCGTCGAGCACGATCAACCCGAGGGCCGGCAGGGGCAGGAAGACGGCCGAACGGGTGCCCACCACCAGCAGCGGCTCCCCCGTGAGGCAACGACGCCAGCAGGCCACCCGGGCGGAATCGCCCATGCCGCTGTGGTACTCCAGCACCGCGGCTCCAAAGCGCTGGCGGCAGCGGTCGAGGAGCTGGGGAATCAGACCGATCTCAGGCGCGAGCACCAGGGCGCTGCGGCCTTCTCGCAGGCTGCGGGCCGCGGCCTGGAGATACACCTCCGTCTTGCCGGCCCCGGTCACCCCCCAGAGCAGCAGGATGGCCCCGGCAGGGGCAGCATCCAGGGTGGCCAGCGCCTCGACCTGGGCGGGAGTGAGCGCACGCTCTGGGGCATGCGCCCCAGCGGCGGGGAGGGCAGGCGGGGGAAGGCACGGATCGGCCGCAAGCCCCTGTTCCCGGCACACCAGCCCCCGTCGCTCCAGGGCCTGGAGCACCGAACGGCTGAACCCCCCTGGCCCGCAGAGCTGGGCGAGGGGCAGAGGAGCCGGGGCCTGCTGAAGGTGATCGAGCAGGGCCTGCTGCCGGGCCGTCAGGCCCTCAGGCCGCAGGGCAGCCGTGGCCCGCACCAGCCAGAGCGGTCGCGGCTTGCCGTTGACGGCCTGGCGGCGCTGGCCGAGCCAGCCCGGTGGCAGAGCGCTCTTGAGCGTGCGAAAGACACTGGTGTGGCAGGCAGCGGCCACCTCGGTGATCAGCTGCTGCCAGCGGGGGTCCACCGCTGCCGGCTGCAGACATCGCTCCACCGGCTGCAGGCGGCGGTTTTCCAAGTCGGCCGGGAGGTGGTCAGGGAGGTCCACCACCAACCCGCTGTGGAGGCGCCCCTGCAGACGCACCTGCACGAGATCGCCGATGGCCAGGGGGATTCCTCCGGGATTGGCATAGGTGAACACCTGGCCGTCCCGGCCGGCCTCCAGCCAGATCTGCGCCCAGGCGGGAGCCATCACCCTTGCAAAGGTCTCACGAGGTACATAGACTGTGTCAGTTGGGCAGTGCTCTAGCTGCCGTCAGAACCTGGCAGAGTTCCGTCCAGTGGGAAGACCTGAAGAGAGAGCCTGTGAATTCCCAAGGGATTTCACGCCGTCGCCCTCCGGTCTGCGACCACCCCTGTCAACCCTGCTTCGGCTTCGGCCCCCGGTTACCCCTTGAGTCCAGTTTGTTCGCTTCGGTCATCACCTGTTGGCGATGACCGATTCTCCGGTTGAGTGTTGAGCAGTCCTGCCCACTGGCGCGCCCAGCGGCCACCAGCGGTGATCGCGCGGCGCGTTGATCATGCGAAGCGAGACCTGATTCGACCACGGCCGGGCTCCCTCATCCGGCAGCCCCTCGTCTCCCCATCCCTAGTTCCCAGCTCAATCCCGCAGGCCCCCTCCCGGCCCACCCTGAGCTGACCACCCTCCCGTTCTCCCTGCACCAGTCTCGATGAGCCCTGCCGCCACGAAAGCCAAGCCCGCTGTTGAAATCCTGATGGTGGCCACGGCATCAGGCGAGGAGCTCCAGGTCAAGCCGAAAGCCGCAGCGAAATCCACCAAGGCCGCCAGCGCGAAGCCGGCAGCGGCCAAATCCACAGCGACCAAGGCCTCCACCCCCAAGGCCGCCGCCAAGGCGAAGACAGCCACCCCGAAAAGCGCGGCCGGCAAGAGCCGTAGCAGCAAGGCCAAAGGTGCGGCAGTCGAGGCCGGCGAGAGCCCCGCTGATCTCGATCAGGCCGCCGATCAGCTGCTGGCGGCGGCGGCGCAGTCCGACGCTGAGACGGACACCGAACCGGGCGACGTCGAGACCAACGCCAAGGAGGACGACAAGGCTGTCAAGGCCCTGGCCAGCATCAAGGTGGGTCCCAAGGGGGTCTACACGGAAGACTCCATCCGGGTCTATCTCCAGGAGATCGGCCGCATCCGCCTGCTGCGGCCCGACGAGGAGATCGAACTGGCACGCAAGATCGCCGACCTGCTCCAGCTCGAGGAGATCGCTGCCCAGTTCGAATCCGACCACGGCCGCCAACCCGACACCAAGGAGTGGGCGGCCCTGGTGGAGATGCCCACGATCAAGTTCCGCCGGCGCCTGATGCTCGGCCGCCGGGCCAAGGAAAAGATGGTGCAGTCGAACCTGCGCCTGGTGGTGTCGATCGCCAAGAAGTACATGAACCGTGGCCTGAGCTTCCAGGACCTGATCCAGGAAGGCAGCCTCGGCCTGATCCGCGCCGCAGAGAAGTTCGACCACGAGAAGGGCTACAAGTTCTCCACCTACGCCACCTGGTGGATCCGCCAGGCGATCACCCGCGCCATCGCCGACCAGTCGCGCACCATCCGCCTGCCGGTGCACCTCTACGAGACGATCTCGCGCATCAAGAAGACCACCAAGACCCTCTCCCAGGAGTTCGGCCGCAAGCCCACCGAGGAGGAGATCGCCGAATCGATGGAGATGACCATCGAGAAGCTGCGCTTCATTGCCAAGAGCGCCCAGCTGCCGATCTCCCTGGAAACCCCGATCGGCAAGGAAGAGGATTCCCGCCTCGGCGACTTCATCGAAGCCGACATCGAGAACCCCGAGCAGGACGTGGCCAAGAACCTGCTGCGGGAAGACCTCGAGGGCGTGCTGGCCACCCTCAGCCCCCGGGAGCGCGACGTGCTGCGCCTGCGCTACGGCCTCGATGACGGCCGCATGAAAACCCTCGAGGAGATCGGCCAGATCTTCGATGTGACCCGCGAGCGCATCCGCCAGATCGAGGCCAAGGCCCTGCGCAAGCTGCGTCACCCCAACCGCAACGGCGTGCTCAAGGAGTACATCAAGTGATGGAGGTCCTGCCATGAGCGGCGGCCTGGCGTCCCTGCGGGGGCTGCGCAGCGCTCCGGCGCTCGATGCCGGCGCCCGCGGGGCCCTGCGGGCCGAACTCGAGCCGCTGCTGGGCCGCTGTGACTGGTTCACAGTGGGGGTGATGGCCCCCTCCGCCCAGGCGGCGGTGGGCTGCCTGCGGGCGCTGGAGACGACCCTGGGCTGGCCCCCCCTCGAACTGGACCCGGCCTGCGAAGCCCTGGAGGCCATCGAAGGCCCGGTGTTCCTCAAGGGCAACCAGACCAGCCGCCGCTTTCTGGTGCGCCGGGAAACCGGCCTTGGGGAGGGTCTGCTGATCACCGGGCACAGCCCTGCCGATCCGGACGTCGAGGACACCTGGGGACCATTGCCCCTGGATTTCTTCGGCCCGTAATCTGGGGGGCTGTGATCTGCCCCTGATGGCCCACTCCCTGCGCATCGCCTCCCGCCGCAGCCAGCTGGCCATGGTGCAGACCCACTGGGTGCGCGATGAGCTGGCCAAGGCTCACCCCGGCCTGGAGATCAGCATCGAGGCAATGGCCACCCAGGGCGACAAGATCCTGGACGTGGCCCTGGCCAAGATCGGTGACAAGGGCCTGTTCACCAAGGAGCTGGAGGCCCAGATGCTGGTGGACCGGGCGGACATCGCCGTGCACAGCCTCAAGGATCTGCCCACCAACCTGCCCGAGGGCCTGATGCTGGGCTGCATCACCGAACGGGAGGATCCAGCCGATGCGCTGGTGGTGCACGCCAAGCACCAAGACCAGACCCTGGCGAGCCTGCCGGAGGGGGCAGTGGTGGGCACCAGCTCCCTGCGCCGCCTGGCCCAGCTACGCCATCACTTCCCGCACCTCACCTTCAAGGACGTGCGCGGCAACGTGATCACCCGCCTCGAGAAACTGGATTCCGGCGAATTCGACTGTCTGATCCTGGCGGCCGCGGGCCTGGGGCGCCTGGGCCTGGGGGACCGCATCCATGAGCTGATCGACCCTTCAATCTCCCTGCATGCCGTGGGCCAGGGGGCCCTGGGGATCGAGTGCCGCGAGGGCGATGCCACGGTGCTGGAGCAGATCAAGGTGCTCGAGCACACCCCCACCGCGCGGCGCTGCCTGGCGGAGCGGGCCTTCCTGCGGGAGCTCGAGGGCGGCTGCCAGGTGCCGATCGGCGTGAACACACGCTTTGAGGGGGAGGGTGAGAGCGCCGAACTGGTGCTCACCGGCATGGTGGCCAGCCTCGATGGCGTACGCCTGATCCGCGACGAGGCCCGCGGTCCCCAGAACAACCCTGAGGCCATCGGCATCGCCCTGGCCCACAGGCTGAAGGGGCAGGGAGCCGGGGAGATCCTGGAGGAGATCTTTGCAACGGTTCGGCCGGAGGCCTGACAAGCAGCGGCCGGAAACGGCCCAGACCCCGGCCGATCCAGGCGGCCTGCCCTTCCAGTGGGGGTTGCTGGCCTGGGCAGCCCTGGTGGGAGCCCTCACCGGCCTGGCGGTGGTGGCTTTTCATGAGGTGCTCGGGCTGATCAACAACGCCTCCTTCGGCCCCCTGGTGGAACTGCTGTTCCAGGTGGGCCGGGCGGGCTCGCCCGAACCGCCCCCGCTGCCTCCCGCGCCGCCACCCCTGGTGAATCTGGCCAGTGGCACGGGCACCCCACTGCAGTCGCTTCTGCAGATCGGACTGGGGGGCCTGGGCTTCCTACCCGCTCCCCCTGCAGCCCCTGAACCCCCTCCCCTGCCGGGCTCAAGCCTGCCGGAATGGCTGGGGCTCTGGCCCGTGCTGGTGGTCCCCACCCTGGGTGGCCTGGCCGTGGGCCTGCTGCGCCGCTACGGCGGCGAGCTGGGACCTGGGCTGCCCAGTCTGATGGCGATGGCCGATGGCAGTGCGGAGGCCCGACCGCGGCTGCCCCTGCAACGCCTGCTGGGAGCATCGCTCAGTCTGGGCAGCGGCGCCTCCCTCGGCCCCGAAGGCCCCAGCGTCGAAAGCGGCGGCAACATCGGCCTGTGGCTGGCCCTCAGGGGTGGACTGCCCCCCCAGAGCCAGAAGGCGCTGGTGGCGGCCGGGGTCGCCGCCGGCCTGGCAGCCGGATTCAAGGCACCGATCGCCGGCGTGTTCTTTGCCTTTGAGGGCAGCTTCAGCGCCATTCAGGGGCGACCCAGCCTGCGGGCCGTGCTGGTGGCGGCCGTGGCCTCGAGCCTGGTCACCGAGCTCGTGCTCGGCGATGCCCCCATCCTGCGGTTGCCGGCCTACGAGGTGCGCTCCCCCTGGGAATTGCCGCTGTACCTGGGGCTGGGGCTGCTGGCCAGCGGCATGTCCTGGCTGCTGGTGAGCCTGCTGGCCCTGGGGCGGAGCGAACGCCTGCAGCGGCTCCTGGCGCAGCTCCCCCCCGGTCTGCCCACCGCCCTCGGCGGGTTGACGGTGGGCCTGCTGGCCCTGGGCTTTCCCCAGGTGCTGGGGGTGGGCTACGACACGATTGAGGCGCTGCTGGGGAGGGACGGCGGCATCCCCCTGCTGGCCCTGCTGCTGCTGCTGGGGGTGAAGCTGCTCGCCACCACTGTCAGCAACGCCACAGGCTTCGTGGGCGGTGGCTTCGCTCCGTCACTGGTGCTGGGGGCGGTGCTGGGCAATTGCTACGGCCAGATCCTCGGGGAAGGGGGGCTGGGGCTACCGATCGCGGAGCCCCCCGCCTACGCCATGGTGGGCATGGCAGCCGTGCTGGCGGGCAGTGCCCGGGCTCCCCTCACAGCTCTGTTGCTGCTCTTCGAACTCACCCATGACATCCGCATCGTGCTGCCCCTGATGGCGGCCGCCGGACTCAGTGCGGCCCTTGTGGAGCGCTGGCAAGGGATCAGCGATCCGGGCCTGCTGGGCCCGGATCGGGCCGAGGAACTGCGGCGGCGGGACCTGGCGGCAGTACCGATCTCCGAAGCCTTCGAACCCGAGGCGCCGCTGGTGTTGCCCACCGACACCCCGGCAGCCACGGCGCTCGCCCAGCTGCTGGCGAGCCGCAGCCACTGCCTGATCCTCAGCAAGGGGGGCGAGGTCGTTGGCCTGGTGACCCTGCCCGACCTGCAACGTGCCCTGGCCCGCGGCGGACAGAGCGGCCGCCCTGGCGAAGATCTCCCCCTTGGGGACTGCCGTCGCTCCGAGTTGATCTGGCTTCCTCTCAGGGCCAACCTGGCGCAGCTTGAGGATCAGCTGCGGCCCAGCGGCCTGCGCCAGCTGCCGGTGTTCGAGATCGGCGAGCAGACCGTGGCCCAGCTTCCCCACGGGGTGCCGCGGGAGGGATTGCCGGTGGAGGCTCTGCGGGGACTCGCCAGCAGGGATGGCCTGGCCCGGGCCCTGGCAACGCGCTATCTACCGGGGACCCACTCAGGGGTCAGCATCTGACGCCGGGGGGCCTCAGCCGAGCTGGGCGGCCTGGAGCGTGGAGAAATGGCTGGGATGCAGGGCCTTCTGGGCCACCGGATCCACCTGCTGGAGACGATGCACCACACGCTGCAGGTCGAGGGCGGACAACTCACCGTTGCCACACCACTTGAGGACCGTGCTGGCCGTGGCACCTCCTGGACTGTGGTGGAGCGGGGCGAGAGCCATGCAAAGGTAAGTGCGAGGCAACAAGCTAGGGGCGAGGCCCCCCAAGACCGCGGGAAGCCCGACCGATCTGCAGGAAGTTTTCCGGGTTGGGAAGAAAGCCTGAATGGGCCAGCCGGCAGGCTCCCTCCCGAACGGGGCTGATCCCTCAGGGCTTCACGATCACGGGTGTGCCCACATCCACCTGATCGAACAGCTGGCGGACGTGGGGGGTGAGCATCCGCACGCAGCCGTTGGAGACAGCTGCACGCGAGGTGACGGTCCAGGCCCAGGCATCCGGCGTGCCATGGATGCCGTACTGGTTGAGGCCGCTCTGTTTGAAGCCGATCCAGCGGTCGCCAAGTGGAGCCTGCGGCCCCACCTTGCCATTGACCTTGCCGCTGGAGGTGCTCTGGTAGATCGGATTCACCACCTTGTTCTGCACGCTGAAGCGGCCGGTGGGGGTCGGCGTGCGTGGATCGCCGATGGCGACCGGCCAGCGGCCGATGACACGTGTCCCCTCCACCAGGGAAATCTGCCGCTTGCCCAGCTCGAGCACGATCTCCCGGGTGCTGGTGACGGCAGCCGTGGTCGGTGCGGCGGAGGTTGCCGCCGGAGCGTCCCCCGCCTGAGCCCGCAGGGCTGGCCCACAACCGAGCATCGACAGCAGCGCCAGCGAGGCCCCAAGCCCTCCGGCCAGAAGTCTGGGGGCAGGGGCGGCAAGCAGACGGGCGGCCTTGGAGGGGATCACGGCGTGGATGGCGAGGGGCGTGCGGGGCAAGCGGCGACCGGCTGGAGGGCGGTCGGCCCAGTGGGCGTCAGTTCACCAGCTGGGGATCAATGGTGCTGGTGTAGCGCGCTTCGCACTCCTTGACGATCTTCACCGCCTCGGCGGCATCGAAGAAACCGTTCACGCGGCAGGTGCCGGGCTTCTTCAGATCCTTGTAGTGCTCCCAGTAGTACTGGGTTTCCTTCACCCAGTGCTCTCCAAGCTGGGTGTAGCTGGTGATGTGATCCATGCGCTTGTCGTCGGCCAGCACGGCAATCACCTTGTCGTCGACTTCACCGCCGTCGTCGAACTTCATGATGCCGATGATGCGGGCCTCCACCAGGGAGCCGGGCACGAGGGGCTCGGTCACGCCCACGATCTCGATGTCGAGCGGGTCGCCGTCCTCATCCCAGGTGCGGGGGATGCAGCCGTAGGCGAAGGGATAGGCGAGGGAGGAATAGCCCACGCGATCGAGCTTGAGATGGCCGGTCTCGGTGATCAGCTCGTACTTGTTGATCGTGTTGCTGTTCAGCTCCACGATGGCGTTGAGCCGCAGCTCGGCCTCATCGGCGAAGGCCGGCAGCACGTGCAGGAGATTGAGCATCGTGCGGCTGGGGGCGTGGTCGATGTTCGCCATGCGTGGCAGGGGAATGAGCGGGGCGCATCCTATGAAGGAGCCTGAAGGGCTTCCACCTTGCCCCTGATGTAGCGCAGGAAGGGTTCGGCTGACAGGGCCTGGCCACTCACCCGCGCCACCAGCTCCTCGCCATTCACCGAGCGGCCCAGGGGCCACACCCGGGCCCCCAGCCACTGCTGCAGCCGGCGCTCCTCCCCGGCTGCGATCGCGCCGGCGATGGCCCCCGCGCCCCCCAGATCCCGCTCCATCGCCTCGGCCAGCTGGGCACTGATCAGATGCCCCAGGGCATAGCTCGGGAAATAGCCGAACAACCCCTCGGCCCAATGGATGTCCTGCAGACAACCCTCGCTGTCGCGCTCCGGAACGAGGCCCAGCCACTCCCCCATTCGGCGGTTCCACTGCTGAGGCAGCTCCTCCACCGGCATCTCCTGCTCCAGCAGGGCCAGCTCCAGCTCGTAGCGCAGCACGATGTGCAGGCCATAGCTGAGCTCATCGGCCTCCACCCGGATCAGACCGGGCTGGAGGGGATTGAGGGCGCGCCAGAAACCGGGAACCCCGCCCCAGGGATCGCTCGCCGGGCCGCCACCCAGACCGGAGCGGAAGCGGGGATGCCAGCGCTCGGCAAAGGCCTGGCTGCGGGCCACCCGGCACTCCCAGAACAAACTCTGGCTCTCATGCACCCCCATCGAGGTGGCCTCCCCAAGGGGCCAGGGGTAGTAGTGGTCATCGCCGCGGGGCAGGCCCTGCTCGTAGAGGGAATGGCCCCATTCATGGGCCGTGGCCAGAAAGGCCGAGAGGGGCTGGCCGGGCACCACCCGGGTGGTGATGCGGAAGTCCTGGGGCCCCAGGGTGCAGGAGAAGGGATGGGCCGAGCGGGAACGCTGGCAGCGCGCCGGGTCGTACCCCCAGCTGTCGAGCAGCTCGCCGCAGAGCTGCTCCTGCAGGGCCTCGGGCAGGTCGGCGGCTGAAGGGGCCCCCTTGGTGGCAGCCTGGCCTCGGGCCCTGGCCACCTGCTCCAGCAACGCCGGCAGCTCCACCTTGAGCGGGGCAAACAGCTCCTCCAGCCGCGCCTTGCTCACGTCGGGCTCAAACGGCTGGGCCAGGATCTCCCAGGGGCTGCGCGCCACCGATTCGGCGGCGGCCAGCTGGTTCGCCTGCTGGCGGCGCAGGGCGATCAGCTCCTGGAGAGCCGGCGCAAAGGCCGAAAAATCGTTGCGGGCGCGGGCATCCTGCCACACCGCGTTGCCGCGCGACTGGGCCATGGCCAGCGCACGCACCAGGTCCGGATCGAGGGAGCGCTGACGCTCCAGCTCCAGACGCAGCAGCTCCAGGTTGCGGCGCCGCTCGGGCGGGGCATCGGCGCCCAGCTCAGCCTCGGCCGCCCCCACCAGCTCGGCGTACTCGGCACTGCTCTGCCGCTCGTGAAGCTGGCCGGCCAGCAGGGCCAGCTGTTCGCCACGCCAAGCCGCACCGGCCGCCGGCATCACCGTGTTCTGGTCGTAATAGAGGGCGCTGCTGATCGATCCCAGCAGGCGGGTGTGGTGCAGGTGCTGCTGGAGCTGGGTGAAGGCTGAACCCACAGCGCCCATGGGGAAGAACAAACCGCTGGGGCCAGCATGGCGCCGCACCCCACAACGGATCGCACGCAGACCCTGCGGCTCGACCATGTGAGGCCCTTGCAGCTGCACGCAATCTCTGCGGTCACCGAGTGCAGCTGGAATCGGGGATCTCCGGCAGCACAGGCGGGCTGCCTCCAAGATGGCCACAATGAACGGAGATCCCTCTCGTCCTGGAGGTCGGCCATGGGCGCCACAGGCAAGGACTGAACCATGGGGCGCAAACACGGACACGCCGGCCGCGCCTTCCGCTGGAGCATCGCCCTCAATGCCGGCCTCACCGCCCTGCAGCTGGTGATCGGCTTGGCCTTCGGCTCACTGGCCCTGATCGGCGATGCCCTCCACAACCTGGGTGATGTGGTGGGACTGGTGCTGGGCTGGGGCGCCGATCGCCTCAGCCGCCAGCCGGCCCGCGGCCGCTTCACCTACGGCTACGGGCGCAGCACCCAGATGGCCTCGCTGATCAATGGGCTGCTGATCTTTGCGGCCGGGGCGGTGGTGGTGGTGGAAGCGATCGAACGGCTGTTCAACCCCGTGCCCCTGATCGCCGGCCCGGTGGCCTGGGCCGCGGCCGCCGGCATCGTGATCAACTTCGGCTCGGCCCAGCTCTTTGGCCACGGCCATCACGGCGACCTCAACCAGCGGGCTGCCGTGTTGCACCTGCTCACCGATGCCGCGGTCTCCGTCGCCGTGCTGATCAGCGCCCTGGTGGTGGGCCTCACCGGCTGGCTCTGGCTGGATGCCGTGACCGCCATCGGCGTGGGCGGTGCCGTGAGCTGGAGTGCGGCAGCGCTGCTGCGGGAGGCGATTGCCCTCAACCTCGATGGGGTACCACGGGGGATCGATCTGGGGGCCGTGGAGGCATTGCTGCAGCAACTGCCAGGGGTGGAAGCCGTGGACGAGCTGCATGTGTGGGGACTGAGCACCTCCCGCACCGCCCTCACCGCCCACCTGCGGATCGATCCAGCCGCCCTGGCCGCGCACAGGCTGAGCCGGGATGGCCTGCTCACCCTGGCCCGGGAGCAAGTGGCGGCCCAGGGCATCCGCAAGTGCACCCTGCAGCTGGAAGCCGGAGCGCCGGGGCGCGACCCCACCTGAACACCTGCAGCGGGCTCAGGCCCGAGTCCGTCGCAGCCGCCGCACCAGGCGATATCCCTTCCGCACACCATCGAGCAGCGGGCCTGGTGCCCGCAGGCCCAGGGGCCCGATCAGGGGCCGATAGATGACGTGATACGCCCAGCGCAGGTCCCGCCAGGCACGGCAGGGCTCGGGGTTCAGAAAGTCGGAGATGTCCACCACCAACCCCCGGCCACCGTGCAGCATCACGTTGCGGCCATGCACATCGTGGCCGTGGAGGCCCCGGCTCCGGGCATAGATCAGGGCGGCGTCGACATCCTCGATAGCCTGCAGGGGAATGGGAATGCCGCGGCGCAGGCAGTCGTAGAGGGTGATGCCCTGCAGGCGCCGGAGCACGAGAAACCGGTCGCTGGCATGGAAGCACCGGGAAAAGGCGGGGTGCACGCCAATGCGCCGGTACACCTCCGCTTCCGCCTCCAGTCCGGGGCGTCCGGGCGCATACACCTTCACGACGAGCTCGGGATGGTGGGGATGGTGCAGCACCGCCGCGTAGTTGCCGCATCCCAGCACGTGCCAGGGATCCGGGATCGCCAGCACCAGCACGGGATCGTGGGGGTCGGCGCTGTGCAGCTGCAGCTCCGGCAGGAGCTGCTCCTCAATCCACTGCACCAGGGCCGGCAGGCTGGTGTCGGCACCGGGCACAGGCACAGAAGCGGCTGGGCAGGACGCGCTCCAGCCTGGCGGAGGGACCAGCAAAAAGCCGCCCGGGTGGGCGGCCTGGTTGACCGCAAGCGGTCATCAACCTCAGCCCGTCAGGGCTGCGCGGTCGCTCACCGACGGCCGCCGCCACCGGCGGAGGCGGCAGGACGGGGCTCCGCCTTGTTGACGCGGATCATCCGGCCCATCCACTCGACATCGCGCAGATCGGCGATCGCCTTGTCCTCGGCGCTGGCATCCGCCATTTCCACAAAGGCGAAGCCACGCTTGCGGCCGGTTTCCCGGTCGAGGGGAAGGGTGCACTTGCGCACCGAGCCGTACTCGGAGAACAGGTGCTGAAGGTCCTCCACTTCGGCATCGAAGGAGAGGTTGCCCACGTAAATGGTCATGAAATGAACAGACTTATGAACGCGATTCGCTGAAAGCCCTGAAGAAAGTTGCTGGCCGAGAGGAGAAATGCCGGCTTGAAAACCGTGATGCTCGCCGCCTGGAGAAGAAACCTGCCGAAGAGAGGTCGTTGAATCAAAGTAAACTCTACAACATCGCTGTAGACGATCAAGGGATCGTCCATGCACTTCGGCGCGAGGGGCTGGATGCTCCCCGTAACAACCCAGCGCTTTTGAACCGCACCCGACCAGAGTGAGGGTCTGGAGAGGGCTCCAGGCCCATGCCCACAGCTGGTGAACGCACCGGGAAGCAGGAGAGAGCCAAGGCAAGCCTGCGGCTCGCCTTGGGGCTGTTTCTGCCGATCAGCGGGGCGATCACGCTGGTGCTCCTGCCGCTGGTCCTGCTCTACGGCCAATCGCGGCGGGAGACCCTCCACACCCGCCTGAAGGCGCTGGTGGACGGGAGCAGCCTCCAGGTGCAGCAGATGCTCCGCCAGGTGGAGCGCGACACGGCCGTGACGGCAGCGCTGGCCGATCGCCCTGGCAAAGGGGGGGACGAGCCGACGCTGGCGCTGCTGTTCCGGGAGCAGGTGCGCCGCGAGCCGCGCTATAGCGCCATGCTCATGGTCAACCAGGCCGGCGATCCCCTGCTGGAGATCCCGGCCCGCAGCGACCCACAGCCATCCCCCTGCCTGCCGGCAGCCCTGAAGGAGGGCATGGGCCTGCCGCCCGGTGGCTTCTGGCTCTCCTCGGCGCAGTGGCCCCAGAGGCCCCAGCGGCCCCAGATCCTGGGTCTGGAGGACCGCACGCCCTGCCTGCTGGCGGTGCGGCCCCTGTTCGCCGGCAAGAGCCGGCGCGGCGTGCTGCTCTACGTGACCAACCTGGACGCCCTGCTGGGCGACTTCGATCGCGCCACCAACCGTGCCCCGCAGGAGCAGAGGGGGTTCCTGCTGAACGGCCAGGGGGAGGTGCTCAACCCGATCGGCCAGGGCCAGACCGCCACCATCCCCCAGCGCTACCCCGACCTGTGGAGCCAGATGCAACGCCAGCCCAGGGGGATGCGGCGCGACCGCCAGGGCCTTTTCCTCTACGAGCGCATCCCCGGGCAGCAGGGACTGACCGTGCTGATCCAGATGCCCCCTGGCACGGCCGCCGAGCGCTCCGTGTTCCACCATCCGCTGGGGGTCGCCCTGGTGAGCGGCCTCTACCTGCTGGCGGCGGCTCTCAGCCTGGCCATCGCCCGGGCCCAGGAGCGGCTGGAGACCTCCCGCCGCCAGGAACGTCAGGCGGCTGATCGCCTGCAGTCGGTGCTGCGCAGCGCCGGGGTGGGCATGGGGTTGTGCGAACCGGACAGCGGCCGGTTCAGGGGCGTGAACCAGGCGCTCTGCCTCCTACTGGGGCGCAGCGCGGACCAGCTGGAGGACCAGAGCTGGCCGAGCTTCTGCCACCCGGGCGACCAGCCAGCGGCGCGCCAGATGCTGGAGGCCGTGCGCCACAGCACGGCCGGAGCCCAGCACCTGCGCCTACGCCTGCAGCGCCCGGATGGCAGCAGGGTGTGGGGGGATGTGACCCTCGCCGGCCTCCCTGGGGCCGGCGAGTCGAACGGCACCGTCGCCCTGATCCTGCAGATCGTCGATGTCTCGGAACTGGTGGCCCAGGCGGCCTACCTGGAGGCCGCCGCCGAAGCGGGGATCGTGGGGTTGTGGGACTGGGACATCGAGCGCAACGTGCTCACCTGGGATCCGGTGATGTACGCGCTCTACGGCCGCCGCCGCGACCAGTTCGCCGGGGCCTACGAGGCCTGGGCCAGTGCGGTGCACCCCGACGACCGCGCCTACGCGGAGGCGGAGATTCAGGCGGCAGTGCAGGGCTGGCGGCCCTATCAGCCCCGATTCCGGGTGGTGTGGCCGGATGGCTCGGTGCGCCACCTGCAGGCCCGCAGCCGCACCACCTACGACGCCAACGGCAAGGCCCTGCGCATGATCGGCGTGAACTACGACAACACCGACCAGGTGCAGCGCGAGCTGGAGATCGACCAGCAGCGGGGGCTGCTGGCGGCGACGCTGGAGGCCCTGGTGGATCCCCAGCTGTTCCTCACCATCGCCGGGGAGCTGCGCATCTCCGAAGCCAACCCGGCTGCGGCTGACTGCCTGGGCCGCAGCCGCAACCAGCTGATCGGCCAGCCTCTGGCGGCCCTGCTGCCGGCCGCCAGCAATCAGCAGCTGCTGATGGCCCTCGCCGCGGTGGCCCGGGGTGGAGCCCCCCTGATCGTCGATGAACATCCGCTGCAGCTGGCCGCCGCCCTGGAGCCCCGCTATGTCGATCTGCGGGCGGTGGGCGTGCGCGATGGGGTGGCGGTGAGCTTCCGCGATGTCACCGATCGCCGCCGCACCAACCAGCACCTGGCGGCCTCGGAAGAACGCTTCCGGCTGCTGGCCGAGAACGTCACCGATGTGGTGTTTCTGTGCGAGGGGGGACGGATCGACTGGATCGCCCCGGGCCTGCAGCTGGCCCTGGGCTGGCGACCCGAGCACTGGCTGGGGCGAACCCTCCAGCAGCTCTGCCACCCGGACGACCAGGGCCAGCTGCTGGAGCAGCTCCAGCTGGTGGGGCAAGGCGACCAGGGGCGCCTGCGGGTGCGGATGCAGGACCGGCAGGGCTGCTGGCACTGGCTGGAACTGCATCTGGGCCCCTATCGCCACCCGGACGGCCGGCAACGGGGCGTGGTGGGGGCCCTGCAGGTGGTTGACCGCGAGGTGGCGGTGGAGGCCGATCTCAACCGCCGGGCCCGCATCGATTCCCTCACCGGTCTGCTCAACCGCCAGGAGGTGCTGGAGCGGCTGGCCTGGCTGAACCAGCGGCGGCGGCAGGGCGACAGCCCCCTAGCGGTGCTCTTCTGCGACGTCGACCACTTCAAGGTGATCAACGACGCCCACGGCCACAGCGGCGGGGATGCGGTGCTCCAGGCCCTGGCGGAACGGTTACGCCACTGCACCCGCAGCGGAGACCTGGTGGGCCGGCTGGGGGGCGATGAACTGCTGGTGGTGCTGCAGGGCATGGACAGCCTCGCGGCTGCCGAAGCGCTGGCCCAAAAATCCACCGCAGCGTGCAGACCCCGCACACCCTGCCCACCGGCACGGTGCAGCCCACGCTCTCGATCGGTGTCACCCTGCTGGAAGCGGACGAATCGATGGATGCGGTGGTGGACCGGGCCGATCAGGCGATGTATGAGGCCAAACAACACGGGCGCAACCGCGTGATCGCCTTCAGCTGAGGGTCCGGCTGGGCCGCTCAGGCGAGCTTGGCGGGATCGTGCTGGCCGTCGCTGAGCTCCCCATCCACGATCAACAGGGCGGCCGGTTGCCCCTGGCAGAAACGCACCCGTCCCAGCAGGTGGGCGAACTGATGTTCGGCAGCCACCTGGCCATCGATCATCGGATCGAGAAACACCGTGGTTCGCGTGTCCGAGGCCCGCTCCGCCTGGGCATAGAGCTGCTGAAGGGAGGTGGTCACATCGGCCTCCATCTGGAACGAGGCCGCCAGGATCTCCTCGGCGGATCCCCAGTCCTGGCGCGGGGCGGTCACATCCTGGAGCACCACGGTCTGGCCCCGGGCGATCAGGTAGTCGGCAACAGTGGCGGCATGGGCCTGCTCACCGGCGGCCTCATGCTTGAAGAAGTGAGCAAAGCCGCGCAACTCGCGCTCGGCGAACCAGAGGGCCATGGCGAAGTAGGCGGCACTGGCCTGGCGCTCCATGGTGATGTGGTCTTGAAGGCCCTCCAGGAGCGCCGAGTCCATCGGCTGGGCCATCGCCCGACCCGCCGGCCCGGTCGCCACCGGGGAATGGGCAGCCTGCGAGAAGGCGGTCATGGGGGATCACCGACGAGCGATGTGACAAAAGCTACATGCCCTTGCAGCATTGGCGACGTGTCGATGGGCACCGATCGCCTCCCGCCCTCCGGCGGGACAGATCCCGACCGCAGGGGGCTGATCGGGGCGGAGGGCTGACGTTGCAGCCGGACCCGATAGGCGCCATGGGCAGCACCGAAGTGCTCGATCAGGGCTTCGCGCGCCTCATGCTGCAGCTCCTCAAAGCTGGGGGCTGCGATGGCGAGGGGAGGCCATGGAGCCCTGGCCTCCAGGTGCCCGGGCCGATCGACCAGCACGTGAAACACGACCTCGCGCATGGGGTGTCGCTCTCTTTCCGGGGGCATCCTTGGCCGATCCCGGCCCCGGTGGGGGTGGCGCTGGATACGGAGAACCGACCGGGTGGCACCCCACCCTGCAGCGGCCACCGAGCTTGGACAGAATCCCTGAACATGGGCTGCTGGCCTCCATGCAGACGATCGACTGGCTCTGGCTGATCCACCCGGTGGCCGCCGTGGTGCTCGTCTATCCCCTGCTGGGGATGGCCGCACGCCTCGGGCTCCAGGCCCGGGCCCGGCGCCTCGGCCAGGCCAAGCTCCCCCCCCAGACCGGCCAGGACCACGCCGATCTCGGCCGTTGGCTCACCTCCACCGTGGTGGGTTCTGTGCTGATCGCACTGGTCGTGGTGATCGGCACCAAGGTGGCTCCGGCGTCCCTCACCGGCGAGGCGGGCCGCCTGGGGCTGCTGGCCCTGGTGGCCCTGGGAACGGCGGTGAGCCTGGCCTGCCTGCGGCGGGTGCGGGCCGCGGCCTATCGGGCCTGCTTCGCCCTCCTCTGCTGGGTCGGCCTGATCGGGCTGGGCCTGCAGCCCGAAGTGTGGCGCCTGGGCGACAACCCCCTGGAGCCCGCCTTCTGGC